>NZ_JBLNKX010000003.1:0-568252 GCF_048158725.1 Flavobacterium arabinosi
AACAAATTAAAATGAGAACCTATAAAATAAAAAACAGTAGTAAACTGTTGCTTACTACTGTTTAAAAATTGTATTTTTATTTTTATTAATCCTGTATCACTATTTCAGGACTAGACATGTTTTAATAAAAAATCCCATCTCGTTTAAATGAGATGGGATTTTTATTTTTACTTAAACAGCGGTTGCAGCTATAGTTAATGGGATTTGATTTTTCAATAAATCTTCAAAGGTTTCATGTGCACGTATTAAATGCCCTTCACCTTTTAACCACAATACCTCTGCGGGCTTGTATCTTGAATTGTAATTTGATGCCATAGAGAAACAATAGGCTCCCGCATTTCTAAAACATAAAATATCGCCTTCTTTTATTTCGGTGATTCTTCTATTATTAGCGAAAGTATCTGTTTCACAGATATATCCAACTACAGAATAAAAACGTTCTTTCCCTTTTGGGTGTGATATGTTTTCAATATGATGCTGAGAACCATAAAACATAGGTCTTATTAAGTGATTAAAACCACTGTCTATTCCTGCAAAAACAGTTGATGTCGTTTGTTTTACCACATTAACTTTGGCTAAAAAGAAACCAGCTTCACTTACTAAAAATTTTCCTGGTTCAAATATTAATGTCAGTTCCTTACCGTATTCCGCACAAAAAGCATTGAATCTTTTTGAAAGTTTCTTTCCTAATTCTTCAATGTCGGTTTCGATATCATCCTTTTTGTAGGGTACTTTAAATCCGCTTCCAAAGTCTAAAAATTCAAGATTTTTGAAGTTTTTTGCCGCATCAAATAAGATCTCTGCTGCATATAAAAACACTTCGATATCAAGAATATCGGAGCCAGTATGCATGTGAATACCTACAATATTCATTTTGGTATTTTCAACAATACGAACCAAATGTGGTAACTGGTGAACAGAAATACCAAATTTACTATCAATATGTCCAACAGATATATTAGCATTTCCACCCGCCATTACGTGAGGATTGATGCGAATACATACAGGAACATTAGGGTATTTTGTACCGAATTGTTCCAGTATAGATAAGTTATCTATGTTGATTTGTACTCCCATAGCAGAAACTTCTTCAATTTCTTCAAGGGATACTCCATTGGGTGTATAAAATATTTTTTCAGGGTCATATCCTGCATGAAGTCCTAACAATACTTCTTGAATAGATACAGTGTCTAAACCAGATCCCATTTCTCTAAGTAATTGAAGTATGGCCACATTTGAAAGGGCCTTCATTGCATAATTAATGCGCAACTTATCTACTTTTGAAAAAGCTTTTGTTAATCTGTTGTATTGAGATTGTATTTTTTCAGCGTCATAAACATATATCGGACTACCGAATTGTTCTGCTAATTGTAATAAGTCTTTTCCTTGCATTTTGATTCTATTTTTAGGCAAATTTATTATTCTTTATCAATACAAACAAATAAAAATAAAGGTTTTAACAAAATATAACAAAATGTTATTTTTGTAACATTTAATGTCATTTATTTGTTTTTTATAACTTTTATAAACTAAAAATCCCTTGATAAAAATATTTATCAAGGGATTTTGTAAAATTACTTTTTATTATAAATTAGGTAAATCTCCGTTACCTTTCGTTGGTAAATTGGTGAAACCCATTAAATAATTATCTACTTCTCTAGCAGCTTCACGACCTTCAGATATTGCCCAAACAATTAGGGATTGTCCTCTTCTCATGTCACCAGCAGTAAATATATGAGGAACATTTGTTTGATAATTATTTGCTTTGTAGTTACTTCTAAAATCTACTTCCAATCCTAATTGATCACTTAATGTTTTTTCAGGACCTGTAAATCCAAGTGCTAATAAAGCTAAATCACATGGCCAGATTTTTTCAGATCCTTCTTTTTCTATCAATTCTGGTCTTTGTCCAGGTGTCATTTTCCAAGCTACTTCAACGGTTTTCAATCCAGTTAATTCACCTTTTTCATTAGAAATGAATTCTTTGGTATTGATTAACCAGTTTCTGTCACAACCTTCTTCATGAGAAGATGAAGTTTTTAATTGTAACGGCCAAAATGGCCAAGGAGTGGTTTCACTTCTTCCAACTGGTGGTTTTGGTAAAATCTCAAAATTAGTAACCGATTTTGCACCATGTCTATTTGAAGTTCCAACACAATCCGATCCAGTATCTCCACCACCAATAACGATAACATCTTTACCAGTAGCTTTGATTTGATCCGGAATTGATTCTCCGTATAACACTTTAGTTTGTTGTGTTAAAAAGTCCATAGCTTGAATAACTCCTTTACTTTCAATTCCTTTTGTAGGTAAGCTTCTTCTTTCAGTTGCACCACCACATAATACGATTGAATCAAAAGAATTTAATTCTTCAATACTGAAATTTACACCAACGTTTACATTGATTTTAAATACAATTCCTTCAGCTTCAAGAATAGCCACACGTCTGTCGATAATTCCTTTTTCTAATTTGAAATTTGGAATTCCGTAACGTAATAAACCACCAATTGCATTGTCTCTTTCAAAAACGGTAACGGTATGTCCAGCACGATTTAATTGTTGTGCAGCCGCTAAACCAGCAGGACCAGAGCCTATTACAGCTGCCGTTTTGCCTGTTCTTGTCGCTGGAATTTGTGGTTTTATCCATCCTTCTGCGAAACCTCTTTCGACAATATTTTTTTCAATATTTTCAATAGCTACCGGTTCACTGATTATACCCAAAACACATGATTTTTCACATGGAGCAGGACATAATCTTCCTGTGAATTCAGGAAAATTGTTTGTTGATTGCAAAATCTCCAATGCACTTTCCCATTCCTCTTGATGCACCATGTCATTGAAATCAGGAATCAAATTTCCTAACGGACAAGCACTATGGCAAAAAGGAATTCCACAATCCATACATCTTGAACCTTGCTCTTTTATTTTATCTTTTTCTAACGGAATTGTAAACTCATTATAGTTTGATACACGTTCTACAACAGCTATATTATTTTCGTCAGTTCTATTATATTCTTTAAATCCACCTATCTTACCCATGACTATGCTATTAGTTCTTCTATTTGCTTTTCTTCTGCTAATCTTTTCAATGCTTTCTTGTAATCTGTTGGCATCACTTTAATAAAGTGTTTTTGTTGATTTTTCCAATCTTCCAAAATTCTTTTTGCCAAAGGACTATTGGTGTACATAGAATGATTTTTAATTAAACGTCTCAGTTTTGTTATGTCCTCTTCTTCTAATGTTTCAAAAGCAACCATTTCCATATTACATAAAGTAGCATCGAATTTTTTATTTGGATCAAAAACATAAGCAATACCACCACTCATACCTGCAGCAAAATTTCTTCCAGTTTTTCCTAGAACTACTACAGTTCCACCAGTCATATATTCGCATCCATGATCTCCAATTCCTTCAACAACTGCTGTTGCTCCAGAATTTCTAACACAAAAACGTTCTCCAGCCATACCGTTGATATAGGCTTCCCCAGTAATTGCTCCGTAAAGTGCAACGTTACCAATGATGATATTTTCTTCGGGCTTGAATGTTGCAGTAGGAGGGACTTTGATAATTAATTTACCACCGGAAAGTCCTTTTCCTAAATAATCATTACAGTTTCCATGAATTTTGAATGACAAACCATTTGTTGCAAAAGCACCAAAACTTTGTCCGGCAGAACCTTCAAAATCAACTAATATAGTGTCTTCAGGTAAACCTTGTTCTCCATATATTTTTGAAATCTCATTACTTAATATTGCACCTACAGAACGATCTGTATTTTTGATATCAAAAGTAACTCTTGTTTTTTCTTTTCTATAAATAGAAGGAATAGCAGCTTTTATAATTTGAAAATCAAGTACATTATCTAAAGCATGATCTTGTGTAGTCGTATTGTGATTTGGAACTACTTTAGCTTTTTCTGGTTTATATAAAATAGTAGATAAATCTAATCCACTAGCTTTGTAATGTTTGATGGCTTTGTTGACATTCAATTTTTGAGATTGTCCCACCATTTCTTTAAGTGTTCTAAAACCTAATTGTGCCATGATTTCTCTCAACTCCTCAGCAATAAAATACATGAAGTTAATGATATGTTCCGGAGTTCCTTTGAAATTTTTTCTCAATTCAGGATCTTGCGTTGCGATACCAACGGGACAAGTATTCAAGTGACAAGCTCTCATCATGATACAACCAGACGCTACTAACGGTGCTGTTGCAAAACCAAATTCTTCAGCTCCAAGTAAAGCAGCAATAGCTACATCACGTCCTGTTTTTAATTGTCCGTCACATTCTAAAACTACACGACTTCTTAAATCATTTAAGATTAAAGTTTGTTGTGCTTCGGCAAGTCCAAGTTCCCAAGGAATACCTGTATGTTGTAGTGAAGTTAATGGTGCAGCACCGGTTCCTCCATCGTATCCTGAAATCAAAATCACATCGGCTTTTGCTTTAGCAACACCTGCGGCAATTGTTCCAACACCAACTTCAGAAACTAACTTAACGTTAATACGTGCTTCACGATTGGCATTTTTTAAATCAAAAATCAATTGAGATAAATCTTCAATAGAGTAAATATCGTGATGTGGCGGAGGTGAAATTAGTCCAACATAAGGCGTTGAATTTCTCACAGCGGCAATCCAAGGCACTACTTTTTCTCCAGGTAATTGTCCACCTTCTCCAGGTTTTGCACCTTGAGCCATTTTTATTTGAATCTCTTTGGCACTTGTCAAATAGTTAATAGATACACCAAATCTTCCTGAAGCGACTTGTTTAATAGCGCTATTTCTAGAATCACCATTTAAGTCTTTTTGGAAACGTTTTGAATCTTCTCCACCTTCTCCAGAATTACTTTTTCCTCCAATTCTATTCATGGCAATTGCCAAGTTTTCATGAGCTTCCTGACTGATTGATCCATAAGACATGGCACCAGTTTTGAATTTTTTTACAATTTCGGTCCAAGGCTCTACTTCGTCAATAGAAATTGGGTCCAAATTATTAAATTCAAATAAACCTCTAATAGTCATTAGGTTTTTACTTTGGTCATTCACCATATTGGAATATTCCTTATAACTTTCTGGGCTATTTAATCGTACAGCCTGTTGTAATTTAGAAATTGTTGTTGGGTTGAACATGTGTTTTTCACCAGTTCTTCTCCATCTGTAGACACCTCCAATTTCAAGCGGCAATAAATTGGCTACTTTTGAATTTGGGAAAGCTTTTTGATATCTTTTTTTGATTTCTTTTTCTACTTCATTTAATCCAATTCCTTCAATTCTAGAAGGTGTGTAAGGGAAATATTTAGAAGTGAATGTTTTATTTAATCCTAAAATTTCAAAAATTTGGGCCGCTCTATATGAATGTAAAGTAGAGATACCAATTTTGTTCATGATTTTAAGAATTCCTTTTGCTATCGCTTTGTTATAATTTTTGATAGCATAATCCGCTTTTATACCAGTAATAAAACCTTGGTTAACTTGATCATGAATGATTTCATTTACCATATAAGGATTTATTGCACTTGCACCATAACCAAATAATAATGCAAAATGATGCGGTTCGCGTGGTTCAGCAGATTCAATTATGATTCCAAATTTTGAACGAACTTGTAGAATATTTAGTGAATGATGAATGTATGAACAAGCCAATAACATTGGTATTGGAGCCATTTTTTCGCTTACACCCCTGTCAGAAATGATCACGATATTACATCCTTCTGAAACAGCTTTAAATGTAGCTTTAACTGCTCTCTCCAAAGCGCGTTCCAATCCATTTACTCCTTTTTCGATATCGTACAAAGTAGAAATAGTAACCGATTTGAAATCATCATGATCGATATTTCTTATTTTATCTAAATCCTCATTTGAAATAACTGGATTTTGGATTTTTAGTTTCTTGCAATGTTTTGGAACAATATCAAAGATATTATAATCTCCACCAATTGCTAAACTGATATCAGTAATGATTTCTTCACGAATACCATCCAATGGTGGGTTGGTAACCTGAGCAAATAATTGTTTGAAATAGTTGTATAATAATTGTGGTTGATCTGATAAAACCGCTAATGGGGTATCATTACCCATAGAACTTAAGGCTTCGTTACCTTGAGCTCCCATTGGGTTTATGATTGTTTTTAAATCCTCAATTGTGTAACCAAATAAACGTTGTCTTGTTTCAAAGTCTATTTTTTCGGTTGGGATTGGATTATTAGTATAAGGAATTTGAGCTAATTGCAATAAATTCTCATCTAACCATTTTTTGTATGGACGCTTGGTAACTACTGAATTTTTTATCTCATCATCTTCGATGATTCTACCCTCGTTCATGTCAACCAAAAACATTTTTCCTGGCTCTAAACGACCATGTTGCACTACATCTTCCGGTTTGATATCAAGAACACCAATTTCTGAAGACATAATTACGAAACCACTTTTTGTAAGTGTATAACGAGAAGGTCTCAAACCATTTCTATCCAATAAGGCACCGATAACGTTACCATCTGTAAAAGGTATAGAAGCTGGACCATCCCAAGGTTCCATGATACAAGCATTATATTCGTAAAATGCTTTTTTGTCTTCCGACATGGTTTGGTGTTTTTCCCAAGCTTCAGGAACCACCATCATCATTGCTTCAGGTAAAGAGCGTCCAGTCATCAATAACAATTCGACAACCATATCCATAGAAGCTGAATCCGATTTTCCTTCTAATATAATAGGGAATAATTTTTTTAAATCATCACCAAATACATCACTTTGCATCAATTCTTCACGAGCACGCATTCTGCTAATGTTACCACGAAGGGTATTGATTTCTCCATTATGACACATGTATCTAAATGGTTGTGCTAATTCCCATGAAGGAAACGTATTTGTTGAAAAGCGTTGGTGAACCAAAGCTAATCTGGTAACTAAATCAGTATCAGATAAATCAGTATAATAACGGCTAATGTCTTCTGGCATCAACAACCCTTTATATATAATGGTAGTTGTTGAAAAACTAGAGAAATAGAACATATGACTTTCTGAAGTTCTTGAATTTCTTATAGTATGTTCTGCAATTTTTCTTGCAGCAAACATTTTGGCGTTAAATTGTTGTTCTGTAAGGTCCAATCCATTTTTACTAACAAATACTTGTTTTACAGTTGGTTCTTTTTCAGCCGCAATTTGTCCTAAATTAGAAATATCTACAGGAACATCTCTCCACCCTAGAATTTCTAAATTTTGATTGCGTATAGAATCCTCAAAAGTTGTTTTACAAAAAGCTACTTGGTTTATACTTTTAGGCATAAAAACCATTCCTACTGCATATTGTCTCGCTTCAGGGATTTCAAAATCACATACTTTCTTGAAAAATATATGAGGGATGTCAAATAAAATTCCTGCTCCATCTCCGGTTCTTCCATCCGCACTAACAGCTCCACGATGCTCTAACTTTATTAAGATATCTAGTGCTTTATGGATAATATCATTAGACTTAATTCCATTCAAATTACAAATAAATCCTGCGCCACAATTATCATGTTCAAATTCGGGCAAATAAAGGCCTTGTTCTTTAACTTTCATGCTTAATATTTTTTTTACAAAATTAAAGATTTAGTAACATATAATGAGTGTAAAAGCCAAATTGAATGTATTTTTACAGTAATAGTAGAAAAAGGTACGATAAATCACAATAATTGTATTTAAATACAGTTCAATTGATTTTTCTATAAAAAGAAAACCGATTAAAAGGACTTATGTCAATTATTTTGAAAGAATTATTTTACTGAAGATTTTTGTTTTAGAATTATAACAAAATGTTTGTTATTTTTTATATTTTTTGCGTCGACCAATGATTAGCTAGAAATATACAAATTTAGGCGCTACATTTAATAAAAAAAAATAGCAGTTAAGTTTAATTTTGCTATTTTTGTGCCACTTTTATTCTGAAATAAATTCAGAATCCAGACAAATTCTATATTATGAACATACACGAATATCAAGGAAAAGAGATTTTAGCTAGCTACGGAGTTCGCATTCAACGCGGAATCGTTGCTAATAGTCCAGTAGAAGCCGTTGCTGCTGCAAAACAATTAACTACCGAAACCGGTACAAGTTGGTACGTAGTAAAAGCCCAAGTTCATGCAGGTGGACGTGGTAAAGGTGGTGGAGTTAAGCTTGCCAAAAACTTACAACAAGTAGAAGAAATTGCAACACAAATCATTGGAATGCAATTGGTAACACCTCAAACTTCTGCTGAAGGTAAAAAAGTACATAAAGTTTTAATCGCTGAAGATGTTTATTATCCTGGTGAAAGTGAAACTTCTGAGTTTTATGTTTCTGTTTTATTGAATAGAGCTACAGGTCGTAACATGATTATGTATTCTACAGAAGGTGGAATGGATATTGAAGAAGTTGCGGAACACACACCACATTTAATTTTTACCGAAGAAATTGATCCTTCTGTTGGATTACAAGGTTTTCAAGCAAGAAGAATTGCTTTTAACTTAGGTCTTTCTGGAAATGCGTTCAAAGAAATGGTGAAATTCATCGATTCTTTATACAATGCTTATATTGGATCTGATGCTTCGATGTTTGAAATCAACCCGGTTTTAAAAACATCTGATAATAAAATCATGGCTGTTGACGCTAAAGTAAATATCGATGATAATGCTTTATACAGACAAAAGAAATATGCTGATATGCGTGACGTTCGTGAGGAAAACCCAATCGAAGTTGAAGCAAAAGAAGTAGGTTTAAACTATGTAGATCTTGACGGTACAGTAGGATGTATGGTGAACGGAGCTGGTTTAGCTATGGCAACTATGGATTTAATCAAGTATGCTGGTTTTGAGCCTGCTAACTTCCTTGACGTAGGTGGAACTGCTGATGCAAAACGTGTTGAAACGGCTTTCCGTATTATCTTAAAAGATCAAAACGTAAAAGCAATTTTAATTAATATTTTTGGTGGAATTGTTCGTTGTGACCGTGTGGCACAAGGAGTTGTTGATGCTTACAAAAATATGGGAGATGCAATTAAAGTACCAATCATTGTTCGTTTACAAGGTACAAATGCAGCTATTGCAAAAGAATTAATCGATAATTCAGGAATGCCAATTTTATCTGCTGTTGAATTTCAAGAAGCAGCTGACCAAGTAAAAGCGGCTCTTTCTTAATTTAGAAAATAATTATATATTAAAAAAATCCTGAGTGAAAGCTCAGGATTTTTTTATGCAGTATACTTTACGGATAATACTATAAATGGAATTTTTTATGTTATAAGCGAAACGATTTTAGTTATAAATTAAAATTATCAAAAGAGTTCAATTATGTGTGTAGTATCGAATATCTTTACATTGTACTAGTTTAATTATTCCTAGTTTATATTAATCTGTTAAGAAATGAAACTTCATATACAAAATAATTTTATAAGCGAGTTGCCTGCTGACCCAAGTGAAATCAATGCGCCAAGACAGGTAGAGCAAGCTTTTTATTCGTATGTATTGCCCAAAATACCTTCAAATCCTTCACTAATTCATGCTTCAAATGAGGTGGCAAATGCTATTGGTCTTTCTCCTGAAGATATACTTTCTCCTGATTTTCTAAATACTTTTTCAGGAAGCACCGTTTATCCAGAAACAAAACCATTTGCATTGTGTTATGCTGGGCATCAATTTGGGAATTGGGCTGGGCAATTAGGAGACGGTCGTGCCATCAATTTAACCGAAGTTGTTCATGGCAACGAAACGTATACTTTGCAGTTAAAAGGCGCAGGGCCTACACCATATTCCCGAACAGCGGATGGTTTTGCAGTTTTACGATCTTCCATTCGAGAGTATTTGTGCGCAGAGGCAATGCATTATTTGGGTGTTCCAACAACACGTTCGCTTTCGCTAATGCTTTCTGGCGATCAAGTATTGCGTGATGTTTTGTATAATGGAAATCCTGCCTTCGAAAAAGGTGCAATCGTTTGTAGAGTGGCTCCTTCTTTTATTCGTTTTGGTAGCTTCGAATTATTTTCTTCTCGTAAAGACTATATTAATCTCAAATTATTAGCTGATTTTACTATCAAACATCATTTCCCTCATATTCAGGGAGAAGGTGTCGGGAAATATCTAGACTTTTTTCATGAAGTTACCCAAACTACATTGAACATGATTGTGCATTGGCAACGCGTTGGTTTTGTTCATGGAGTTATGAATACCGATAATATGTCTATTCACGGCATCACTATTGATTACGGCCCTTACGGTTGGTTGGAAGATTACAACTCTAACTGGACTCCCAATACAACTGATAGACAGCATAAAAGATACCGTTTTGGCAATCAACCTGAAATTGCGCTGTGGAATTTGTATCAATTGGCTAACGCTTTGTATCCTTTGATTCAGGATGCTAAACCTCTTGAAACTATTTTGGATGCTTTTAGTCTTGATTACGAAAAAGAGTATTTGAATATGATGCAAAATAAACTCGGTTTCCAAATCAAAAAAGAAACTGACGCAATTTTAATTGAAAGTTTAACTCAACTGCTTCAATTGGTAGAAACCGATATGACTATTTTCTTTAGAAATCTAGGTAATGTTACTAAAGATGATACAGCAACAACAGCTTTCAATACAATAAAAGATGCTTTCTACAACGAAAAGGATTTGAATGAAACTATCTTGAAAGATTGGCACGAATGGTTTGAGAATTACAAAACTCGAATCAATGAAGAAATACTCTCGGATTCTGAAAGAAAAGAGCAAATGAATAGCATAAATCCAAAATATGTATTGCGAAATTATATGGCGCAATTGTGTATTGAAGATGCAGATAAGGGAAATTATTCTTTGCTAAATGAACTATTTGAAATGCTTAAAAAACCCTATGATGAACAGTCTAATTTTCAAAAATGGTTTACCAAAAGACCGGATTGGGCTAGAGATAAAGTGGGGTGTTCTATGTTAAGCTGTAGTTCTTAAAGTTTTTTTTGATGAGACACTTTTAAAGATACAAAAAAAATCCTGAACTCTCGTTCAGGATTTTTTAGTATAATTTAGTAGAAGCAAACAAATCTGCACTACTTATGATTTTTTATTCTTTCCGAAATTAAATTTCACTTTCTCCACTATTTGAACTTTTGGAGCTCCTTTTGAAAATTGTTTTTTGAACGGTTTCTTAGCTGCAGGCTTCGATTTTGAAGGACTTTCATCACCTCTTGATTTATCTTCGTCTCGTGGCTTTGCTTTAAATTCAGGTCTTTCTAAAGCTCCTTCTTTTACAGGAATTTGAGCTTTGTGTTTAGCTAAAACATCGTTTGGGTTTTTTGGATTTTCTTTCGTTCCACGCAAGTGAATTACTAAAGCATTTAAGAAATTACGCAGCACTTGGTCGCCACATTCCATATAATTCTCATGTTTTTCATCACGGAAAAAAGCACCCAATTCTGATTTAGTGATTCTAAAATCTACTAATTCTAATATTTCAACTATTTGATCGTCACGCAACATTAAAGCTACGCGAAGTTTTTTAAAGATATCGTTGTTTGTCATCATATTCTAATTTTTTACAAAGGTACGGTTAAAAAGCAATTGCACCACAATTTTAGATTTAGAATTGGTTTTGGTTCAGAATGTGAATTATTTTATCCAAATCTTCTTTTTTGTGATTGGCAGTAATTACAATTCGATTTAAATCCTTGGTGTCCGTTGGGTATTTAAAATTGGTTACTATGATTTTGTTCGCAGTGAAAATTTCATTTATTCCTTCGATTTCAGGATAAATTAAGGGATAATCTGGATCAAAATGAACTGCTCTATTTTTAATCAAATGAGCTTCTATGTATTTTAAATTGTCATTTAATTTTTGATGCTGTTGCAAATAGATTGATGACGCATCAGCCATAGTTTGTACAAATGCCGCATTCATTCCGGCACTGGAAACAAAAGTATCGTGAACTGCCATCTGATTAATAAATTCAGAATCACTAGCAATTACGCCTCCTGTTAATCCGAAAGCTTTACCTAAAGAGGACAGCATGATTTTTCTTTTAATATTGGGAAGATCAATATTCGAAAAAATCCCGCAACCATTAGTACCCAAAATCCCAAGCGAATGCGATTCGTCTACAGCCAAAGTAATTTCTTTATTAGACGGAATTAAATTTAGAATAGAAAGATCGATTGGTTCTACATGAAAAGAAGGGACAGCATCAGTTAGAATCGTAATTTTTTCAGTTGCGTTATCCAGCAAACGAGGATTTAATCCCTTTCCAATAAAAAAAGGAAGACTATTTACCGCTTTGATGGCAGTATGCGTATCCGGAAAATGAAAAAAGCAATCGGTTTCAGGAGTTAATACCTCTATGACTAATTTCCCCGCCAACATGCCGGATGAAACGGTAAGAGTTGCATCTGCTTTGATGTAATTGGCTAAAAAACGCTCTCCATTTTCATAAGCTGTCAGTTGAATGTTGGCGCTTCTGGAACTTCCGTAAGCCGTTCCCCATTGTAAAATATTTTTGATGAGCAGCTTTTGGAATTCAGGATGCATTGGTAAACCCAAATAGGCTGTTCCGCCAAAATACAAATAATCTTCATTGTCGATTTCTATTATTCGATCTGGAAATTGGTTGACCGTCATTTAAAATTAAATTAAAGTTACACCCGTACCATTTAAGTCTGAATAGCTTATTTTTCCAAAATCTATGGTTACACCAGTTGCAATATCTTCTGCCAAAAGCAATGCGCCGTCCATATCTACATAATCCAATTGTGGCAATAAATGTGCAATCGCAGATATTCCTACAGTTGATTCTGTCATGCAACCCACCATCGTTTTTAAACCTAATTTCTTGGCTTCCTCTATCATCCGTCTTCCGGGAGTTAATCCGCCACATTTTACTAATTTGACATTTACGCCATGAAAATGATGGTGACATTTGGCCACATCTTCTTCGATAATACAACTTTCGTCAGCAATTATTGGTAAAACAGAATATTTGAAAACTTCCTTGTGTCCTTCCCAATTGTCTGCTTTCATGGGTTGTTCCAAAAATTCTACCCCCAGTTTTTTTAACTCGACTGCATTGTTGATAGTTTCTTCCACTCCCCAACCACAATTGGCATCGATTCTAAAGATTGCATCGGTGTGTTTTCGTAGCTCTTTTACAATGGCAATATCTTCTTTGGTTCCCAATTTTATTTTATAAATTGGCCAAGGCAATTCTTTCATTTTAGCAACCATTTTTTCTATGGAAGCAATGCCAATAGTATAATCGGTCAATGGATTTTTATCGATGTTGTAATTCCATAACTCGTACAATTTCTTTCCTTTTTTACGAGTATACAAATCAGTATATGCCATATCCAAAGCGCACAAAGCAAACATATCGTCTTTTAAATATGGATGGATTTTTGCCCAAAATTCTTCCGGTGTTTCATTTGTTGTAGTTTCAATTAATGAGCTAATTTTTTCTAAATCCTGCATCATCATTGGAACAGTTGTCTTGTAATATGGATTAGATGTCGCTTCGCCAAAACCTGAAAATCCTTCACTTTTTAATGCTACAATCAATGAAGGCTGAAAGTCAATCGATTCTCTTGAAATCGTAAAGGTGTGTTTTAATTTAAGGTTGTATTCTCTTAAGATTAGTTCCATTTGAATCTGATTTAGTACTTAAAATTAATGTATTTATCTTTTAAATTAATAACCGAGCCATAAAACTGCTGTCACAAAACCATCGCGCCATAACTTTTCATTGTGTTGTCCTCCTTTTACGATTTTCTTTTCATTCAAATTTAAGCAATAACATCTTTTAGTATTTATTAGATATTCCATTTTATTGAGGTCGCTAACCATAGAATCATCATCACCTTCTTTATCTCCACAAAGAAAATAATATTTCGTTTTTTGCTTTTTATTTTTTTCTTCTAATTCAAAAATTTCTTTGCGGTTAATCCAAAAAGCGGGCGAAAAAACGCCTGCTTTACCAAATACTTCAGGATATTTTAAAGTTGCGTAAAAGGAAGTCAAACCACCCAAAGAGCTTCCCATGATAGTGGTGTGTTTTTTCTCCCGTTTTGTTCTGTAGGTTTTATCAATTTGTGGCTTCAACGTTTTTACGATGAATTCTAAATAATCAGTTGCTTTTCCGCCACCATATTTTTCGTTTTTAAAAGGAGTTAATTCGTCTAAACGTTTGTCATTTCCATGTTCGATTCCTATAACTATAACTTGTGCATTGAGACTGTCCAGCTTTTCATCGACATTCCATTCTCCGCTAAAGGAAGTTTTAGCATCAAATAGATTTTGTGCATCGTGCATGTATATCACGGAATATTTCTTTTTTGAAGCTAAGTAATTTTTAGGTAGATATACCCAGATTTTCTTTGCCGTTTTAAGTTGTGGTGCCTCTATAGTAAACGTAGAAACTTGTTTTGATGCGGTGCTTTGTTGAGCGAAATTTTTTACTGTCGTGAAAAGTATTATAATAAGAATTAACTTAAACTGTTGAATCATTACTGGTGTTTTGTGTTTTTATTTAAAAAAATCAATATTTTAGCTAAAAATAATAATTTCATGGATACTTACGAGGAAAAAAGAAGCTTACTTTTAGAGATGATTGCTTTTTCTACTGTTGACGGACAATTGCATAAGAGAGAATACGATTTTTTGTTTATTGTTGCCAATGAATTAAACATAGTAAAAGGAGGATTCAATGATTTGTTTCATCAAGAATTACCACAACTGCCTATTAAATCGGATTTTCAACGCATTCAACAATTTTATAGACTGGCTTTGTTAATGCACAGCGATGGAGTTTTGCATAAAAAAGAAACTATCGCTATTCAACAAATAGCAATTGAGATGGGACTTAATCCAGAGGCAACAAAACGTATTCTTAAATTAATGAAGGAAGCACCTAATGTAATTATTGATGGTGAAGTTTTATTGAATATTTTTCAGGAACAACAGAATTAAGTTAATTGTCCTTGCAACGCTTTTATTTCATCGCGTAATTTTGCGGCCTGCATAAAGTCCAATTCCTTTGCCGCTTTTTCCATTGATTTGCGTTTTTCGCGTATGCGTTTTTCTATTTCTGTTTTTGATAAATATTCTGTAATTGGTTCGGCTGCAGTTGAAAGAGTATAACCTAATTCATAATCTGCTAAAGGATTTTTGGTAAAGGCGCTCTCGATTTTTTTATTTAAAGCTTGAGGAACCAAATTATTTACAGTATTGTAATTAATTTGTTTTGTTCTGCGATAATTGGTTTCGTCAATGGTTTTTTGCATGCTTGCTGTAATTTTATCAGCGTACATAATTGCTTTTCCGTTCAGGTTTCTTGCTGCACGACCTATTGTTTGCGTAAGCGAACGATGGCTTCGTAAAAAGCCTTCTTTGTCTGCATCTAAAATTGCCACTAGAGAAACTTCTGGTAAATCCAAACCTTCACGAAGTAAATTCACACCAATTAATACATCAAAAATTCCTTTGCGTAAATCTTGCATGATTTCTATTCGTTCCAATGTATCTACTTCTGAGTGAATATAACGACAACGAATATTGACTTTGGTTAAGTACTTGGCCAATTCTTCCGCCATTCTTTTAGTTAAAGTAGTCACTAAAACACGTTCGTCAATTTCGGCTCGAACCTGAATTTCTTCAATTAAATCATCAATTTGGTTTAAACTTGGTCGGATTTCAATAATTGGATCCAATAATCCTGTCGGACGAATTACCTGTTCCACAACGACACCTTCAGTTTTTTGCAATTCATAATCGGCTGGTGTTGCCGAAACATAAATCACCTGGTTTTGCATCGCTTCGAATTCTTCAAACTTCAAAGGACGATTGTCCATCGCTGCTGGAAGTCGGAAACCATATTCCACTAAATTTTCTTTTCGGCTTCTGTCTCCGCCATACATGGCACTCACTTGAGAAAGTGTCACGTGACTTTCGTCCACCACCATCAAATAATCTTTAGGGAAATAATCCAATAAACAAAAAGGTCTTGTTCCTGGTAAACGACCATCCAGATAACGAGAATAATTTTCAATTCCGGAGCAATAACCGAGTTCGCGAATCATCTCCAAATCAAAATTGGTACGTTCTTCCAATCGTTTTGCTTCGAGAGGTTTTCCTATTTCCTTGAAATAATCGACTTGTTTAACCAAATCCTGTTGGATTTCCCAAATTGCGCCTTGCAAAACATCTGGCGAAGTCACAAACATATTGGCTGGATAAATAGTCAGTTTATCAAATTTTTCAATGACTTTAGAATTCTTTGTGTCGAAACTTTCAATTTCTTCGATTTCATCACCAAAGAAATGAACTCGATATGCCTCATCTGCATAACTTGGATAAACATCTACTGTATCTCCTTTTATTCTGAAACTCCCGGGATTAAAATCGGCTTCAGTTCTGGAATATAAACTTTGCACCAGTTGATGCAGTAATTTGGTTCGAGAGATTATTTGTCCTTTCTCAATTGGAATCAAATTTTTCTGAAATTCTATCGGATTTCCGATACCGTACAAACAAGAAACCGATGCAACTACCAAAATATCTCTTCGTCCGGAAAGCAACGAAGCAGTGGTTGACATTCGCATTTTTTCCAGTTCTTCATTGATAGATAAATCTTTTTCGATGAAAACGCCGGTTACGGGCATAAACGCTTCGGGCTGGTAATAATCGTAATAAGAAACGAAATATTCCACGGCATTATTCGGGAAGAATTGTTTGAATTCCGAATACAATTGTGCTGCCAAAGTTTTATTATGTGCCAAAACTAATGTTGGTCTTTGCACTTCCTGAATCACATTGGCCACGGTAAATGTTTTTCCAGATCCGGTAACTCCTAATAAAGTTTGGAATTTATCACCATCAATAATCCCTTGAGTCAATTTTTCAATCGCTTGAGGTTGGTCGCCCTTAGGCTGGTAATCAGATACTACTTGGAAATTCATTTAAAACAAGGACAAAGGTTAAGTGAAACAAAGGTACAAAGTTTGAATTCTTTTTTTACCTAAGTTTAAGCCAAAAAAAAGCCATCAACAAAAAGTTGATGGCTTTCCATAATATAAAATGTTTTTCTAGAAGCTGAAGCTTAATCTGGCAAAAACAAAACGACCGTTTTGACCAAATTGAGATGTGTTTCTTGAATATACAAATTGATTTGCATTAGACAAATCGATTGAATTGTTTGAAGATGTGGTTGTTGAATAAATAACAGCTCCATTAGCATCAACTCCGGATGCTCTTTTTGCAATTGTTTGAGGTCCTAAATTGAAAGTTGGATAAATATCAAAAATGTTATTTGCTCCTACAACAATTTTTGTTGCATTAGTAATTTTAAATCCTACAGACAAATCAGTAATGATTTTCGCTGCCCATTCCGGATGTTCGTTTTCAACTGCTTGATTATTTACAACAATAGCATTGATAGTTCCATCATTATTTGCATCAGCAATGTTCGGGTCTGTTACTTTACCAAAATAAACGTTTCTCAAGAAGAAATCGAATTTTTTGTAAGAAAGTGAATTCGTTAAATTAGCTTTAACTCTTGGCACTGCTTCTTGAAGATAAATTCTGGAGGATTCAGAATAGTATTTGTTTATCTGTCCTGCTGCTTCTAGTATTGGAGATGCATGTATGTCACCTACTTTTTTGGTATTAGAAATGGTACCGGATAAATCAGTTTTTAAAGATAGCCCTTCACCAAAACTTGTTTTATGACTAATTACTACATCAATTCCTTTTGATTCCGTGTCAATTGCATTCGCAAAGAAAGTTGCTGCAGTTGCTCCTGCAGCATCAAAGTAAGGTTTTGTAACAGCATTAGAAGTAAATTGATCGGTAAGTACTACTCTGTCATCAATTTTCACAACATAGGCATCAGCAGTTAAAGTAATATTAGCAGCTGGTATTTTTGCTGTAAATCCAATACTGGCACTTTTAGATTCTTCTTGTTTTAATGTTGGAATTCCCAAAGCCTTTGCCACTGGAGAGTCATTACTGAACGTTCCAACTTCAAATGGCACACCACCTACGAATTGTGTAGCAGTTGAATTAAAGTAGATTTGGTGTAACGATGGTGCTCTAAATCCAGTTGAAACGGCGCCACGCAAATTGATGTTATCTGTTAGTTTATAACGAGATGCAATTTTGAAATTAGTTGTATTTCCAAAATCAGAATAATTCTCAAAGCGAACTGCTCCGTTAACTAACCATTTGTCCGTAAGATCTAATTCTAAATCAGTATAAACGGCCACACTGTTACGGTCTTTGTCAATTGCATTTGCCGGTCTAAAACCTGGAAATACTTGCGAACCATTTGGTCTTGCTGAACCAAAAAAGTCAGTAACTTTAATGTTTGCAGGAGTTGTTGCCGTAACTACACCTCCGTTGATATCATATAAATTATATGATTCTGGCTGACCTGCTGTGATAGCAAAGTTTTCATGACGATACTCAGCACCAAAAGCAACGTTCAGCCCTTTAAGGACATCAAATTTTCTGTTTATGTCAAAATTTGTTGTGTTTTGTGCGAAAGCCAAACCACCAGCATCAAATTCAGTTGGAGAAATTTCCCTTAAAGAGGCATTTACTGTATTTTCAACACCATAATCAAAAGCATTTCTTCCAAAAGTGTTACTTAAGTCAAAATTCCAATTTTCGAATATAAGACCTCTAAGACCTGCGGCAACTGAGACGTCGTTGATGGTAGAATGTATTTCCGGTAAAAATCCGTTTGGATACAATCCGGTGTATGATCTGGCTTGATTAGGTCTTCTGTAGAAACCTGCAGCTTCACCATCTCTATAACTCGTTCCACCAAAAGCATACGCTTCCAATTTATCATTGATTGGATAAGCAGCGTTCAAAAAGAATTGTGCGCTTTTCAAAGAAGATTGTCCCACTCTCATATTGAAATCTTTTCTTTCAAGACTTCTATACGCTAATTCTCCTGCTGTAGCATCAAAGTTTAATGCGGTTTGCATTTGAGAAATATTTAGGGCACCTGTTATAGCAGTTTGTTGGGCCGTTGTAAAATAACCTACTTGTGGAGCATACTGTTTTATTGTGGTAAGTATTTGTGTAGTATTTGGAGTATTATTTATGTTTCCAAAAAGGGCATTAATGTTTGTTCCAGCTTCAGCTGCTCTTTGTTCAACCGCATTATAGGCATTGAATAAAGTTCCTGTAACATCCTTTGCTCTGCTCGTGGCATCTCTAAGTTGAAAACTCGCGGTTGCATTAATAAAGCTTTTCTCTTTACCAAGACCAGTTCCGTAGTTTAAGTCTAATTGGTAATTACCACCATCAATACCACCATCATGATCATTAGCACCTTTTGAAAGATTTCCTCCTCCAAAAAGGGCAACATCTAATTTATTGGTATTTTTCTTTACATTAATATTGATTACACCTGCAATAGCATCAGAACCATATTGTGCGGAAGCTCCATCTCTTAATACTTCGATTTTTTCGATGGCAAAAGCTGGAATTGCATTTAAATCTGTCCCTACAGATCCTCTTCCCGGTGATCCATTAATATTTACTAAAGAGGAAGTATGTCTTCTTTTTCCGTTAACCAATACCAATACTTGATCTGGTCCTAAACCTCTTAATTGTGCAGGGTCAATGTGATCCGTTCCATCAGCTACTGTTGTAGTGTTTGATGTAAACGATGGAGCAACCATGTTTAAAATTTGGTTTAAGTTAACTTGTGGACCTTGTGAAGCAATGTCTTTCATAGAAATCACATCAATAGGCACTGCAGATTCTGTTACCGTTCTGGTAGGATTACGAGAACCTATCACAACAACATCTTGAAGTGTTTCTCCACTTCCAGTTAAAGTAACGTTTAATGTAGTTCCTGTTACAGTTACGGATTTAGTTTCCAATCCAACATAAGAAAATTGCAAAACGTCTCCAATTTCAGCACTAATAGTATAGTTTCCATCGATATCAGTTGTTGTACCTTTTGTAGTTCCTTTTACAAGAATAGTTACGCCAGGTAAAGATTCTCCTTTTTCATCAACTACACGGCCTTTAATGATTTCGGCAATTGTATTTTGATTTAAAGTTGAGAAAACTTCTCCATTCATACCCACTTTTTGGATTTCTTCCTTTTGTAAAACAATTTGGTTGCTTACTTCAGTATAATTAATTTTAAGTGGTTTCAAAATACGGGTAAGTACACTTGATAATGCCTCATTATTAGCATAAACACTCACTTTTTGATTCAATTGTGTCATTCTCGAATTGTACGAAAATTTCACATGTGCCAATTTCTCAAGTTTAGTCAGCGCAGTATCTAAGTTCAAATCGGTCACGGTAATAGTTACCTTTGTGTCCAGCTTTTTTTGACCTCTGATATTATTCGCTATTGTTACACTTGAAAAGACAAGGGCTAAAACAAATTGAAATAAGGTTATTTTCATAATTCGAATTAGTAGTCGTTGTTTAAAGACGGTTTTTTTCATAGTTTTGGTCTGTTTTTATTAATATTCGTTAGTTAGGGTATTGGTAGAATACAGCAATTACTCTTTACAGAGAGCTAATTGATTTTGTTCAAGGCGTCGAGAATGTTACAGCATTTTCGGCGCTTTTTTTATTGTATACTTTAATTCATAGGCAAGATAATGTTAGTTACATCCATCTGATATAATTATAATTTGGTTACCATTCATTTCATAACTTGTATTGTTTCCAAGGCTTTTACAAATAATTTTAAGCTTTTCAGGCAAAGGCTGATCCGTTAAAGATGTTGTTAGATAGCAATCTTTTAATTTAGTTTGAGGAAAATCAATTTTTACCAAATAAGCTTGCTCAATAGTTTTGAAAATTTGTGCAACCGGAATATCTGTAAATTCAAATCCCAATTGTTCGATACTACTCGTGGAATGACTTAAAGATTCATCTTGGGTTATATCGGTAATTTTATTAAAAATTAAATTTTTACGCACGAATCGTAAGGCTTGATTGGGTAATAATACAATCAATTCGTCTTTTGCGGTTGTAATTATCTTATTTGATCTTACCTTAACTTTACCGGTACGAACGACCACCTCTATATTTGGTTGATTAGCGTATGCTTTTATTTTAAAACTGGTTCCAACTACTTTAGTTACAATTTCATTAGCAAAGACAAAAAATGGTTTCTGAGGATTTTTACTGATTTCAAAAAAACCTTCTCCAGATAAGTAAACCTTTCTCTCATTACCCACAAATATTTTTGGATAACTCAACTTGCTATTGGGTTGTAATAATACGGAACTACCATCTGATAATGTTATTATTTGAGGTTTATCGGAATTATTCGTTTGCTCAACCAAACCTTCATCATTTTCATTAATCAGTTCATTGTAGGTAAGTGTCAAATTTTTAGTGCCGAAATGTTGATTATAAAACCAGCCGGATAAAAGACCTATAACTAAAATAGCTGCTACTCTTTTAAACCATTGGTTTTTCCAAAGTTTTAGAACTGGTTGGGCTATTGCGTTTTTATTTTCTTCTTTTGTTTCAATTTTCATCCAAGTAGCTTCTAATGCGTTTTGAACGGCCTCAGAAGATAATCCACTATCAGGAGCTTTCATTGCTAACAGCCATAAACGGGCCTCTTCTACCAATTTGGCACGACTGGAGTTTTCTAAAGTCCAGTCTTCCCATTCTTGTTGGTCGTCTTTGAAACACACCCATAAATGGAATGATTCATCGGCTAAAAAGTCTTCTATTTCAGTATAATTGTTACGGTGCTGCATCACAAAAAGGTTACAATTATATAGAGGACAGTTTTTTTACTGGATACTCATTAAATTCTAATTTTTTTTGATTTTATTTTTTGAAACTTAAAAGACAGTTGAAAATAGTAATAAAATAAGGGAAATACTTCCTTTCCAATCTTTGCGCAAGCACAATAAAGCACGATGTAAAAGATTGTTTGCTGATTGATAATTGATATCAAGCGTATGTGCTATTTGGTCTACAGTAAGTTCCTGGTTGTAGCGAAGATACAAGGCTTCTTTTTGACGAGAAGGCAAATTATTAATTAATTGATTGAGGCGTGAGACTTTGTCAGCAGTTATTTCATCGGCAATGAGATGATGCTCTATGGAAAAATCAAATAAAAATTTAATTGAATCTATAGAAGTACTGACGCGGAAAATACGATCACGTTCTTGTAATCGTGTAATACGTTTACGAACACTGGATAATAAGTATGCTTTTACTACAACTGAATCATTTAGTTTATTTCTATAAACCCAAATATCTGTAAAAACATCTTGTACGCAATCTTGCACTTTTTCAGGAAATGGAATAAATGAATTTCCATAACGAACTAAATGGGAATAATGTTTTTTAAAAAGTATTGAAAAAGCTTTTTCATCCCCCTTTTTTAGATTGCTCCAAAGTGTGGAGTCATCTTGTGTTTCGGTATGTAGTAGTTGCCTTTTCACAATTTAGTTTGGATTAGTTCATTTTTTTAATGCGAAATAACATTTGAATTGCAATAAAAAAGGATAATAAAAAGGTGCTTTTTTCTTCCTTTTGAATGTTTCTTCATTTATAAATGAATGATTTTTTGCTAATAATTTGATGAATTGTAAAAGAATATCTTTTTTATTATTTAAGATTTCCTTAGCAAACTTACGTAAAACTATGTTAAAATTTATTTTTAAGCATAAAAATATAAAGAAATTCGATTTTTCGTGAATATTTATATATTTTTTTTTGAAAACAATTTTTTTAGAACTTTTATTATTGATTTAATAATAGAAGCTTTTATTTATGGTTCATTTAAATAAATATTTTTTGTGGGTAACTAAAAACAACATACCAATAGGTCATTAGTATTATCGTTTGGAATGATTTAAAAGTATTTATAAGTGTGTATTTAATTCTAAAATTTCCAAGCTTTTTGTTGTGTTTCGCTTAAAAAGGTCCACGCTATAATTCGGCTTGTTTTTTGGCCTTGAGCCATGTCAATTGTTTTTACTTCCGCAGCGCTAACTTTGTTTAAGGTTTTATAAAGACTGGAAAGATTTTCTTTTTTTGAAACCAAAGTTGTGAACCACAAACATTGCATAGGGTATTTAGCACTTTCGTAAATCATTTGGGTTACGAAACCTAATTCGCCTCCTTCGCACCATAACTCAGTGTTTTGTCCACCAAAATTCAACACTGGATTTTTAGTTCGGGTATTTTCTAGATTATTAATTTTTCTTATAGAAGATTTTGTAGCCTCTTCTTTTGAATTATGAAAGGGAGGATTACAAATAGTAAAAGTAAATTTGTCTTCGGGTGTAATTATATTTTTAAAAATAAAGCGCGCTTCTGTTTGTTGTTGTAAACTAATTGCATCAATTAATTTTGGATTCGACTCGATAATTTTACTACAATTTTCAATTGCTTTTAAATCTATATCAGTTCCAACAAAACTCCATCCGTAAGCAGAATTACCAATTATGGGATAAATACAATTGGCACCAATACCAATATCTAAACCTTGAACCGTTTCACCTTCCGGGATGATTCCGTTGTTACTGGACGCTAATAAATCAGCTATATAATGAATGTAATCAGCTCTTCCGGGAATGGGCGGGCAAAGGTAGTTTTTAGGAATGTCCCAATCCTGTATGTCGTAATGAGTTATTAGTAAGGCTTTGTTTAATGATTTTACCGCTTCGGGATTACTGAAATCAATAGTTTCTATATTGTGCTCATTAACAGCGACAAAATTATTTAATTCAGGACAATTTTTAATTAATTGTTCAAAATCATATCCAAACCTATCCAGATTTCTCGGATGCAAATTGGTTTTTTCGGTAATCGTTTGTTGTTTTATTTTTTCCATTTCGGCGCAAAGATAGTCAATCTCTTTCTGTCAAATTATAAGTTGAGATTATAAATCGTTTTTTCAGCATTAATCAGTGCATTCCATCAATAATAAATCGCCTTCACTGTGTTCAATTGTGACTATGCCGTCTTTGATGACGTGATTGCTGCTTCCAGTTCTATAGCCTATAGTCAGGCTGTCATCTTTTAAAGGATAAAATAAATTATCAGAATGAATTCCGGTCACATGTCCAATGGGTATTAGCGAAATGGGTGTATTAGCGGTGTACCATTTTTCGAATTTGTTGGGCAATAAAAATATTTTTGAATGGTCGTCTAAAATCACAATTTTCAATAGATTTCTATATCGAACTATATTGGTAAGATTGGTAATAGTATGATCGGCTCTTCTTCCTGTTGCCCAAACGACATTTACAGCTGGAATTTTTCGGTGAATTAAATAATCAAAAGCTTTTTCTAAGTCGGTTTTATTTTGGTCTGGTGCATGGATAATCTCAATTGGATACTGCGAAGTTTGGTATTGCTCCGGATCGAATCCTCTGTCAAAATCCCCTAAAAGGACATCCACTTTTATGTCTAATTGCATGACTCTTTCCATGGCCGAATCTAATACAATTACCAGAGGGGACCATTCTAACAATTGTCCTAATAATTCTGGATTGCAGGATGCACCATTGGCAATTATTAAAGCCGGTTCTTGGTCGTCGCGAACGATGTGATGTGAGGACATGAAGATTTTTGATTTAGGAATTTTGAATTTAGATTTCAGATTCTAAATTTGTTGTAAATGTATGAAAAATCTAAAATCTAAAATCGTTAATCTGCAAGCTAAAATCAATAGCTCAGATTACACTATACTTTTTTTTATTGCTATCTGGATTGGCTCCTAATTACTTAATTGTATAATTTTTAATATCAACTTCGCTAAGTGAAAAATAACCCAATGGATAATTTATTGAATTTGTGGTATTGATGATGTTTCCCCTTACCGTTGCAGGAGGGGATTGGAATGGACCTCCACCGTTATTGCCTGCGATGCTTACTAAAACGATCATGTAATTGTAATAGGATTTTGAAATTCCGTAATGACTGACTTCTATAACGTCTCCCGATTTTAAATCATCCTTTTGGGAAATGCTAAAAAATTTATTTCCATCAAAGAACTCATCTTGATCCACGTAAAAATTAGATTTGACCTCATTGGAATAGGTGTATCGGTACAAATAATAATTATGTTCGTTGGCTGGATCCGTGTAATACGATTTGATTTCTTTATTTTTCCCGGTAAAACCTCCTTCGTTATTTTGAATAATTTCAGTTATTGGTGCCACTGATTTTAATGTTTCGGAGGCTTTGTATGTTGCGCCTTCACTAATAACAGTTAAGGTGTAGGATTGATTAATGACTGGGATAAAATTATTGCAAACATATTCTCCTTTGGTAGCTGATTCGGTAAAATGAAATGTAGTATTAGCACTGTTAGTAATGAAAATAGTGGCTCCCGAAACTGTTGGAATTTCGGTGCCGAAATAATCGCTGGTTGTGGTTAGTTTAATTTTTTGCTGGTTTCCATCTGTTCCTTTTTTCCAATTTATGGAAGCTTCAATAACTAGTTTTGGCGGTGCGGTATTTAGATCTATTGGAACCACATCTTGGCAACTATTTAAAAAAAGTGCTGCTATAATTCCTAAAAAAAATATTATTTTTCTCATAATCATTAAAATTTGAAGTTATAACTAACAGCAGGAACCACTCCAAAGATGGAAGTTTTTACAGCCTCATTAGTACCGGTATCTATATTTTGTCTAAAGTTGATTGAAGCGGCATTTTTTCGGTTATACAAATTGTAAATGCTAAAAACCCATTCTCCTTTCCAGTTTCGGTCGGTATTTTTACGTGGCGTCAATGTTGCTGCAATGTCAAGATGATGATAAGCGGGAAGTCGGTTTTCGTTTCTTAAACCATAACTGGGAACGGTTACTCCCAGGTATTCGTATTGTCCATTTGGATACGTTACAGGTTGTCCGGTTTGCAATGCGAAATTAGCTCCAAAAGACCACTTTTCGTTTAAATTATAGGAACTGGTAATGGCGATATTGTGTAATTTATAATAAACAGAATTGTACCAATTTCCGTTGTTGATTCCTGTTTCTATTGATGTCCTTCCTGGTGTTTGTTGTTCGGATTTAGATAAAGTATAGGAAATCCAACCGCTTAATTTACCTTCGTTTTTACGGAACATAATTTCTAAGCCGTAGGATCTTAATTGACCGTTTAAAATTATTTGCTCGATTGCTTTATTCGCAATTAAATCAGCACCGTCAATATAATCCAATCTATTTTTTACTTTTTTATAATAGGTTTCTACTTCTAAAGAATAGACTCCTTCTTTAAAATTTTTAAAATATCCTAGAGCCACTTGATCCGCAATTTGGGGTTTTGTAAAATTGTCACTTGGTGTCCAGACATCAAGCGGAGTAGGAGAGGAGGTATTGGAAATCAATTGTAAATATTGTACCATTCTGTTGTAGCTGGCTTTTACAGATTGTTCATCGTTGATTTGATAGGCCAAAGAAAAACGGGGTTCCAAATTATTGAAGCTTTCAATTGCTTTATTTTTAGCATAAAATTTAGTTTCTATGGGAGTGGCTTTTTCATAAATCTGTAAATCAGGATTGAAGGTTACAGGATTGTTATCGGCATAAATATTTACAGTAGATTGTCCTAAACGGTAAAACATGCTGTAACGAAGCCCATAAGAAAGAGAGATTTTATTCGAAATTTCCTGATCCGCATTCATATATAAGGCGGGTTCGAATGCGTATTTTTTATCCAATTGATCAAAATTAATTCCAGAATTTAAATCAGAAGGTCTGATGGTTCCCGGATTAAAATCGTAGTAAATAGTACTTACGCCATAATTCAATTTGAATTTGTCGGAAATGTAATTCTTGAAATCGTATTTAATATTATAATTCTTGATACCAGAGTCCCATTTGAAACCTACAAAATCCAAATCCAATCCGTAATAATAGTCACTATAGATTAACGATAAATTCGAAAATAATTTATCCGAAAATAAATGATTCCAACGTAAGTTTAAAGTGGAGTTTCCGTAAATATTAGTAAAGCTTTTGTTGAGGCTAAAAACGTCTCTTCCAAAATATCCTGACAAATATAAATTGTTATTGGGGTTCAATTTATAACTCAACTTTGTATTCAAATCATAAAAATAAGCGGAGTTGTTTTTTTGATCTTTGGATAGTTTCAAGAATAAATGAGCGTACGAACTTCGACCGCCAATTAGGAAAGAACCTTTATCTTTTACTAATGGTCCTTCGGCCAAAATTCTACTGGAGATTAATCCAATTCCTCCATTGACATGAAATCCCTTACTGTTGCCATCTTTTTGATAAATGTCCAAAACCGAAGAAGCTCTTCCTCCAAAACGAGCCGGAATTCCTCCCTTGTATAACTTTAAATCCTTTATCGCATCAGGATTAAAAACCGAGAAAAAACCAAAAACATGAGAGGAGTTAAAGATGGTTGCTTCGTCCAACAGAATTAAATTTTGGTCTGCACCGCCGCCGCGAACATTAAATCCGGATGCACCTTCGCCAGCATTAGTAACTCCGGGAAGTAATAAAATAGATTTGAGAACATCCACTTCACCAAGTACAACCGGCATTTTCTTAATAGCCGAAATAGAGAGTTTATTGACGCTCATCTCCGGTTTTCGAATATCAGTTTTTGTTTTAGTATCAGTAATGACCACTTCTTTCAAAAGGGTTTCGTTACTTATTAATTTAAAATTGTTTTTTATGTTTTTTTCTAAATTTAGCGATTCCTCAATGGTTTGATATCCTAAATAGGTGATTTGAACAGTGTAATTTCCCTTTGGTACAGTAATAGAGTAAAAGCCATATTCATTGGTAGTTACACCAGTTTTTAATTCTAGGATGATAATGTTTACGCCAATCAAAGTTTCATTGCTGTTGACATCAATAATAGTTCCGCTGAGTGTGAATTTTTGTTTCGACTGTTCGCTAAAGCTCGTGTTTTGAGAAAAAGAAGAAAGAGAAGATAATAATACAACAAGAAATGGAATAATTTTCTTTATAATCATTGTTTAAATTTTCTAAATGAAGAAATGCAAATTTCACTAAACAGAATATTAATTGGGCTATAACAATTGTTAAGGTATTGCTAAGATAAAAAAAAGACGACTGTTTCCAGTCGTCTTTTTTACTATGTAAAATTACTTTATTAAGCGATTTTTGAAGGAACAGCAATTCTGTCTAAAATAGTATTAAACGTTTCGCTAGGACGCATTGCTTTTTCAGTCAATTTAGGATTTGGTTGGTAATGACCACCAATAGCTTGAGGTTTGCCTTGTGCTCCAATTAATTCTGCATTGATTTTAGCTTCATTTGCTGCAAAAGCTGATGCAATAGGAGTAAAGATAGTTTTCAATTCCTCGTTTTTATCTTGTGCAGCTAATGCTTCTGCCCAATACATTGCTAAGTAAAAATGAGAACCACGGTTGTCAATTTCTCCAAGTTTACGAGCTGGGGATTTATCATTTGCCAAGAATTTTTCAGTAGCTACATCAAGAGTTTCAGCTAAAATAATGGCTTTAGAATTATTTAAAGTTTGACCTAAATGCTCCAATGAAGCACCTAAAGCCAAAAATTCACCTAGAGAATCCCAACGTAAATAACCTTCTTGTGTAAATTGCTCGACATGTTTTGGAGCTGATCCACCTGCACCAGTTTCAAACAAACCACCACCATTCATCAATGGAACGATAGATAACATTTTAGCTGATGTTCCTACTTCCAAAATAGGGAATAAGTCAGTTAAATAATCACGTAATACGTTTCCTGTTACAGAAATAGTATCTAGTCCTTTGATGATTCTTTCTAATGTGAAATCAGTTGCTGCAATAGGGTTAAGGATGCGAATGTCTAAAGCTGTAGTGTCGTAATCTTTTAAATATTTTGTTACTTTTGAGATTAACTCTCTATCATGCGCTCTGTTTTCGTCTAACCAAAAAACGGCTGGAGTATTTGATAAACGAGCTCTGTTTACGGCTAATTTTACCCAGTCTTGAATAGGGGCATCTTTTGCCTGACACATTCTGAAAATATCTTTTGCTTCAACGGCTTGTTCCATTAAAATGGTTCCATTAGTAGCTACAACACGAACAACGCCGTCTGCACTCATTTGGAATGTTTTGTCATGAGAACCGTACTCCTCCGCTTTTTGTGCCATCAAACCTACGTTTGGAACACTTCCCATAGTTGTTGGGTCGAAAGCACCATGTTTTTTACAAAAATCAATAGTCGCAGTATAAATTCCTGCATAACATCTGTCTGGGATAATGGCTATAGTATCTTGTTGTTTTCCTTCCTTGTTATACATTTGTCCCGAAGTACGAATCATTGCCGGCATAGATGCATCAACAATTACATCCGAAGGAACGTGAAGGTTGGTAATTCCTTTTTCAGAGTTCACCATGGCCAATGCGGGTCCATTTTCGATTGCTTGGTTTATTGCAGCTTCCACTTCAGCCTGCATCGGGTGTCCTGCAATTTTTGCGTAAACATCACCTAAGCCATTTCTTGTATCAATATTCAATTCATTAAATAAAGCAGCATATTTTTCGAATACGTCTTTGAAATAAACTTCTACTATCGCTCCAAAAATAATTGGATCAGAAACTTTCATCATAGTAGCTTTCAAGTGAACTGAAAGTAAAACGTTTTGTTCTTTAGCTGCTGTAATTGTTTTAGCTACAAACTTTTTTAAAGCGTTCAGGTTCATTACCGAACTGTCGATTATTTCACCTACTTTTAGCGGAGTGCTTGCTTTCAAAACAGTAGTTGAGCCATCTTTAGCAACGAATTCGATTTTTACATCAGTGGCGTCAGCAACAGTAAGTGATTTTTCACTTCCGTAAAAATCACCACTTTCCATAGAAGCTACCTGTGTTTTTGAGTCAGAAGTCCAAGCTCCCATTGAATGTGGGTTTGCTTTAGCGTAATTTTTAACGGCTTTAGGAGCTCTACGGTCAGAGTTACCTTCACGTAAAACTGGATTTACGGCAGAACCTAAAATTTTAGAATATTTAGCTTTGATTGTTGTCTCTGCTTCGTTTTGTGGTTCTTCAGGGAAGTCTGGCAAATTATAACCATGTGATTGTAATTCAGCAATTGCCGCTTTTAGTTGAGGAACAGATGCCGAAACATTTGGTAATTTTATAATGTTTGCTTCTGGAGTTGTTGCTAATTGTCCAAGTTCTAATAAAGCATCTCCTGTTTTTTGATCTTCAGTTAAAAACTCTGGAAAGTTTGCTAAAATTCTTGCAGCTAAAGAAATGTCTCTAGTTTCAATTTCAATATCAGAAGTTGATGTAAATGCTTGTACAATAGGTAGAAATGAATAGGTGGCCAACAAAGGCGCTTCATCAGTAAGGGTGTAAAAAATTTTTGATTTCTGTGTCATTTTTGTATTTTTATAATCGAATCACGGTTAAATGTAGCTTAAATAAGGTGTTTCACTTGAAATAAGGCGGACAAATATATGAAAATCAGATGTAATAGAAGGCGCATTTTATATAGAAAAACACGAATTTTCAGATTACTAACTAGTTATTCTGAATTTGTTAGTTTTATAAACCCTTAAATCCTAAATTAGGAATTTATAAGGGGGAAAATTAGCAAAAAAAAAGTCCCAACATTGTTGGGACTTTTTTATAGTAAAGAGACAGTTGACTATCTTCTTTTGTCTTTAATTTTAGCTTTTTTACCAGTAAGTTCTCTGAAGTAGAAAATTCTAGCTCTACGAACTGCACCTTTTTTGTTGATTTCAACTTTTTGTAAAGCTGGTAAGTTTACTGGGAAGATACGCTCCACTCCAATAGCACCTGACATTTTACGAATAGTAAAAGTTTCTGTGTTACCAGAACCTCTTCTTTGAATAACAACTCCTTTAAAAAACTGTGTTCTAGTTTTTTCACCCTCTCTAATTTCGTAGTAAACTGTGATAGTATCACCAGCTCCAAAAACAGGGAAATCTTTTCTAGCTACTAATTCGTCTTGAACGAATTTCATTAAATCTGCCATGATAATTTTAATTATGGTTTTTATTAAATCAACATTCACGGATCTCGCCAGAGGTTAATCTAATGTGGGCGCAAAAGTAAAAAAATATTTTGAATTATGAATTATAAATTTTGAATTATTTGCATCCTTATACTGAGGTATTTAGGATTTAAAATGCACTATTAAAATAATTTTTATTCTTCCAGTAAATCCGGTCTTCTATTCTTAGTATGTTCATACGCCATGTCTTCTCTCCATTTATCTATTTTGGCAAAATTTCCACTTGTCAAAACATCAGGAACTTTCCATCCTTTATAATCAGCAGGGCGTGTGTAAATAGGCCCTGACAATAATCCATCCTGAAAACTATCCGTCAATGCTGAGGTTTCATCACTTAAAACACCAGGAATCAATCGGATTAAAGCATCCGATAAAACCAAAGCGCCCAGTTCGCCACCACTTAAAACATAATCACCAATCGAGATTTCCTTTGTGATAAAATGGTCGCGCACGCGTTGATCTACACCTTTATAATGTCCGCAAAGGATAATAATATTCTCGTACATCGACATGGTATTAGCCATTTTCTGGTTCAGGGTTTCCCCGTCTGGCGACATATAAATGATTTCGTCATAGGTTCTCTCGCTTTTCAAATGCGTAATACAAGCATCAATAGGCTGCACTGTCATCACCATTCCGGCACCGCCGCCATAAGAGTAGTCATCCACACTTTTTTGTCGATTAGTGGTGTAATCCCGTAAATTATGAAAATGGACTTCCACCAGCCCTTTATCGATGGCACGTTTCATAATCGAAGCTTCAAACGGACTTCGCAATAATTCGGGGAGAACAGTTACAATATCAATACGCATAATTTCTTTTCTAAGTTTATTTCATCAGTTCGCCTTTCTGGCTCGGGTCAAAGCGCAAAGGTACAAAGTTTTTCTATGCTGAACTTGTTTCAGTATCAGGAGCTATTTCCAGCTTTTCGTTGCAATCTTTTTATCAGCCGAAAAGGCTGATAAAAAGGATTTTCACTGCAAACGAAGTTCACTGAACTCTTATGAAGATAGAAATTAAGTGAAGTAATCTGGGCTAGGGTTTTGTGGAATTGGGAGGTTTTAAAGAAGATATTATGTTTGAATAGTTTCTAAATTAGATTACTGTTTAATCCCCAAACTTTCAAATAACTAAATCAACGAATCCTCTAATTCCCTTTTTAAAATTAATTTCGTAAATTTGCCCTTCAATAAAAATTATACAAAAATGGAAAATGGAATATATGCTAAATTCAACACCACAAGAGGTGCTATTTTAGTAAAACTAGAACACGAATTAACACCAGGAACAGTTGGGAACTTCGTAGGATTGGCAGAAGGAAACTTAGAAAATAAAGTAAAACCACAAGGAGTTAAATTTTATGACGGATTAAAATTCCACAGAGTAATTCCTGATTTCATGATTCAAGGTGGTTGTCCACAAGGAACAGGAACTGGAGATCCAGGGTATAAATTTGATGATGAATTTCATCCAAGTTTGAAACACAATCGTCCGGGAGTTTTGGCTATGGCTAACTCAGGACCTGGAACGAATGGTTCTCAGTTTTACATTACACACATTCCAACAGAATGGTTGGATAACAAACATACTGTTTTTGGACATGTGATAGAAGGTCAGGATGTTGTTGATGCGGTACAGCAAGGGGATGTTTTGGAATCTTTAGAAATTATCAGAGAAGGAGAAGAAGCTAAAAATTGGAATGCAATTGAAGCTTTTATCACTTTCAAAGGTTCAAGAAACAAACGTGATGCAACTTTAAAAGCAGATGCTGAGGCAGCGATGGAAAAACTAGCAGCTGGTTTTGAAAAAACAGAAAGCGGTTTGCGTTACCAATTCATCCAAAGAGGTGAAGGTAAAAAAGCAGAAAATGGAAAAACAGTTTCGGTACATTATACAGGACAACTTCCAGACGGTAAAGTTTTCGACAGTTCATATCCTCGTAAAAAACCAATCGAATTTCCATTAGGAAAAGGAAACGTTATTGAAGGTTGGGATGAAGGAATTGCCTTGTTGCGCGTAGGTGACAAAGCACGTTTTGTGATTCCAGCTCATTTAGGGTACGGATCTCGTGGAGCTGGAGGAGCAATTCCACCAAATGCTACATTGATTTTTGACGTAGAATTAATGGACGTAAAATAGTCTAATTCAGATTGCTGGTTTCAGTTATCAGATAAAATTAAAAAAACCCAAAAACGAAAGTTTTTGGGTTTTTTTATGGAATAATATAGACTCCAAGTTATTTCTAATTTAGATTTCTGAATTTAAAAATTCAAGTAAATCCTTGTTTAATTTATCTTTTTCAATATAAAATAAACCATGTGGAGCTCCTTCGTAAACAATAAATTTATTATCAGGTATTAGCTTTGTCGCTATTTCAGAAGTGATTTCAATAGGGACGGTTTTGTCCTCATCGCCATGAATAATTAATGTGGGCACATTTACCGAAGCCATTTCTCTGCGAAAATCGGTTGTGGAAAATGATTTTGCACATTCTAAAGTAGCGCGTGGTGACGCAAAAGAACACAGCATTCTATAATAATCCAGTAAAGGCGTACTTATCGGTTTACTGATAAAGCTCACTCCGAAAAATGTTTTCCCAAAACTATCCAGAAAACCAATTCGGTCGTCTTTAATTTGTTCCGCCATACCATCGTATTTTTCTTGTGGAACACCATTTGGATTAGAATCTGTTTTTAGTTGGAATGGAGTTACGGAAGATATTAATACCGCTTTTGAAACTCCTTTTCCAGCATGACGACTAAAATAACGTACGACTTCACCACCTCCCATAGAAAATCCAACAAGCGTAACCTCCTTTAAATCTAATTGATCAATAATAGCTTTTAAATCATCTGCCAAAGTATCATAATCGTAGCCATTCCATGGTTGTGAGGATTTTCCAAAACCACGTCGGTCATAAGCAATAACTCTAAAATTATTTTGAACTAAAGTATCAATTTGATACTCCCACATTTCATTAGATAGTGGCCAGCCATGAATAAGAATTACGGGTTTTCCTTGGCCATAATCTTTTACATATAGTTTTACATTTGGTGCTGTTACAATGTATTTATCTGTCGACATATTCGATTCAGAAAAAATATCTTCACTAAGTGATTCGCTTCTGTTAATTTGATTCGTTTCCATAACATTTACTGTTTTCAAGATGAATTTAGTATTTCTAATATTGTAAAATTAGATGTATTTTACAAAAATGGTATTATAGAATTTCTGTAAATAGTTGTAACTTTTTTGTTTTTGGGATAAATAAAAAAAGTATTCTATTGAAAATCAGTATGTTTTTTATATAATTGGAATTATTTCCATTTTATATTACAGCCTATACTGGGTTTTTGATTGGGATTAATTATCCGATTGTAAATGATGCCATCAATCGCTCCACGCAAATCGTTACCACTAAGCGGAATTCCATTTCCAGGTCGGCTGTCGTCTAACTGACCGTGATATACTAATTTATTTTGGTTGTCAAACAAGAAAAAATCGGGTGTACAAGCAGCATCGTATGATTTAGCGACTTCTTGTGTTTCATCATATAAATAAGGGAATTCCATTTTGTTTTCGAAGGCGAATTCGGTCATCAATTCCGGGGCATCTTCTGGATATTTTGAGACATCATTACTGGAAATGGCAATAACACCCATTCCCTGAACGCGATAATCATTAGCAATCATAACAATTTCTTCAATTACATGGCGCACAAACGGGCAATGATTACAGATGAATAGTACCAAAGTTCCTTTTTCGCCTTTTAAATCTGAAAAAGAAAACCATTCGTTTGAATTGGTATCTTTCAAATAAAATTCTGGAGCAACGGTTCCAAGTGATATCATTTTTGAAGCAGTTTTTGACATTGAAGTTTTTCTCGTTTAAAATTTAAGGTTTAAAGTTAAGAAAAAAGGATTGTGTTTTAAATTTAATATGCTATTTTAGATTATAAAATAGTTGGTTTATAACTTTAAACTTAAATAAAAATGATGCTAAGTTGGTCTGAATTTGAAAGAGTAGATATGCGAGTGGGAACTATTCTGGAAGTAAATGATTTTCCCGAAGCTAGAAAACCAGCTTATCAATTAACAATAGATTTTGGTCCAGAAATTGGAATCAGAAAAACTTCCGCACAAATCACCCAACGATATCAAAAAGAAGATTTGCTCAACCGACAGATTGTTGCCGTGGTCAATTTTCCTAAGAAACAAATTGGAAAATTCATGAGTGAATGTCTAGTTCTAGGTGCAGTAGGAGATGAGGGAGATGTGATTTTATTGGCTCCTGATTTTAAAATTGAAAATGGATTGCGAATTGGGTAAAAATTTAGTTGTTAATTTTATCTATTAACTGTTGTAATATCAATTGTCCCTCTTCCCAAAATTCGAGATTTGATTCCGAATTCACATGTCCTTTTTGACCAATATTTATAAAATCGCTTCCCCACATTTCAGCAAAATATTCTGCTCTTTGTGACGAAATATAGGGGTCATTTTCACTTGTAACTACTATTGAAGGAAAGAGCAATTTAGACAATGGCATTGGTGAAAAGTTCCAAATTTTTTCTGGTGTATGTTCGGGAGAATCTACATCGGCGGGTGCAACCAGTAATGTGCCTATTATGTTAGGATTGCTATTGGCGGAAGTCCAATGCATCACTAAAGAAACCGCAAGACTGTGTGCAACCAAAATTGTTGGAGAATCTAATTTCAGTATTGCTTCATTGAGTCTTTCAAGCCATTCTTCTCGAATAGGTTCATCCCAATTGTCCTGAACTACCTTAGTGGCATTTTTATATTTTTTGAGCCAATAGCTTTGCCAATGGTCTTCTCCGGAATCACCCAGTCCTGGGATAATTAATAATTTTATTTCCATTCTAAAATATTTAACTAGTATAAATTCGTCTACAAATATAAAAAGTGTTTAGAAGAATTATTTTGGAATAAAAATATATAATTTAAATCGAAATAAAAAAGACAACGATTATTTCTAATAGTTATATTATAGGTGGATATAAAAAAAGTCCAAAAAATCATTAAGATTTTGGACTTTTTCGTTTTATAAGTAGGCAATTAATAATTAAATATCATCAAATTCTATATCAGTAAAAGTTGATGTTTGTGGTAGGATTTCATCATTATCTGTTTTGTCAGATGCGTATTCTTTTTTGAAATCTTTTTGGTGTCTTTCAGAGATTACTTCTTCGCCCTTGTGGTTCAAAACGTAGGAAGTCATTTCGCCAAGAATTTCTGCAAAAGCAGCAAAGTCTTCTTTGTATAAATAAATCTTGTGTTTCTTAAAATGAAACGATCCGTCTTCTTCGGTGAATTTTTTACTTTCGGTAATCGTTATGTAATAATCATCAGCTTTTGTAGCTCTTACATCAAAGAAATAGGTTCTTCTTCCAGCACGTAAAACTTTAGAAAATATCTCTTCTTTTTCTAACATGTCATTTTCTCTCATAATCCTTTCTGTCAATTTTTTTATTTAATAGCAATCAAAAATCATAAAAATTTATTTATTATACAACAATTATAGTAATTCTTTTTCTGAAAGTTGTTTTAAATATAAGGATGCATAATATCCTTGCTGATTTATCAATTGATTATGAGAACCTTGTTGAATAATTTTTCCGTCTTCAAGAATGATAATATTATCGGCATTTTTAGCTGATGAAACCCTATGACTGACAATTATCGTGGTTTTGTCCTTGCAGATTTCATATAAGTTATTCAGAATAGCTTCTTCAGTTTCTGTGTCAACTGCCGACAAACAGTCATCAAAAAGTAAAATAGCCGGGTTTTTAATAATGGCTCGCGCTATAGAAACACGTTGTTTTTGTCCGCCTGAAAGAGTGATTCCCCGTTCGCCCAGAATGGTGTCGTACTGTTTGTTGAAACCAATAATGTTGTCGTGTACTACCGCATTTTTTGCGGCAGTTTCTACTTCCTCATCAGTTGCATTTTCTTTGCCAAACTTAATATTGTTTTTGATGCTATCCGAGAACAAAAAGGCATCTTGCGGAACAATTCCAATACTGTTCCTTAAATCATACAGGTTCAAAGTGCTTATTTCATTTCCATCAACAATTATTCTTCCGTCGGTAACTTCGTATAATCGGGAAATCAAAGAGGAAATAGTCGATTTTCCAGATCCTGTTTTTCCAAGAATCGCCAACGTTTCTCCTTTTTTTACTTTAAAGGAAACATTCTTTAATGCTTCAATATTCGTGTCTTCATAAGTGTAGCTGACATTTTCGAATGAGATACTACCTTCAATAATAGATTTATTAGGGTTTTTATTTTTTATTTCCGGTTCGATTTTCAGGAATTCATTAAGACGTTTTTGCGAAGCTTCGGCCTCTTGAACCATAGATGAAACCCATCCTAATGAAGCGACTGGCCAAGTTAGCATGTTGACATACAAAATGAATTCTGCGATGGTTCCAATGCTTTTAATAGTTCCATTAATATACATAAGTCCACCAAAATAGATTACAACTAAGTTACTTATTCCTATCAGTGCTAACATTAGAGGGCCGAATAAGGATTGCACTTTTGCCAAATCCAAACTCTTGCTTTTACTTTCATTTGCCAAATCGACCATATTGTTTTGATGTTGGGCTTCTAATGAATACGCTTTAATCACTCGGATTCCAGAAAATATTTCTTGTGAAAAACTGGAAACTTTAGACAGATATTGCTGGAAAATAGTACTTCTTTTATTGATTTCCGAACTTAATTTGAAGATACAATACGATAAAACCGGTAAAGGAAGAATGGTGTACAATGTCAATCGTGGCGATACATTATACATATAACCAATTACAATTGCAAAACGGATAACCGTATTTATCGTATACATTACGGCAGGTCCTACGTACATTCTTACTTTGGAAACATCCTCACTGATACGGTTCATCAAATCACCGGTTCGGTTTTGTTTGTAGAAATTTTGCGACAAGTTTTCATATTGTCTAAAAACTTCATTTTTTAAGTCAAACTCAATATGTCTTGACATCACAATAAGGGTTTGTCTCATCAAAAAAGTAAGGAAACCAGCAATAATGGTGGTGGCAATGATCAATAAAATATTATGTATAAGTTCTTCTCTATAAGTTGAAATGATAATTTGAGAAGTTCTTTCTTGTTTTGAAAGCTTATCAAATGCTTCAATGGCTTTAAATGATTTACTGATCAATTTTGGTGTAAACAAAGAAAATATTTGTGCGATAATTGTAAATAAAATACCAAGGGAAAAGCTGTATTTATATTTGATAAAATATTTATTTAAATAGCGTAATTCTTTCATTTTTTTAAGATATTCTGTGTTGAAAAAGTTTTATTTTTTGATTAATAATCAGTTTTTGACATTACTAAAAATTAATTATTTGTTGTTTGTTATTATGAAATTGATAATTTAACGAATGAATATTAGGATATGTTTATTTTTTATGTAAATTTGATTTGTCTTTTTGACGAATTCGTAATTTATCACTATAAAAATCAATACTTATGAATGCAGCTTTCACAACTGGAAAGGAACTTCAAAAAATGGATCCCGTTTTTGGTCAATTGTCATTTGATAATCACGAGCAAATTGTATTTTGCAACGACAAAGATACAGGTTTAAAAGCAATTATTGGTATTCATAATTCGGTTATGGGGCCTGCTTTAGGTGGTACACGAATGTATAATTATGCGAATGAATGGGAAGCGCTAAACGATGTATTGCGACTTTCTCGTGGCATGACTTACAAGGCTGCTATCACGGGATTGAATATTGGTGGGGGTAAAGCTGTTATCATTGGCGATGCCAAAACCCAAAAAACACCTGAATTGATGCGTAAGTTTGGGGAATTTGTTCATTCTCTAAGCGGAAGATACATTACTGCCGAAGATGTAGGAATGGAAACGAGGGATATGGATATTGTAAGAGATGTTACGCCTTATGTTACAGGGATTTCTGAAGAAAGAGGTGGGTCTGGAAATCCATCTCCTGTGACTGCTTATGGCGTATACTTAGGGATGAAAGCAGCTGCAAAACATCAATTTGGTACAGATGTTTTGGATGGTAAAAAAGTATTGGTACAAGGAATTGGTCATGTTGGAGAAACTTTGGTGGATTATTTGACTAAAGAGGGAGCACTAGTAACGATCACTGACATTAATGAAGAAAGATTGTATGAAGTAGGAGCAAAGTACAATGCAAAAATATTTACAGGCGATGATTTATATAGTGCCGATGTTGATATTTATGCGCCTTGTGCCATGGGAGCAACTATAAATGATGCAACAGTACATAAAATTAAAGCGAAAGTAATTGCTGGTGCGGCTAACAATCAACTAGCAAATGAGAATATTCACGGAGCAATTTTGCAGCAACGAGGAATTCTTTACGCACCGGATTTCTTGATCAATGCTGGTGGAATTATCAATGTTTATGCTGAATTAGCCCATTATGACAAAGCTGAAATCATGCGTAAAACAGAAAATATTTATAATACCACATTGGAAATTATTGATTTTGCTATTGCAAATAAGATGACCACGCACCATGCAGCTTTGACGATTGCCCAAAATAGAATAGATCAAAGAAAGATAGAAAACAGTAATAAGTAGTTTTAGTTTTTAATATTCAGTCGCAGAATTCAGTCACAGTCTTCGGGTTTAACCCGAAACTGCGACTGAATTCTGCGACTGTTTTCTTATAGGACAATCTAAATTAGAACCAAAAGCTTTTTTTGCTGTTTTAATTTTATTTTAAAAAATGAAATTCTTATTTTTGCAGACTAATTAATAAAAGTTCTTACAAGGTGGTAAATAGAAGACACATACGCGTTAAAGTAATGCAATCCATTTATGCGATGCATCAAAGCGGTTCAGATAATTTAGAGAAGGAAGAAAAATTCCTTTTTTACAGTATCGACAATATTCAAGATTTATACCTTATAATGCTTTCTTCGCTGATTGAAATTTGTAAAACAGAAACTATCTTTTTACATAAATCAAGTCTGAAACATCTTGCTACTCCTGAGGAGCGTAAACCCAACGAAAAATTCATCAAAAATCAAATTTTTCAAATTCTTTCCGAAAATAATTCACTAAGTATTGCTCTGGAAAACCGTAAAATCAATAATTGGACTTTAAATGACGATTATATTTTATTGCTTCTTAACGATATAAAGGCCAGTAAATTGTATGAAAATTACATGAGTAATTCTATCAATACATTTGAAGAAGACAGGCAATTTATCGTTGATTTATTCATGGAAGTGATTGTTCCCAATGAAAAATTGTACGAATATTTAGAGGATGATAAATTGACTTGGGTGGATGATATTCCATTAGTGAATACACACATCATCAAGCAATTGAAAGTTATCAAATCTGGTGAGGATGATAATTTCAGAGTTCCAAAATTATACAAAGACAACGAGGATAAAGACTTTGTTAAGGATTTGTTCCGAAAAACAGTTTTAAACGAAAAGGAATTAGCCAAAGAATATGTTGATAAAACTCCTAACTGGGATAGCGATAGAATTGCTGAGATTGACACCATTATTCTTAAAATGGCAATTTGTGAATTTTTGAAATTTCCTTCTATTCCTGTGAAAGTTACTTTAAACGAATATTTAGAAGTTGCCAAAGAATATTCTACACCAAAAAGTAGTATTTTTATCAACGGAATTTTAGATAATTTAGTAAAAGAGCTTGAGGCCAGTAAAAAAATTATTAAAGCCGGTCGTGGTTTAATGTAATATTTATAAATAAAAAAAGAGAATTAAAATTATGGGACAATTAACTCAATTTGCGCCGTTTCTATTAATGTTTGTGGTAATCTATTTCTTTATGATCAGACCACAACAAAAAAAGGCTAAAAGCGAAAAAGAATTTGAAAGCACTTTGAAAGTAGGAGACAAAATCATTACTAAAAGTGGTCTTCACGGAAAAGTTTCTGAGTTAGCTGATACAACTGTTGTTATTGAAACGATGTCAGGAAAACTAAAAATGGAGCGTTCCGCAATTTCTATGGAAATGAGTGCTACTCTGAATAAAAAGTAATTTCACTTTAATGAATTAAAAAAGTCCCAACCGATTAGTATTCGGATTGGGACTTTTTTTTAATAAAAAATAACAGAATTATTTTTTATTCTTTTTATTCTTCTTTGCTTTTTTAGATTTTGCTTTGGCTTTTTTAGCTTTTATCTTTGCTTTGACTTTCGCTTTTTTAGCTTTATCTTTTTTGGCTTTTTTTGCCTTTTTGGCTTTTGCTTTCGCTTTTTGTTTTGCTTTTTCTTTTGCGTCAGCTTTTTTAGCCTTTTTCTTGTCTTTATCTTTCATTTTTACTTTCTTTTTAGTTTCGTTTTTACTTTTTTTCTTATTTGAAACGTCAATGTCATCCTCTGGATTAATGGTGTAAATTTCTATAGTTTCCGTTATGATTTCTTCAATTACCGGTTCTATAATTTCAACTGGATCTTCCGAAGGTTTGGTTACTTTAGTTTTTCTAGCGCTAACTGGCTTATCAATTTCAGGTTTTTCGGGAGATACTGGGGCAGTTTCCGCTTCTTTCTTTTGTATCATAATTTAAAGTATTAGTATTATTTTATACAATTAAACCAAATAGTTGTTCTGGTGTTAATAAATTATTAAGTGATTGTAAGTAAATATAGTGATTTAATACACTGGTCAATGTTAAGTTTTTCAGAATGGTTGGTATAATTCATTCTGATTTGCAACAAATAGTAATCAAGGAAGGAAGTTTAAATTGGGTATGGTTTCTTTTTCAAAAGATTTAAGAAGATGTTTTGAAAATGAATCTTAGGTGGAGATTGTGATGAGGTTGAATAAAAAAATCCCAATTCTGATGCTTCAGAAATGGGATTTGATTTTATCGGTATTTGTCATTTAAACCAATGTTTTCTACTATCATTGGTTTTATTTTTTCAATTCGGGAACGTTTGGTTTCTTCTCTTTTTGCAGTTTCAATATATTCTAAAAATTCTTTTTGTTTGTAAGGAGAGAATTTTAGAAAAGCTTCCGCTAAATCGGTATCAGCATCTAATTCCTTTTGAAAAAGTTCAGAAATTATACTTTTTCCTTTTTCAGGTTTGAAATTTTTTCCTTGCTTTTCATTTTCTATAGCTTCATGAATATAATGTAAAACTGCCTTTTCATCGACTTCATCTTTGGATGAAAACCGCCATTGTCGCAAAGATTTAGTAACTCCTTCTTGCGCATTAACTAAAACGTATTTTTCATCTTTCAGGAAAACGCCATTAAAAAACCAAATCGTAAAATAGTTTTTGAATCCTCCAATTCCAAGCACATTCTTACCATTTAGGACATAAACACAACCGGCCCATTTCGTGGTTTCGATGAGTTCCGTTTGAGCAATAATTGATTTCAGAAATTCTAATTCTTCTGACCAACTATTGTTTTTATCCCAAATGTGTGTATTGGTTTTTAGTGGTTCCAATTATTTTTTATTTTTAGCTATTTCTTCCGTTTTAGTGAAATCACCTCCTGCGGTTAATTCGGCAATTTTTACAATTACGTTAACTGCTTTTTGCATACTTTCTACAGGAACATATTCGTATTTTCCGTGGAAATTATGCCCACCGGCAAAAATATTTGGACAAGGCAATCCTTTATAGGATAATTGAGAACCATCTGTTCCGCCACGAATAGCTTTTATAAGTGGTTTTATATCCAATTCTCTCATCGCCTTTTCTGCAATATCCACAATATGTTTTACAGGTAAAACCTTTTCTTTCATGTTGTAATATTGATCTTTTATCTCAGTAATAACGATGTTTTCACCAAATTGTTTCGCAAATTTCTTGTTGATTTTTCGAGTGATTTTCTCAATTAATTCTTTGCGTTTTTCAAATTTTTTCTTGTTATGATCCCGAATGATAAGTTCCAATACTGTTTCTTCGATGCTTCCCGTTAAATGATGCACATGAAAAAATCCCTCGTAGCCTCTGGTTTCTTGAGGTGTTTCTTCTTTTGGTAATTCATTTATAAAATCGTTGGCGATCAACATGGAGTTAATCATTTTACCTTTTGCATAACCGGGATGAACGCTTTTTCCTTTGAAAATAATTTTGGCACCAGCCGCATTAAAATTTTCATATTCCAGTTCGCCTACTTGGCTGCCATCCATAGTGTATGCCCATTCAGCTCCAAATTTCTCCACATCAAAATGGTGCGCACCACGACCAATTTCTTCATCCGGTGTAAAGCCAACTCTTATTTTTCCATGTTTGATATCTGGATTTTGTATTAGGAATTCCATTGCGGTGACAATTTCAGTAATACCTGCTTTATCATCAGCTCCTAATAATGTTGTTCCGTCAGTAGTAATCAAAGTTTGCCCTTTATAAAGCAACAAATCTTTAAAATAGCTAGGTGATAATACAATGTTTTTATCGGCATTTAAGATAATATCTTTGCCATCATAATTAGGGACAATTTGGGGTTTCACGTTTGCTCCGCTAAAATCAGGAGAAGTGTCAAAGTGAGAAATAAACCCGATAGTAGGCACTTCATGATCTACATTACTTGGCAAAGTAGCCATGATGTAAGCTTTATCATCAATTGTCACGTCTTGCATTCCAATAGCTTTCAATTCCTCCACCAGTTTATGGGCTAAATTCCATTGTTTTTCAGTGCTTGGCGTAGTTTCTGAGTTGGGATCAGATTCGGTATCTATAGTTACATAACCAATGAAACGGTCAATAATTTTTTGCATGTTATTTTGTTTGTTTTATGCAAATATAATCATTTTTTCAGGAGCTTTTTTTTAAGAAATCTGTTGCTCAGATTTCATTTGTAGCAGTGGACTACGTTTATAAGAAAATGGAAAAAAGAGAATGTTTCATTGTGAAACAGGGTTATAAGTATGAAAAAACCACCCGAAGGTGGTTGGAATTAATCTCTGATCTTATTTAGTTTTTTATTGTCTTTGTCAAGATCTTCCTGAAGCTTATTAATTTTAATCTGCTGTTTACTAAGTTTTATTTTTTCTTTTTCAATTGCGGTAGAAGTAAGTTTCCCTCTGGATTTTTTCTTTTCAAATTTTTCAGTTCGCTTTAGCAAATCCTTTTTAGCATTGGAAAGCTTGTTTTTGGTTTTGCTTACTGATTTTTCGCCCGAAAGGATTTTGTTTTGTTTTTTACTAAAGTCTTTCTTCTCTTTTTCAAAATCTTTTTGTTCTCGCTCTCTTTTTTTAACTTCTTTCGCTGCTTTTTTCTCTTCTCTGATTTTGTCCTTTGCCGCTTTTTGATCCCTGGTGTTTTGCTCAGCAGTTACAACCACTGTAGTGTTTGTCGTAAGTACAGTAGCAACAGTTAAGGAGTCTTTGCTCATTGGTGTTACTGTGCTTGTGGTTTCAGCCGTTAACGGCGGCAGGCTGCTTGCTGACTCGATTTTCGTTTCTTGTGCAAAAAACAATTTAGAACAGGAAAGTAATAGGATGGTAAAGATTAATTTCATTTTCATAAGGCTACTTGTCTGGATTCAATTTTAAAAATCGAATAATTTCTTACAAGGTAAGCTGTTTCCTTTCAAAAAAAAGCTCTTTTTATGTTAAATCGATGGTGTAAGGTTTGGGGGCAATAGCATGCCGAGGCAGCAACATTATGATGCGATAACTAAAGTTTTTGATTTTTAAGGCGATGCTATTGATGAAGCCATTTTTTAAAAGCTGTCTAGCTTTTATTTTAGTGCATTTTTTTTCATTTCTTGTAGCATTGTGATAATTACATCTAATTTTTCAACCTCTAGTTTATTCAACTTTATTGTCAAAGCTTCTATTTCCAGTTTTGCTTCTACATTCGTTTGGTAATCCGCTTGTGCCTGAACTCTGTCTCTATCATTTTGTCTGTTTTGTGACATCATAATAATAGGTGCCGCATAAGCTGCTTGTGTTGAAAAAAGAAGATTCAGTAAAATAAAAGGATATACGTCCCAGTGATACATAAACCCAATCACATTTAATGCCATCCAAAGCACCACCAAAATCGTTTGAACAATAATGAATTTCCAAGAACCCATTCCTTTAGCTACGGAGTCTGCTAAACGGCTGCCAATGCTTAATGTTTCAATGTGTTTTTGATGCCAGTTTTTTTTGTGATTAATCATATGGATAGAATTTAGTTTAATTTAACTGAAATAAATTTCGAGTAAATATATGTAATTTAACGGATGTAAATATTCTTATAAGTCTTCAGTTTTTTAGTTTAATAAAAAATACGAATAAGAGGTCATTTAAAACAAGCTATAGTTTTAAAAATAAGATGATTAGTATTGGTTTTGTGATTGAATAAAAGATTAAGTGGTGATTGTGTAATTAATCATTGTTTCCAATAAATGAAAATGATTGGTAAAATTATTTTCCAAATATTTAATTATTGAAGAGATAGTTCTATTTTTGCACCACCAACACAATAACCATGTATAAATTACTTATTCGTCCGATACTTTTTTGTTTTGATCCAGAAAAAGTTCATTACTTTACTTTCTCATTGATTCGTTTCTTGTCTAAAATTCCAGGATTTTCATTTATTTTTAAATCGCTTTACGAAGTAAGTGATCCAAGATTAGAAACCGAAGTTTTTGGATTAAAATTTAAAAACCCGGTAGGTTTAGCTGCTGGTTTCGATAAAGATGCCAAGTTGTATAAAGAATTATCTAATTTTGGTTTTGGTTTTATCGAAATAGGGACTCTTACTCCAAAAGGACAAGAAGGAAACCCTAAAAAACGTTTGTTCCGTCTTAAAGAAGATAGCGCGATTATCAACAGAATGGGGTTTAATAATGGCGGTGTTCAGGAAGCGGTAGAACGATTAAAAAGCAATAAAGATGTTTTAATCGGTGGAAATATTGGAAAAAATAAACTAACGCCAAACGAAGAAGCAACTTCAGATTACGAAATTTGTTTTGATGCGTTGTATGATTATGTGGATTATTTTGTGGTAAATGTTAGTTCGCCAAATACGCCAAATCTCCGCGCTTTACAAGACAAGGAGCCATTGACACAATTGTTACAAACACTGCAAAATAAGAATTTGGCTAAGCCAAAGCAAAAGCCAATTCTATTAAAAATCGCTCCGGATTTAACCGATGAGCAATTACTGGACATTATAGCTATTATCAAAGAAACAAAAATCGCAGGAGTTATTGCTACTAATACCACCATTTCAAGAGAAGGATTACAATCCGAAAACAAAACAGAAATGGGTGGATTGTCAGGAATACCATTGACAAAACGTTCTACTGAAGTGATCCGATTTTTATCAGAAAAAAGCAATAAAGCCTTCCCTATTATTGGAGTTGGAGGAATCCATTCTGCTGACGATGCTTTAGAAAAACTGGAGGCAGGAGCGTGTTTAGTGCAATTATACACCGGGTTTATTTATGAAGGGCCAGCTTTAGTAAAAGCAATAAACAAGAAAATTTTAGAGAGGTTGCAATAATCCGAATGCTACTAAAAGACCTGTCACTATTGCGATTCCAAAACTCAATAGCGTTCCAATAAGAACATATTCAGTAAGTTTCCTGTCTTTTGCTTCTTTGAGGTCCCCAAATCGGAAAATAGATTTTGCAGCCAATAGAAAACCTATGGCTTCAAAATGATTTGTGATGATAAAACAAAAAACGAATAATCTTTCCAATATTCCAATGTAATTCCCGGCATTAGATAATGATTCATCATTTTTTTTATTTTCGGGAGTCCAAATTGAAATGATATTCTTTATGATAATTGATGTGGGTTTTGTCAATAGAATTAGTCCAGTCGCAAATATCCAAAATTGATTGTCAAATGCGTTGAAATCGATACACTCCTTCTTATAAAGTAATGTGATCCCTATTAGAACAAGAATATGCATGGTTTGATCAATTATAAACCAAATACGTTTTGTTTTCTTTTTCTGAAATCTTAGTTTTAAGTAATCTATTCCTCCATGCGTTGTTGCCAATACAATCGCAAACCAAATAAAAGCGATTTCGCCAACAAAAAGGCACGCTAAAAGTCCATGTAAAAGTGTATGAAGATAAAGGAAAATACTTTTGTGCTTTTTATCCTCTTTGTTTAGCACCCATGAAGTAGGCTGCAATACAAAATCACCAAGCAAATGTGCTAGAAGTAGTTTTATAAAAAGAATCATACGGTACTGTTTTTTATTTTTTTTCTGAAATGATTCTCTAATTCTAGTGCCAAATCAAATTGTGCTCGTTTTCTTCTTCTGCTTACAGCAGCTTGATTTATACCTAGTTTAATTCCAATTTCTTCTTGTGAAAGAGATTCATTTTCTATAGCTATCAGAACAAATTCCGCCGATTGGACCAGCCAATTATCCATAAAGGTTAGCCCTAAACGAAGCATTAGATTTATTTCAGTGTCAAAATCAGAATTGCCGGAATTAATGGCTAAGGTAGTTTTTTGCTTTTTTAAAGTTTCAAAAAGTTGGCCAGAACGGATAAAAGCACTCCCGTTACTTTCGGAAATTTTTTTTGCTTTATACGTTTTATCTCCAAAACCAATACTCATTCTCGCATCAAGTTTCAGCGTTTTTAGATAGGCCTTAATTTGTAAAGCGGTGAGTAGTGCTTCCTCGGGATTTGTAACTTCAAGCTGAAATTCGTCACCGCGATAAATTTCCCATTCACCCGGGTTTTTACCTTTGGTGTTTAATAATTTTTTCAAGCCTTCAATCCAAATTTTAGAAGGCAGTTTTCTTGAATTGACAATGTCACCAGTTATTATACTTATCATATTTCAAATATAATTAAAAAATCAAGTCCCTTTTTAAAAATTAAATATTGATTTATTACCAAATAACGTAATAATATTTTATATTACCAAATTATGTAATAATTTTAATTATTACCAAAATATGTAATAATATTAGTTTACTGAAATTTAAAAATCATAATTTAAAAATCATAATTGTTTTTCTATCTTTGGATTTCTATGGAGCCAATAAAAATTATAGAATGTCCACGCGATGCCATGCAAGGTATTAAACAATTTATTCCCACAGAACGAAAGGTATCTTACCTACAGTCTTTATTACGCGTTGGATTTGACACCATAGATTTTGGGAGTTTTGTTTCACCAAAAGCGATTCCACAAATGCAGGATACTGCCGAAGTTCTGGCACAACTTGATTTGTCTCAAACCAGAAGCAAACTTCTTGCGATTATTGCCAATACACAAGGTGCATCTCTAGCTTCAGTTCACCCTGAAATACACTATTTAGGTTTCCCTTTTTCGATTTCTGAGAATTTTCAAATGCGAAATACGCACAAAACAATAGCAGAATCTTTAATCACGTTACAAGAAATTCTGGAAATTGCCGATAAAAGTAGTAAAGAAGTGGTAGCCTATCTTTCGATGGGTTTTGGTAATCCCTATGGTGATCCTTGGAGTACAGAAATAGTAGGGGAGTGGACTCAAAAATTATATGATATGGGAGTGAAGATTCTTTCGCTTTCGGATACGGTAGGTAGTTCAACACCGGATGTAATCTCTTATTTATTTTCGAATTTAATTCCAAAATATCCCGAAATAGAGTTTGGGGCCCATCTTCATACTACGCCTGATAAATGGTTTGAGAAAATTGATTCCGCTTACAAAGCGGGTTGTCGACGATTTGATGGTGCTATTCAAGGTTTTGGCGGATGCCCAATGGCAACAGATAATTTAACAGGAAATATGCCCACGGAGAAATTATTGTCTTATTTCACTTCGCAAAAGGAAAATACAAATACAAGTCCTATGAGTTTTGAAAGCGCTTATAATGAGGCTTCTAAATTATTTGGAGAATTTCATTAGAAAAAAGAAGTATTTTAGATTTTATAATATTGAGAAATAATAATAATAAGAACTTTGATGCGTTCGGAGTTTAGTAATAATGAGATTGATTTTAATAAATAAACAGAATGAAACTACTGGGTTTTAATAGGATTTTAGGAATACTAATTCTGATACTATTTTCCGCTGCATGTACAAGTGATCTTGACTTTAATCAGGTCAATGATTTGAAATTAGAACCTGTTTTTATTTCAAATTTGGCTTATTTTGATGTTCCGGCAAATCAATTTGTGCCTAATGGTGTAGAACAACCTATAATTGCTGACACACCAACTATTGATATTTTTAATGATGCTTTTTTTAAAGACAATTTAGCAAAAGCCGAATTCTTTTTTGAAATCAATAATACGATAAAGAGAGCCTATACGTTAGATTTAGTCTATCTGGACAGAAATAATCAGGCTCTTTATTCCACTAATTTTGCTATACCCGCTTATACTGGTGTTGAAAATTTGGTCACCAAAACTGATGTGTTTGCAAATGCTAAACTTGATTTGTTGAAAAGAACTACTAAAATTGCTTTCATTCTCAAGATGCTTCCTGGTCCGATATTAAATGAGAGCAGCACAGGGAGTTTAAAATTACGTTCAAGTGTAACCGCTTATTTAGTTGTAGAATGAAAAAAATAATCTTGCTTTTTGTTCTATTTATATCGGTTGAATGCGTTTCTCAAAACAAACAAATTTTATATAATTTCACCTCTGTTCCTCAGTCTTTAATGACTAATCCGGGTTCTGATGTTAAGTATAAACTGTATTTTGGAATTCCGTTATTGTCGGGTATTTCTGCAAATATAGGCTCCAGCGGTTTTTCGGCCTATGATTTATTTGCAAATGACGGCGTTGATTTTAATGTAAAATTGCGAAATGTAGTATTCTCAACTACCAGAAGGGATAAAGCTGCAATAAATGAGCAAATAGAATTATTCAATGGTGGTTTCAAAATTGGGGATTGGCAAAACAAAGCATATATTTCTTTTGGAATGTATCACGAATTTGATTTTCTGAGTTATATGCCTAAAGATTTAGCCATACTTGCTTTGGACGGAAATAGAGATTATTTAGGAAAAGTGTTTGATTTAAGTGATTTGAATGTAAAGGCTGAAATGCTTTCGGTTCTCCATATTGGATATCATAAAAATATAAATGAGAACTTAATTGTTGGGGTTCGAGGAAAAATTTATTCCAGTGCTTTTAATGTCACTTCGACTAAAAACGCGGGATATATTTATACGATTCCTTCTAATAATGGAATTTACGAACAAGTTATTTCTTCGGATTTAGAACTCAATACTTCAGGGCTTTCAAAATATATTGATGAGGATTATTCAGGAGATGCGGTAAAAGATATTTCTAAAAAAGCTTTTTTTGGAGGTGATTTAGGACTTGGTTTCGATGCTGGACTTACGTATTACCCGAAAAAAAATATCCAGTTTACGGCAAGTATTGTTGACGTTGGATTTATAAAACATTCTAAGGATGTAGAGAGTTTTACACTTAAAGGGTATTATAAATATGATGGGATAACTCCAAAATTTACAAGCGGAGGTTCGGTAGGGAATGTATATCAGGAATTTAAAGATGCTATTCCATTAGATACATTATATGTCAAATATACTACTTGGCGTCCCGCGAAGTTTAATTCCTCTATTCAGTATTCATTTGATGATTCAAGAAGTGAAGACTGTAATTGTAGTGGCACTGATTTCGCATATAAAAATGCTGTGGGCGCTCAATTATTTGTTATGTCAAGTCCAAGAACTCCTTTTATGGCTTTTACGACCTATTACAGAAGGAATATTCTCGATAATTTACAAATGAAAGCGACCTATACTTTAGATTCCTATTCTTATAAAAATATTGGCTTGGGATTGTCCGCACAATTTGGAAAACTCAATTTATATGTTTTGGCTGATAATCTTTTAGAATATCATGACTTGTCAAAAGCCAATAGTCTTTCTTTTCAATTTGGACTTAATGTTATTTTTAAGGATCATGAAGGGTTTTTTAAAGAAGAAAAATAGATTAATATCATATTACCTTTTGTGTTGACGGAGTTTTACGTGTGATTTTTTCTTTTAAACCATTTGTAAATTTCTATCCAAAGTACCGAAACAAATCCCACTAAAATACTTAAACCTATCTGAAAACCAGAAACTCTTTCGAACTGAAAAAAATGAGCAAGTAGAGGAACAAACAGTAATAGAGCCGTGATTAGAATAGTTACTCCAATTATTATTAGGACTAAATTATTTTTATATCTGATAGTGGTAACTAGTGAATAATAAAAGGAACGGTTGGTAAGTGTCAGTAAAATATTTGAAGTAATTAATGTGAGGAAAACGGTAGTTCTCGTCACACTTTCGGAACAATTATCTACCACACAATAACGGTAGACAAATAAAAGTCCCATTGTGATTATTAGACCTTGAATAATACTAATGGCAATCTCTTTAAGGTTGAAAAAAGTATTGGTAAAAGGTCTTGGTTTGAGTAACATCAAATTGCGCTCCATTGGTTCATTTTCATAAATGATAGAACAGGTTGGTCCCATGATTATCTCCAGAAAAATGACATGAACCGGCGAAAAAATATTTGGGTAAATCCATCCTAAAGCCAAAGGAATAAGGACAATCATGATGATTGGGATATGTATAGAAATAATGTATTGTATGGCTTTTTTTAGATTATTATATATTTTTCTACCCATAGCAATGGCATCAATCATTTTAGAAAAATCATCCTCTATAAGGATAAGATTGGCTGCTTGTTTGGCAATTTCAGTTCCTTTCTTACCCATTGCAACCCCTATATGTGCTGATTTTAAAGCGGGTCCGTCATTTACGCCATCACCAGTCATGGCTACAATTTGATTGTTGTCTTTCAGTGCTTTTATGATTTTGAGTTTGGCCTCAGGAAACATTCTTGTGAAGATGGCAGTTTCCATCACTTTTTCTTTCAAAGTGGCATCGTCCATTGCCATTAATTCGTCTCCGTTTATTGTTTTTTCTGAGTTTTGAAAACCAATTTGTTTAGCGATTGTGGCTGTGGTCTCCGCATTATCACCTGTAACTATTTTTACTTGAATGCCAGCCTTGTAAAATGTTTCAAAAACCGCTTTTATGTTTTCTTTTGGGGGATCATAAAAAGCGACTAAACCTTTGAACTCAAAAGGAAATTCTTGTTGTGTTTTTGGATAATCTGTTCCTGAAAATTCAACAACGCCTACACCTAGAACGCGAAATCCTTCTTTAGCCATAGTTGTCATTGCAGCAAGGATTTGTTGTGTTTCTTTTTCGGATAAATTAGAGCATGCAATTAATGCTTCCGGGGCACCTTTGGCAGCAATAATTCTGGTTCCGTTTTGGTTTTCAAAAACATGCGTCATCATAGGAGGTTTCCCATTCAATGGATATTCATGTATTAATCTGAAATTAGGGCGTTCATCGGTAATTTCTAATTTTGAATACGCTTCATGTAAAGCAATTTCCATTGCGTCAAACGGTATAGGTTCACTAGCCCACATAGAGAGCGTTAATAATTCTCGCTCGTCATTATTTAGTAGTTCTTTTGGATTTGAAATTTCATTCGACGAAAAAGTATACCATTGTGCCAGACTCATTTTATTTTCGGTAATGGTTCCTGTTTTATCGGTACAAATTACTGTGGCACTGCCTAAGGTTTCAACCGTTTTTGTCTGTTTTGCAATAATCCCCATATTCATCAATCGCCAGGCACCAAGCGCCATAAAGGTGGTGAAAGCAACTGGGATTTCTTCAGGAATAATACTCATCGCTAAGGTTAATGCTTTCAACAGACTGTCTAAAATATCTTTGGAATTATAATAATTAATAAGCCAAACAATGGCAAAAATGACTAACCCAATGAGGGACATTTTTTTTACAAAATTCCCAATTTGTAATTGCAAAGGTGTTTTTTCTTCAATAATTGTTTCCAGACTTTTACCTATTTTGCCCAACTTGGTTTTGTTGCCAATAGCTGCTACTTCACAAATTGCTAAACCGCTGGTGACAATTGTTCCCAGGAATACCTGATTATTTTCTGAAGCTTCATTTTTAAAAACTGCGAGCGATTCACCTGTAAGTATGGACTCATTTATGGAAAAATCATTGGATTGAATGATGATTCCGTCTGCGGGTATAAAAGTGCCTTCTTCTGTTTGAATAAAATCACCTAATACAATTTCCTCGCTTGGTATTTCAATAATTTCGCTATTGCGAATAACTTTGCTTTTGGGCTGAGATAATTTCTTTAGGGCTTCAATGGCGTTTCTGCTTTTCGATTCTTGATAGAGCGAAATGGTTGAAACCAATAGAATTGCTACAGCCATGAAAATTCCATTGCCGAAATCTCCGGTAATGAAATAGATGCTGGTTGCAGTCAGAAGCAACAAAAACATAGGCTCTTTAACCATTTCGATTAAAGAAGTGAAGAAATTATTTTTATCTTGATGGGTTATGGAATTAGAACCGTACTTTTCTCTTGATTGCAAGACTTCAATATCTGAAAGTCCTTTTAATTGCTGTTTAGTTTCTGTCATTGAAAAAGAATAAATCAAATTTATAGATAATAAACAAGTGGGAAAAAGCATCTAATTTAGATGCTTCAAATTGCAATTTAATCAATTTATTATAATAGGTAGTGTTTTTTTGCTTAAGATTGTGTATATTTGCACGCAATTTAACTACAACTACAAATTGCAATGATCGCACACAATTCTAAGATTATCGGTGAAGGATTAACTTACGATGATGTACTATTAGTTCCCAACTACTCAAATGTTCTTCCACGCGAAGTGAGTATCCAATCAAAATTTTCAAGAAATATAACACTTAACGTTCCTATTGTATCTGCAGCTATGGATACCGTTACCGAAAGCGCAATGGCAATTGCTATGGCACAAGAGGGAGGGATTGGTGTTTTACATAAAAACATGACTATAGAGCAACAAGCTGCGAAAGTTCGTAAAGTAAAAAGAGCTGAGTCTGGAATGATTATAGATCCAGTGACTTTACCATTGACTTCGACAGTAGCCGATGCTAAAAATGCGATGAAAGAATACGGAATTGGAGGTATTCCTATTGTCGATGAAAATAAAATATTAAAAGGTATTGTTACCAATAGAGATTTACGTTTCGAAAAAAACAATGCCAGACCTATCATTGAGGTAATGACAAGTGAAAACTTGGTAACAGTTGCCGAAGGTACTTCTCTTGAACAAGCCGAAGTAGTTTTGCAAGGGTATAAAATCGAAAAACTTCCAGTAGTAAATGCGGATTATAAATTAGTAGGTTTAATTACGTTTAGAGATATTACCAAGTTGACTCAAAAACCAAATGCAAACAAAGACAAATACGGACGTTTACGTGTTGCGGCTGCATTAGGTGTTACTGCAGATGCTGTTGAAAGAGCGACTGCTTTGGTAAATGCCGGAGTAGACGCAGTTATAATCGATACTGCTCACGGACATACAAAAGGAGTAGTAGATGTATTAAAATTAGTTAAAGCTAAATTCCCTGACTTAGACGTTATTGTTGGTAATATTGCCACTCCTGAAGCAGCCAAATATCTTGTTGAAAATGGCGCTGATGGTGTGAAAGTAGGAATAGGACCTGGTTCTATTTGTACTACTCGTATTGTTGCGGGTGTTGGTTTCCCACAATTTTCTGCAGTACTTGAAGTTGCTGCAGCGATTAAAGGTACCGGAGTTCCCGTAATTGCTGATGGTGGAATTCGTTACACAGGTGATATTCCTAAAGCGATTGCTGCAGGTGCTGACTGTGTGATGTTAGGTTCGTTACTAGCAGGAACAATGGAGTCTCCTGGAGAAACTATTATTTTCGAAGGTAGAAAATTCAAATCATACCGGGGAATGGGTTCTGTTGAAGCGATGCAGGAAGGGTCTAAAGATCGTTATTTCCAAGATGTGGAAGATGATGTTAAGAAACTGGTACCGGAAGGAATCGTAGGACGTGTGCCTTATAAAGGAGAATTGAATGAAAGTATGCAACAATTCATTGGTGGTCTTCGTGCCGGAATGGGATATTGTGGCTCAAAAGATATTCCAACTTTGCAAGATACGGGGCGTTTTGTTCGTATCACTTCAAGTGGAATCAATGAAAGCCATCCTCATAATGTAACGATTACTAAAGAAGCCCCGAATTATTCCAGATAGGTTTCAGATAAAATGTTAAGTAAAAAGGCATAAGATTTAGTTCTTATGCCTTTTTTTATGTCTAATGATGAACAAGTTAGTTCGTGATTTAGTCTCCTTCTCCTTTAGAGAGTCCCGAAGCTTCGGGAGGGGAGAGGATTTCTAATTATGAACCAAATCCGCTAATAATTTCTTATCACCCACAATCCAAAGAATATCATTTTTTTCAAGAATAATATTGGATTCCGGATTGAGAATTCGGGTTCCTTTTTTTTCTATTCCTACGATCAGTCCACTAGTTTTTTCTCGTAATTCTGATTGACGAATACTTTTTCCTATGAAAGCTTCGTTTTTCAATTCTATCTGACGCAATACGATTTCAGTTTCGGTTAGCGTATCCGGAACATCTATTTCATGCTGGTCTAAATACGATTTAAATGCTGCCACCTGAGAATCTGTTCCTATCACACATATTTCATCTCCAGGAAATAACCGTTCATTCTTATTGGGAATATTAATCATAATATCACCTCTCTTGATAAAAGCAATATTTATTCCTATTTGCTCTCTAATTTTCAATTCTTCCAATGTTTTTCCTGCAATATTGGACTCATTTGCAATATCGAAAAAAGTCATGTGACCGTCCCAAGGGGATAAATCGCTTCGGCTTCTTTTGGCTTTTGTCATTTCTCGGGCATTTAGGTTTTTTAAGAAATGACTTTCGATTTTATGGTATTGTGCATTTAATCTTTTTTGAAAAATAAAATAAACACCTAAAGCTACAATTAATGTTAAAAAAGCAACAATTGGAGAGAAGAAAATATTTAGTAAAAAGCCAATGAAAAATATAGTAAGTAGCAATCTGAAAAGAAACATCATAACAATCGGCCCACGATATTTTCGTTCTTCCAGCAAAATTGCTACTTCATTTACAGCAACACGGCGCAATGAAAGCGCCCATAAAAAAGGAGAAAGTACCACCAAAGTAATTAATGCGCCTAATGCTTTGCCAAATTTAAAATCAGTAACCAACGGTAATAGATATTTTGACGAAAGTAAAATGGCTGCAAATATAATTACGGAATAAACAACGACTTGAAGGATATAAGCGTTTATTACAATTTGCCAATTGCTGACTGATTTAATGGCTTGGGCATTTGCGCTGTAACGTTCAATCCTTTTAATCCATCTTCTAGGTAATTTTTTAGATAAATATTCTGAAAATGGAGTAGACATTTTTATCATAAATGGTGTGGTAAATGTTGTTACCGCCGAAACCGCCACCACTATAGGATACAAGAAAGAACTTGTTACATTCAGTGTCATTCCTAATGTTGCAATGATAAAAGAAAATTCACCAATTTGTGACAAACTCATTCCTGTTTGCACCGATTGTTTTAAAGGTTGCCCAGAAAGTAATGCTCCGATTGTTGAACTTATCGATTGACCAAAAATGGTAACGATTGTCAAAATCATTACAGGAATTGCATGTGCATATAATGTTTGCGGATTGATTAACATCCCTACTGATACGAAAAAAATTGCGCCAAATAAATCCTTAACAGGCTTCACTAAATGTTCAATATGTTCGGCTTGGGTCGTTTCGGCAATGATTGAACCCATGATAAATGCACCAAGAGCTGGTGAAAAACCAACATCTGCTGCCAGAATTACCATCATCAAACAAAGGGCGAGTGAAATGATAAGCAACATTTCATCTGATAGTAAATGCTTCGCTCTTTTGAGTAATGTTGGAATAAAAAAGATGCCCCCAACAAACCATATCGTTAAGAAAAAAACCAATTTTAAAACAGATAAAAACAATTCACTACCCGAAAATTGTTGGCTCACAGCAACAGTAGAAAGTAAAACCATCATCAAAATGGCAATAATATCCTGAACGATAAGTGAACCGATTACTATGCCGGCAAATTTCTGTGCTTTTACGCCTAATTCATCAAAGGTTTTGAGAATGATTGTCGTTGATGAAATCGAAAGAATAACACCTAAAAAGATACTATCCATTTTCGACCAATCCATCCATTGGCCTACGATAAAACCAATTAATACCATCGTGAAAATTTGAGTAATCGCCGTAATAGAAGCTGTTCCGCCTACTTTCATCAATTTCTTAAAACTGAATTCCAGTCCCAAACTGAATAATAAAAAGATTACCCCAATTTCTGCCCAAACCTCTACACTTTTAATATCATTCACCGATGGGAAAAAATCAAAATGATTCCCTGCCAAAAATCCAGCAATCAAATAACCCAAAACGAGCGGTTGCCTGATTTTTTTAAACAATAAAACAGCAACTCCTGCTGTCATGAGAATTAGCCCCAAATCGCTTATTAATGGCTTCAAGTGATGTGATGCTTCCGCTACTGCTGCTATTGTACTCATAGGTTTTTATTTTTAGAGGCTCTCCAGCCTTGCGTTTCAATCTCGAAGTTTTGGAACCAGTCCATAATCTTTTTTTGAGGCTTTTAGCAGTTGTCTGGGCTATTTTGCCAGAAGCATTTGTGTTTTTTATAAAATTAATACATTTCACTGTTGGAATGAAATGATATCTTATTTTAAATTGTTTAAGTCAGATAAACTATAAAAGGTCATGTTATGTTGTTTGACATAATTGCAAATCAGTTGTAATGTTTCTATTTTAGTCTGATAATTAGCCGTTATTTTTTTTACTGGTTTATGACCAAATAATAGTAGAATTTTATGTTTCCGTTTGGCATAATCTAACAATTTTATAAGATATGGGACACTGAAATTGGGATGATCCGTATCGATGCCTATTGCGAAAACTAATTTCGAATGATTAAAATAGCAATTTTGGAAAAAAGGATCTTCAGCCCCGTAAGTCGTACCTCTAATAATTTTGAATTTTTTTAAAAGGGCAATATCTATGGCTGAATTTCTAAAACCAAAAGGATAGGCAAATGAAGTTACTTTTAAGGAATAAAAATGCATGACAGCAAGCATCGGATTTATTTCCTGATCAATGTAGGCGTCAATTTCGTTTTTCGCAACAAATTTAGGAGCATCAAAATGATTAAGGCTATGTCCTGCAATTTCATGTCCCTCCTTTTGTAAATCCAAGAGTTTCTTTATTTCAGAACGGTTTAACGTATTTATTTTAGAAACACAAAAAGTAGCTTTCCAAGAATATTGACGCAATATTTTATCTGCTTGGAACCATTCATTGATACTTGCATCATCAAATGAGATTACAACTCCAGGATTAATCTCTTTGGGTTTGCTTTTTTGAGGAGTGTTTTTATTTTGACAAGAAAATAAAAAAAAAGTGCAAAGTAATATGAATTTAAATTTTTTTTTGTTCGTATTGCTTTGCACTTTGGATTTGTTTTTGTTTAAATTCCCAAGAAATTACTTGGAGTGATTTGCATTAATTCGGCTTTAATTTCATCCGAAACCTCTAACGTTGCAATGAAACCATGAATTGCTTTTTTGTCAATTGCTTCATTGGTTCTAGTCAATCCTTTTAATGCTTCATAAGGATTAGGATAGGCTTCGCGACGTAAAATAGTTTGAATTGCTTCAGCAACAACTGCCCAGTTTTTCTCTAAATCTTCGTGGAATTTTGGTTCGTTCAATAGCAATTTGTTTAATCCTTTCAAAGTAGCTTCAAAAGCGATTATAGTATGTCCGATTGGTACACCAATATTTCTCAAAACCGTACTGTCCGTTAAATCACGTTGTAATCTTGACAATGGCAATTTAGCTGATAAATGTTCGAAAATAGCATTTGCAATTCCTAGATTCCCTTCCGAATTTTCAAAATCAATTGGGTTTACTTTATGTGGCATCGCTGAAGAACCAATTTCTCCCGCTTTGATTTTTTGCTTGAAATATTCCATTGAAACATACGTCCAAATATCTCGGTCTAAATCAATGATAATCGTATTTATTCTTTTCAACGCATCAAAAAATGCAGCGAAATGATCGTAATGCTCAATTTGTGTAGTAGGGAAGGAGTGGTGTAACCCAAGATTTTCTTCAACAAATTTCCCTCCAAATTTTCTCCAGTCAATTTGTGGATACGCCACGTGATGCGCGTTATAATTTCCTGTTGCTCCGCCAAATTTAGCTGCAAAAGGAATGTTGAACAACAAACGCATTTGCTCTTCTAAACGTTCTACAAAAACACCAATTTCTTTACCCAAACGCGTTGGTGAAGCCGGTTGTCCGTGTGTACGTGCAAGCATAGGAATGTCCTTCCATTCAATACTTAAATCTTTCAATTTGGAAGTTAAAGTAATCAAAGAAGGCATGTACACTTTCTCGAAAGCTTCTTTTGTGGAAAGCGGAATAGCTGTGTTATTGATGTCTTGGGAAGTCAATCCAAAGTGGATAAACTCTTTATATTCAGATAATCCTAATTTTTCAAATGCGTCTTTGATAAAGTATTCTACCGCTTTTACATCGTGGTTGGTCACTTTTTCGGTTTCTTTTATCCAAAGTGCATCTTCAGTAGAGAAATTTTTATAGATATTACGTAAACTTTCGAATAAATTCGGGTTTACGTTTTTTAGTTGTGGCAAAGGAACTTCGCACAAAGCAATAAAATATTCAATTTCAACCAATACGCGGTATTTGATTAAAGCTTCTTCAGAGAAAAATGGAGCTAAAGAAAGGGTTTTACTTCTATATCTTCCATCAATAGGAGAAATAGCATTCAATTCGTTTAAAGTAGTCATTGTTTTGTTGTTTGTTCGAAAGGCGCAAATATAAACTTTTCGTGACAAAATAGAAAACGAATGGTTTTTAAATAAGTCCGATTAGCTTCTTTTTTAGTATTTTCATTCCTTCAGAAGCCACTTCAGGAATTACATCTAGTGGATTTCTAAGATTTGGGATTTTTATGGGTTTTGGATCGATATAAAATATAGGCGTTTCGCGGACGGTGAAATCTACTAATCCAGCCGCAGGATACACTTGCAACGAAGTCCCGATAACAGCAAAATAATCTGCAGTTTGTGTTAGTGCAATAGCTTCTTCTAGTGCAGGAACTTCTTCGCCAAACCAAACAATATGCGGTCTTAGTTGGTTTTGATTGTCATCTAAATCACCAAAATTCAAATCATCATGCCAATCCAATATATAATTTACATTTTTAGTGCTTCTCACTTTTAATAACTCTCCATGAAGATGCAAGACATTGGAACTTCCGGCGCGTTCGTGTAAATCATCAACATTTTGTGTGATAATAAAAACATCAAATTCATTTTCTAATTCAGCGAGAATTTGATGACCCAAATTGGGTTGTACTTCTTTGAGTTGTTTTCGTCTTTGATTATAAAAATCCAGCACTAAAGCAGGATTTTTATGCCAGCCTTCGGGAGTGGCAACATCCATAACGTTATGCCCTTCCCAAAGCCCGTCACTATCGCGGAAAGTTTTTATACCACTTTCAGCACTTATTCCTGCTCCTGTCAAAACCACTAATTTCTTTTTCATATTTATTACAACTATACTATTTATTTGATGTATTCAAAGATAATCAAATGATAAATTTTTCAAACTAAATACTTATTTTAGCCAATATCAAATTATATAAAAATTGGCAACAGAACTTAAAGTGAAAATTAAAAGAAGCTTTTTAGACAATTATCAGAGACCCTTGTATCTTCATCCTGAATTTATACAATTTGAAGATAAAGATTTAGTTAATGATAGTTTTACATCTTTTAAGACTTCTGAAATTAAGGATTTTCGGTGGGGAGTTGTTTGGTATAAATATTATTTTGTTTTTGGAAGAGAATATCAGTTTTATATTAGAAATTGTAATAACGAAATTTTAAAAATTAACTTTAATACTTACTTTGGAATAAAGAAAAAAGAATGTCATGATCTTTATGTCAGCATAATTGATTCGCTTTGGGATTTATATTTTAATAAGCAAGTGAATGACTTTGTGGAAGAATTCGGAACCGGAGAAACATTTTATATAGGAGATGTTGTTATTAATCCTGAAGGTGTCATAATCTCAGTTTCTAAACTTTTGAAACAGGAAAAGGTTCAAATTCCTTGGGAATATTTGAGATATAGATTGTATGACTCGTATGTTTCTATTTATTCTAAAGAAAACCCAAAAGATATTAATCGAGGATTTTCGTATAAAGAAGATTGGAATACCTTTGTATTATACAATGTGATTAAAACTATTCTTAGCAATAAAAAAATAACCCATAATGATTGACATTGATTATCTTAATTTTCTCGAAAACATCCTGACCGATAACCGAAAAGAAAAATTTCTGAAAGTATTGGAAAACAGAACCAATCATTTTACCATTGCTGTTGAAGATATTTTTCAGATGCACAATACGAGTGCGGTAATGCGCAGTTGCGAGATTTTTGGGATTCAGGAATTGAATGTGATTGAGCAACGGTACGGAAAAAGTATCGATAAGGAAATTGCGATGGGCGCTCAAAAATGGGTTGACATCAATACATTTGACAGTATTACGAATTGTGTGGATACCTTGAAAAGTAAAGGTTACCAAATTATTGCCACGACACCTCACGAAAATGATTGTTTGATGGATGATTTTGATATTTCGAAACCAAGCGCTTTATTTTTTGGAACAGAAAGAGACGGGTTGTCTGAAGAAATTTTACAACGTGCCGATGGTTTTCTGAAAATTCCCATGGTTGGTTTTACAGAGAGCTTGAATATCTCGGTTTCAGCGGCCATAATTATTCAAAACCTGACAAATCGATTGCGCAATTCAAACATTGATTGGCATTTATCCGAAGAAGAAATTTTAGTAAAAAGATTGGCTTGGGCCAAGAATTCCATAAAAGATATTAAACGAATTGAGGAAAGGTATTTTGAAGAGAATCTAAGATAGTGTAAACGAACTCTTAAATTAGATTTTAGCGCTTTGCTGAGTCATTGCGAGGAACGAAGCAATCACATCCAGTATTTCGACAAAGTAAGTGACAAGTTTGTGGAAGTATGTAGTTTTTAGGTTAAGAAACTGCTTTACAAACGCTACGATGGTGCTCCAAATTAAAATGGGTACCCGTTGCAAACGAGGAACAAAGCAATCACATCTAGTATTTTCTTTTGATTAAGTGCTTATCGTGGTGGGCACGGATTGCAAATCCGCGCAATCGGGCTTTTGTTCTTAATATGTTTTGCCTTCTTGTTGTCAATGTTATTGTGCTAAAGTGAAAATATTTAAGTTAGGATTTTCTTTGTCCGTTTCTAATGATTTTACAAAATTGAATTTTAACAGAAGATTGGTTGAATTCTGATTCTCATAATGTGTAAAGGCGAGTATTTTTTTAAACTTTAAAGTCTGAAACACGTAGTCAATTACTACTTGAGTAGCTTCTTTCATAATTCCTTGCCCTTGAAATTTTGTCATAAGCTCATATCCAATTTCACAACTATTTTTTTCGTTTGAAAAGTCAAAAAGGCAAATTGTCCCAACAAATGTTTTTGTCTTTGTCAAGGTAATTACCCAATAAATTGAGTTGTTTTTTTTAATGTTATCATTAACCTTATTGATAAAGTTTATTGCATCTTCAATTGTCTTGCTTGGTTCTCTGTCAAGATATTTATTTATTTCTGTGTCGGAACGCAAAGCAAAAACATTTTGCTTGTCGTCACTTGATAATTGTCTAAGAGTTAGCCTTTCAGTTGTCAAAATTGGGAAAGGTGTGAAATTTCTATTTAACATTCTGTCATATTTACGTTGTCTAAGTTGAGGGTGTCATCGCCTGACCGCTACCGTTTGACCGCTTGGCGATGTGGGAGATTAAGGAAGCCTAAACTTTCGGTTAATGACTAATTTTTCAAGTACAAAACCAACTTCAAATTAAGCCTAAACCCGCCATATTGCCAAACGGCGATTATTGGCTGGTTTTATATTCAGTTTCATTTTTTATTAAATTTTTCCCCATAAAATATATTCCGATTATAATAAATGGAATACTCAAAATTTGTCCCATATTTAATTTCATTCCTTCTTCAAATTCCACTTGATTTATTTTTACAAACTCTATTAAAATTCTCATTGTAAAAATTAAAGTTATTGCCAAACCAAACAAAAATCCATTTCCTAACTTTATATTTTTGGTTTTGTAAACTGTAAAAACTATAATGAAAATTATTAAATAAGCGATTGCTTCATAAAGTTGCGCTGGATGTCTTGGTATATTGTCAACTTTTCTAAAAATAAACGCCCAAGGCATTGTAGTCGGATTACCAATCATTTCCGAGTTCATTAAATTAGCAAGTCTAATAAATGTTGCTCCAAGTGGTGCAACGATTGCAATTAAATCAAGTATTTTAAGATATTTTATTTTGTATTTTTTTGAATATAAATAAAGTGAAATAATTAGTCCAATTGTTCCTCCGTGGCTTGCTAATCCGCTATAACCAATAAATTTTACTTCTCCAATTTGATTTATTTTTATTGGTAAAAATATTTCTAAAATATTTTTTGAATAATATTCAAAGTCATAAAATAAACAATGTCCAAGTCTTGCCCCAACAAAAATTCCAATTATTCCATATACAAACAACGCTTCGTGTGCATTATCTTTTAAGTTTTCTTTTTTATAAATTCCTTTTAGAATATAAGTACTTAAAAGTAAACCACAACCAAATAGAAGTCCGTAATATTTTAACGGAAACCCAAAAATGTTAATTATTTCAGAGTCAAAATCCCAATTTATGTATGATGCAATCATATTTTTTATTAATTTTTGTTTTCTGCGGGTTTTTTGGTAAACTAGCCACTAACTAGTATATAGTACTGACGTTTATCAGACCTATCACCCCAAAATAGGGAAGATAGGTCTGATAAACGTCAGGCTTTATTATTTTCAAATATATAAATAAATCGCTGTTAATACTTATAAAATAAAATAGTGATTCATTTATTCTCAAAGATATATTCTTTGTTTACAGGATTAGTACGGGAAACCATAAACGGAGTTATTTACAGTAAATCCCTAGCCCCGACAGCAGCGTAAAGCCTATGCCGGTTGAAAACCACTTTTTTCTGATGGTGGCAGAGCGACCAAAGGAAGCTCCTGCCAGCGGCTAGAAAAAGGATTTGAAACCAAATAGCTTGCAGCGTAGGGCGGGAATTGCTCCAAAAAAAATCCCCAACTACTTTCGTAATTGAGGAATTTAATTTTAAATAAGAAATCGAAACGGTTATTAGTTAACAATAACCCATTGACCTGAGGCGATTAAGCTTTCGGCTTTTTTGAATTTCATTTCTTGTGTTTGTCCGTTAGCCACGTTTTGAATTGTAACGTTATCATTGCGATTGATTTTTGGCATATCTCTCACGATAGTTTCGGTTACTTGTCGTTGTTGCGTTTCTCCAGCCTCACGATTTATATTTTCGCTATTTGGAATTTCGTCTTTGCTCAATTTATAATCTTCTTTTTGACGAACTTCTTTTGCTTCTTGAATTTGTTGATTCTCTTGAGCCGGTAAATCACCTTTGAACAAGAATGAAATAACTTCTTTATTTACATTATCAAGCATTCCTCTAAACAAATTGAATGCTTCCAGTTTGTAAATAAGTAATGGATCTTTTTGTTCGTGAACGGCTAATTGAACAGATTGTTTCAACTCGTCCATTTTACGTAAGTGTTTTTTCCAAGCCTCATCAACAATAGACAAAGTAATGTTTTTCTCAAAATCAGCAACTAATTGCGCTCCTTGAGTTTCGTATGCTTTTTTCAAATCGGTAACCACATTTAAGGTTTTGATTCCATCAGTGAATGGAACTACGATACGCTCAAATTGATTGTTTTTATCTTCGTAAACATCTTTTATGATAGGAAAAGCTTCTCTGGCACTTCTTTCTGTTTTCTCCGTATAAAATTCTAGTGTCGCTTTATATACTTTACCGGTTAATTCCATTTCAGTTAATTTCACAAACTCACTTTCTGTAACCGGAGAAGTGATAGAGAAATAACGAATTAACTCGAATTCAAAGTTCTTGAAATTATTTGTTGCTTTGTTTTCGTCAATAATCAATTCGCAAGTGTCGTAAAGCATGTTCGCAATATCCAATTTCAAACGCTCTCCAAACAAAGCATGACGACGACGTTTGTATACAACTTCACGTTGTGCATTCATAACATCGTCATATTCCAATAAACGTTTACGAACACCAAAGTTGTTTTCTTCTACTTTTTTCTGAGCACGCTCGATAGATTTTGTCATCATAGAATGCTGAATCACTTCACCTTCCTGCAATCCCATTCTGTCCATCACTTTAGCCACTCTTTCAGAACCAAACAAACGCATTAGGTTATCTTCAAGAGAAACATAAAACTGAGAACTTCCCGGGTCACCTTGACGACCTGCACGACCACGCAACTGACGGTCAACACGACGTGAATCGTGACGTTCCGTTCCTACAATAGCTAATCCACCCGCCGCTTTTACTTCGGCAGATAATTTGATATCGGTACCACGACCAGCCATGTTAGTAGCAATCGTTACCACACCGGATTTTCCTGCTTCTTCAACGATTTGAGCTTCTTGTTTGTGCATTTTTGCATTCAATACATTGTGCGCAACACCTCTCATTTTAAGCATTCGGCTTAATAATTCTGAAATCTCTACCGAAGTTGTTCCAATTAATACTGGTCTTCCTGCATTCGATAATTGGGTTACGTCCTCAATTACGGCATTGAATTTCTCACGAGTAGTTTTATAAATAAAATCCTCTTTGTCTTTTCTGGCCATTCCTCTGTTAGTAGGAATTTCTACCACATCCAGTTTGTATATTTGCCATAACTCACCTGCTTCAGTTACAGCAGTTCCAGTCATACCGCCTAGTTTGCTGTACATTCTGAAATAGTTTTGTAATGTTACTGTTGCAAATGTTTGTGTAGCTGCTTCAATTTTCACGTTTTCTTTGGCTTCAATTGCTTGGTGCAATCCATCAGAATAACGACGACCATCCATGATACGACCGGTTTGCTCGTCAACAATCATGATTTTGTTGTCCATGATTACATATTCCACATCTTTTTCAAATAAAGCATAGGCTTTCAAAAGCTGTGTCAACGTGTGAATACGCTCACTTTTAATTCCGAAATCTTGGAATAATCTTTCTTTTTCTTCCGCTTCAGTATCTTTGTCCAGTTTTTTCTTTTCGATAGCTGCGATTTCGGTTCCAATATCCGGAAGTACGAAAAAGTCAGCATCGGTATCTCCTGAAAGGAATTTTATTCCATTATCAGTCAATTCAACTTGGTTGTTTTTTTCTTCAATTACAAAATACAATGCTTCATCAACCTTATGCATTTCGCGATTGTTGTCCTGCATGTATTGGTTTTCGGTTTTTTGAAGCAATTGTTTAATTCCTTCTTCACTCAAAAACTTAATTAAAGCTTTGTTTTTAGGTAAACTTCTGTACGCTCTTAACAATAAGAATCCGCCTTCTTTAGTATTTCCTTCTTTGATTAATTTTTTAGCTTCAGATAAAAAACCGTTAGCCAATTGACGTTGTAAACTAACTAAGTTTTCAATTTTTGGTTTCATTTCCATGAATTCATGACGATCTCCTTGGGGAACCGGACCTGAAATAATCAATGGTGTTCTTGCATCATCAATCAAAACAGAATCGACCTCATCGACAATGGCATAATTGTGTTTTCTCTGAACTAATTCATCTGGCGTATGCGCCATGTTATCTCTTAAGTAGTCAAAACCAAATTCATTATTTGTTCCGTAAGTGATGTCAGCATTGTATGCTTTTTTTCTTCCTTCTGAACTTGGTTGGTAATTGTCAATACATTCAACAGTCAATCCATGAAATTCGAATAAAGGTGCTTTCCATGTACTATCACGTTTTGCTAAGTAATCATTCACGGTTACTAAATGTACCCCGTTTCCAGTCAAAGCATTTAAGTACAGCGGTAAGGTTGCTACCAATGTTTTTCCTTCACCCGTTTGCATTTCAGCTACTTTTCCTTCATGCAAAACCATTCCGCCAATTAACTGTACGTCATAGTGAATCATGTCCCAAGTAATTTCTTTACCGGCAGCACTCCATGAATTAGCCCAAATTGCGTTGTCACCATCTAAAGTGATGTAGCTTTTAGTTGCTGAAAATTCACGGTCTTTTGCTGTTGCAGTTACAACGATTTGTGTGTTGTCTTTAAAACGTCTTGCTGTTTCTTTTACTACGGCAAATGCTTCCGGAAGAATTTCCAGTAATGTTTTTTCCGAAATATCATAAGCTTCTTTTTCCAGCGCATCGATAGCGATATAAATATCTTCTCTTTTATCAATGTCTTCAATGCTTTCCACTTCTTGTTTCAATGCGTCGATTTTCGCATCTTTTTCAGAACGGGCTTGTTTTATTTTATCTTTGAAAAATGCGGTACGCGCTCTAAGTTCATCATTAGATAATGCCATTAGAGGATTTTCAAAAGTTTTAATTTTGTTAAGATAAGGCTGTAAAGCCTTTACATCTTTTTGAGATTTATCTCCAACAAAGACTTTAATGATACTGTTTATAAAACTCATAATATGTTTTTATTTCTATTTGTGTAATTGTGTAAATTTAAACAAAAAAAAAGCCTCTTTTGAGACTTTTTCTTGGTTTACTTTTTAATATTCATCCTCATTCCAAAGATAATCTTCGTCTGTAGGATAATCTGGCCAAATTTCTTCCATTGATTCATATATCTCGCCTTCATCCTCAATAGATTGAAGGTTTTCTACTACTTCTAATGGAGCTCCTGCTCTAATAGCGTAGTCAATAAGTTCGTCTTTGTTAGCAGGCCACGGGGCATCACTTAAATAAGATGCTAATTCTAATGTCCAATACATCTGTTGTCGATTTAGTTTTGTGCAAAAATAAATTTTTTACTGAAAAAGACAAGTAAAAAATCATTTATTTTTAGTTAAAGTTAAGAACGTCTTTTTTTGTTTAAAGTTTAAGGTTTAAAAGTTTAAAGTTTTTGAACCAAAAATACAGCTGAAACTGACCACTGCATACTGAAAACTATTTCCTTGGAATCCATTGAATTTCCGCAGCGTTCAAATCATGAGACAACTTTCGTGCCAACACAAAAAGATAGTCAGAAAGTCGGTTCAGGTATTTGATTGCGATTTCAGCAACGGGTTCATTGTGGCTTAAATGTACTGCTAGACGCTCTGCTCTGCGACATACGCAACGTGCTATATGACAATATGACACAGTGGTATGTCCGCCGGGAAGTACAAAATGAGTCATTGGTGGCAATGCTTCTTCCATAGCGTCAATTTCATTTTCCAATAATTCAATATCGGACTCGATAATCCCCAATTTTTTTAAACGCAATTCCCCGTTTTTCATCACCTCTTTTTCCGGAGGCGTAGCCAAAAGGGCGCCCACGGTAAACAATCGATCTTGAATTTCGATAAGGATTTCTTTGTAATGGTTATTCATTTCTTGATCCCGAATTAAACCTATATGAGAATTCAATTCGTCAACTGTGCCATAACTTTCTATACGGGCATGGTCTTTTGGGACTCTGGTTCCGCCAAAAAGTGCTGTTGTTCCTTTATCTCCCGTCTTTGTATATACTTTCATCTCCCGTTTATTTGATTTTAAAAGAACAAATTTAGGATATTAATTCCACTATTGCCGCTACAAATCGGTCCAGTGAACCTTCACTGAGATTGAAATACAAATCGGGTTCGATGCATTCAATTTCCATTACGTACAAATCATTGTCAATTACTATTCCGTCCACTCTGGCATACAATAAATTGTCTTGAAAAGTATGGACAATTTTTAGTGCTTTTTCGATAAGTTCCTGACTTGGTTGAACCAAATTGTATTTTCCTCCAAATTGGGATTGTACTCTAAAATCCCCTTCAACGGGTTTCTTGTTGACACAATGGGAGAATTTTTTATTGAAAAAGATAAATGAAGTTTCACCCAAAGTTTGAATTTGGGGCATGAATTCCTGTAAAAGCAATTCTTTTTTTCGGGCGATAGTTTTGTATTGTTCGTTTATTTTTGGAATATCCGATATTTCAAAAACTTCGGTGTGATACGAGCCCGCAGAAAAGGCAGGTTTTATAACTGCTTTTTTCCAATGTAAGGGAATCCGTTCTGCAAGATTGAGATTATCTGTTTTATCTATAAAAACAGTCGGAAGAATTGTAATTCCCTGCTTTTCCATTTCACGCAAATAAAACTTATGTATATTTTGCTTGATTACTTCAATGGGGTTGAGTGTTTTAATTCCTAATTTTTCTATTTGGTCGAGCCAAATAGTAAATTCGGTTTCTTTTTCGAAATAATCCCAGGTATTGCGAAAAATTAAATAGTCAAAATCAGTCCAATTGATGGTTTTGTCACTCCAAATTACTGCTTTGGCTTCTATGGTATGTTTCGCTAATGCAGGGATTAATTTTTGGTCTTCGGGATTTAAGTCCGAGAGTTTTTCACAGGTCAGTAAAGCAATTTTCATTTGCTATGATTATTTGGAATTTTAAATATAATTGTAAGTAGGATTCCCTAGCCCGGATAGCAGCGATATCCTCTTTCTTTTTCTCTTTAGAAAAAAGAAAGAGATACAAGCAAATAGCCGGAAATAGCTCCTAAAAAACTATTTTATAGTATCACTTTCAATAAGTCCATCTCTTAAACGAATGATTCGGTGCGCATAAGCCGCGATTTCCTCTTCGTGCGTTACCAGAATAACGGTGTTTCCATTGGCATGGATGTCTCCAAAAAGTTTCATGATTTCTAATGATGTTTTACTGTCTAAATTTCCCGTAGGTTCATCGGCAAGAATGATAGATGGTTTGTTGACCAAGGCCCTTGCAATAGCCACACGCTGACGTTGTCCTCCCGAAAGTTGGTTGGGTTGGTGGTCCATTCTGTCTGCAAGATTTACTTGTTCCAAAACTTCAGTAGCTCGGACATTTCTTTCTGATTTAGAATAACCTGCGTAAATCATGGGTAAAGCCACATTATCCAGCGCAGTTGTTCTTGGCAAAAGATTGAAAGTCTGGAAAACAAATCCTATTTCTTTATTGCGAATTTCAGCTAATTCATCATCTTTCATTTGGCTGACATCTTTTCCGTTCAGAATATAACTCCCGGAAGTTGGCGTGTCTAAGCAGCCTAATAAATTCATTAAAGTAGATTTTCCGGATCCTGAAGGTCCCATTAATGCCACGTATTCCCCTTTATTTATTTGTAAATCAATGCCTTTTAGGACGTAAACGATTTCATTTCCGAGAACAAAATCTCGTTTGATATTAGTTATTTTGATTAACGGGTTTGCCATTGGGATTTTTGATTGCTAATTAACGATTTTTGGCTTTAAAAGTACAAAAGACTTTCGAATTATTAATAAGTAGTTGTTTTTTAAAATTTGTTACATTTTTTTGCTTCAATTTAGAATAGCGGAATGATTTATATTGGAATAACGTTTTTGTTTTCTTTAGATTTCTCTTAAACACGATTTTTAATATATAAAAACCCTCTTTATTGTTTTATACTATTTTAGTAATAATTTATATAATTTACGCTTTATTTCTTTTTATTTCATAATTATATGAATAATTTATAATATTTTTGTATTTGTATTAATTAATTAGCAATATTGTGTAGCTTTGTTTAAATAATATTTAATCAAATTCAAGAAATTATGGAAAGTAAAAAGTTATTATTAGGAGTAGCGGTAATCGCTTTAGGATTTACCTCTTGTAAGGATGAAAAAGCGGAGCAAGCTGAGAAATCAGTTGATAGCTACGTTATGTATGTAGATTCAGTTGGTAATGTTGCAGCAGAAGATGCTAGAGGGAATTGGCAAGGAATTGAAGCTACTTATGAATTGAAAAGCGGAGAAGCTGAAGCTGCTATAGCAAACATGAAAGATAATGCAGCAGCGCAAGAGCGTCTTGATGCAAGTAGAGCTAAATATGAAGCTTTAAAAGCTAAATATGAAGCTGAAAAAGCGCCAGAGCAACCAACTACTGATGTAACAATTAGCTCAAAACAACAATTAAGAAATGCTTTATTTGGTCAAGGAAAAATTGGGGATGATATGAATTTTAGCTGGGTAAATGCAGCTAATATACATAGTGTTTACCAACAATTTATCCATACTGCTGAAGATAATAAAGACAGTTATACACGTGAAGACTGGGATGAAATTAAATTAATGTACGAAGCATTGGACAGCAGAAAAAATACTGTTGAAAAAGAAGGACTTTCGTCTGAAGATAACAGAAAAATTGCTGCTTTAAAATTCAAATTTGCTCCAATGTTGAAAGTGAATAGAATGGGTGCAAAATCAGGAGAAATGAAAAGAGCAAAAGAATAAACGACTTACTAATTCAAGGTTAGAAATGACAGTCAGCAATGGCTGTCATTTTTTTTTGCATTAAATGCGAATTATAAAATGCTCTTTGGGCTGTTCTCTTCTAAAAAATACCAATCCCCATTGAAAAGTGTCAATCGTAACAGTAACTTTTGGATTTTTTTTTATGATTTTCCACGCTTCTTCCATTTCTGGTGACCAATGAATGTCATCGAATATCCAAACGGTTTCATTAGTAATCGTAGGAAGTAATAATCCGAAATATTCTAAAGTTGCTTTTTTCGAGTGATTGCCGTCGAAGTAAATGAGTTTAAAGTTTAAAGTTTGAAGTTTACTCAAATAAGCGTTGAATTCGGTTACTTCTGAATTTATATTGGTTAAACCAAATTGTATAAATTGGCTTTTTGCAATTGCCATTGTGTTAGGGCAACCTTCCAGCGTTGTGATTTTTGCTTTTAAATTACCTAATGAAAGCGCGGAAGTTGCTAATCCTAATGAAGTGCCAATTTCTAAAATAGATTGCATCGCCTGTTCGTTATCGCTCGGGTCTGGCTGTAAATAATTTGTGATTCTAAATAATAATTTGGCACGTTTTGGAGAAATTCCAGCCGTTTTTGCGATCTTGGAGATTACTCTAGTATTGAACTTGAAAACTTTCGAACCTACACCAAAATCAGTTACTTCAATGGTATTGCTGTTTTCTAAAAGTGAATTTCTGTAACTCTTTAAAACAGCATATTCGGGTTTTGATTTTTTGTCATAAAAGCATTTGGTCAATAAAGTAAATACAAACGGTGAATGTACTGCATGCTCATTTTTAGAGTGCCAAAGGAATTGTAAGTACGATTTTATTTGGAAAAACATAGATTATTAGGGCTTTTATAAAGAAAGCACGAAGATACAAAAAAGGAGTAATTAGTGCGGACTGAATAATCTGCGTAAATCTGTAAAATCTGTGTGAAAAATATAGGCACGCAGATTTGGCAGATTCTAAAGTGGAAACGTCTTAAAAGTTATTCTGGTATAGGTTAAACGCTATTAACTCTAAAAGCGATGCCTTGGTAATTAGTAATAATTCAGGTATTACATGAATCACTTCTCCCTAAATACTATTCACTTTAAATAGTATATTTGTACCCTTGGTATTTTTGCTAATAAAAATGCCTGTTTTATATAATGATAACATCAGCAATAGAAAATAAGACTGCCATAAGCTCGGAAGAAATTGACCGATGCATCGCTATTTTGGCGCAATTGAATACCGATACAGATCAAATATTTGATATCCCGAAAGAACAACGAACGGCCTTAATCAAAGCGGCAGGAATGTTTTCCAGACCGGATCGTGACGAACTTTCCCGTAGAAAAAAAGACGGGAAACTGGCAATCAAACGCAAAATGGAAAAGCGGGACAGAACCGCCCGTAAAGAAACCGGAATTCGACATGCCCGTGAAGCGAGTGTTTTTGTGGCACCCAAATTGTTGGCTATAAACCATCTCGCTCTTAAAGAACAATTAGAACTGGAAACTCCTAGAAATTGTTATGTATGTAAAACCGAGTTTACTAAAATGCACCACTTTTATGATACGATGTGTACCGATTGTGGTGATTTTAATTATGCCAAACGTTTTCAAACCGCAGACGTAAAAGGTCAAGTAGCTGTTATTACGGGTTCTCGCTTAAAAATAGGCTATCACATTACGTTGATGCTCTTACGCGGAGGCGCAACTGTTATTGCAACGACTCGTTTTCCGGTGGATTCAGCATTGCGTTTTTCTAAGGAAGATGATTTTATGGAATGGGGACATCGTTTAAAAATTCACGGATTGGATTTACGACACATTCCCAGTGTGGAAATTTTTTGCAATTTCATTGAGCAAAAATACGAACGATTGGATATCTTAATCAATAATGCGGCACAAACGGTAAGACGTCCCGCCGGATTCTATACTCATTTAATAGAAAACGAAGAACTTTCCATTGCTTCTTTGCCAAAACAAGCACAAGAATTATTACTGGATCATACCAATTGTCTGGATGAATTAAAAGTCTTGACATCAGGCGTTTCTTCGAATCAAAATATGCCGGTGACTTGGCATGGACCAGAACCTGGAATTGGTTTGCGCGCTTCCGCCAAATTATCCCAGATTCCGTATTCGTTTGATAATGCGCTCGTGGCAAATGAAGTTTTTCCGGAAGGGGAACTTGATGCCGATTTGCAGCAAGTAGATTTAAGAAAAACCAACAGCTGGCGTTTGCGTTTGGGACAAATAGAAACGACGGAAATGATTGAGGTGCAATTAGTTAATTCAGTAGCGCCTTTTGTATTGTGTAACCGCCTTTCGGAAGTGATGAAGAAAGACAATACTGGACAAAAGCACATCATCAATGTTTCGGCTATGGAAGGAAAGTTTCATCGCTTTTTCAAGGAAGACCGCCATCCGCATACCAATATGGCCAAAGCCGCTTTGAATATGTTGACCCATACTTCCTCTGGAACTTTGGCGAAAGATGGAATTTTTATGAATGCGGTTGATACCGGTTGGGTAACAGACGAAGATCCGGCAGAATTAGCCAAAAGAAAACAGGAAGAAGAAGACTTCCAACCACCACTGGATATTGTGGATGGTGCTGCACGGGTTATGGATCCATTGTTTGACGGTATCAATACAGGAAAACACTGGTGTGGGAAGTTTTTGAAAGATTACAATCCGATTCCTTGGTAAAAGCCATAAAGTTTATGAAATTTTTAGAGTTTTAAATTAGGTTCAAAACCGTTTTATTAATTATTTTTGTTGTAAATTAATAATTTAGGGGCTGTTATTCTGCAGTTTTCTTTATATTAGTATCTTTAATGTAGAATTCAATAAATATAAAAGTTGAGCATTATCTAATTTAACCACATTTTAATTTTAAATACTATGGTAATAGAGTATCAAGGGGAACAAAACGGAATTCCAACAAAATTTACTGTAAGAATCATCGGAAATAATATATCGAAAACGAGTTCGAATTACCAAATTGATTTATTGGTAGGAGACAAAAAATTGCCAACTTTTAAGACCTTAATCCATAAGAGTTTGGCTAATTGTTTGAAAGAAATTTACTTGTTCCGCAAATACAACGGTATCGAGTTTGATGCTTCTTCAGAAAAAGTTGCGCCTAAAGTAACCCTATATGATTCGATTTTATATAATTATCACAAGAAGACCTTGTTTTTTGCGTAAACCATTACAAAGGTTACGAGTTTTTAAAATAAAAAACCACAACAGAATTTGATTTTGTTGTGGTTTTTTGCTTAATTATTTTGTTGCTCATTGTAATGGGCGCAAAGTCAGAGACATTTGCAGCTTAACCAAGAACTATGTAAACTTCAAAGAGCGGGTTAAATAGTTATTTTAATTTTTCATTTAATTTCATTTTTGTTGCAATAATGATATCTTGAACATATTTTTTCATATACTTTTCTTCTTTGATTTGCATGTGGATTAATCCAGAGTGATTTGGAATATATTGTAATAGTATTGATTTTTCAGAACTTTCTAGTTTTCTAATGATGAATAAAAAAACATATCCGTTTATTATAAGTTTACAGTATTCATTTCCATTTTCATTAAGATATCTAGGATTTATAATTAAATTTTTTTCATCAACTTTATTTAATAAGTATGAAATAATTGGGTAATCTTCAATATTTTTTGCTTCATTATTTAAAAGCATTAATCTTATATTTTCAGAGTTAACCAAAGTTAAATTTACTTCTTTAAAAAACTCTAAATTGGATATTGAGGTTCTCCATAAAATTGACAATAACCCTAATTTAAACTTTTTATAATCAATATTTTTGTAAATCTTAAATTCTATATTTTTATCATCAGTATAAAAGTCTTCTTTATTATAATTTTCTTCATTTTCAATTAATATTTTACTTAAATTAGTTTCTAAAGAACCAATAATCACATTATCACAATTTTTACAGAGTAAATTCCCTTCATACATAGCGCCCGAAGGATTTTGCCAATGTTGTCGTTTTCCTTCAATAAACTTATCAGGCATCATAAGGTTATATTTTTTTTTATCGTCTTTTAAACCATAATGAAAAAATCTAGGAATTATATGAGATTCACTCAACAATTCGATATTATCTGATAAGCATAATTTACATTTACCAATTTTCATTCTTATTATATTTTTTTCTACGATTTGCCTTTAGCTTTGGTTTAAGACTAAACTTTGGAAATATAAGAACAACTTTAAATTATGCATGTAGTCCTAGATTTCTCCAAACTCTTGTTGTTCATTAATTCATATGCTATTCAATATTCTTTTCTTGAGCCTGTTAGTTTATTAATACCCTTTTGAAGATCTTCAATTGATTTAGCATTATCTATCCAGTAAGGCATGTAATTTTCAAAATTATAAAACATTTTTGTTAGTCCATCTAAATCTAATAAGGTTATTGGTTTTCCACGACAAAAATCCATTGTAGATTTACTAAAACCACCAGGTGCAGTTAAATAGGCATGTTTTGCATTTTGGGCAACCATTGTGCCATAAAGGTCTCTAGCCGAATTTGGACCTAACACTTTTTTATATGTTTTACATTGAACAATAGCATTAAAACCGTCTTTTTCAATAAATAAATCAACTCCTTGGTCTCCTTTGTAAGATGTTGTTCTAACATTCCATCCATTATCTTCAAATAATTCAGCTACAGCATTTTCGAATTCGATTGCACTTAATGAAAGCCAATAATTCCAAGCCGTTCTTCTTATATTTCTTTCAAAAAGTTCGTTTTTTTCGTTATAAATTGATTTTGCTTTTTCATATTTTGTAAAGTTCAAGTTTATAATTTCAAGGTTTTTACTTTTTGTTAAATCAAAAATTAATTCTACAAGTTCTTTTTTAGTTATTAATCTAATTATTTTTATAAATGTAACATATGATAAAAATAATGATGGGATAAAAAATATGACTTCTAATTCCCATTCAAATTTGAATATATGTATAATTAACCCTCCAAATGTCATCAATAACAAGAAAAGAGAGAATAAAATAATTTCATTTATTTTTTTGCAATTATTTCTAAAATTTTCTAATTTTTTGATAGATTCTTCGGTCAAATCGAATTCATCTATTTTTGGTTTAATAGGTTTACTATCTAAAATTGATTTTTCAGTTTGATTTTCGCTCATACTTTTATAATTTTATTTTTTTTCTCTAATTTAACGTTTGAATTACTGTCTACTAATATAAGGTCTTCTGAAATTATCCCAATCCGAACAGATATAGCTTGATTTGTCTGACAAACGTCAGGCTTTATTTCTCTCAAAAATATATAAAATAAACTACAAAACATCAAATGCACTTCTAATTTACTCAAATTTTTCTTACTAATTTCAAATCGCTTTTTTTGCCTAAAAAAAAACATCCCCAACATTTTTAGCGGTAACGCTGAAAATGTTGGGGATGTAAATAATATAAAATGATTCGTAGTGCTTTGTCATTTCGACGCAGGAGTAATTACATTAATTGCTCTCGTTATGTGATTTCTCCTGCGTCGAAATGACAAACTAGTCTTTTCTCGAATGAAACCTTATCCCTCTATCTTCGCACTCAACTCAAACCAGCGTTCCTCTTTCTCTTCAATTTTATTGATGATGTTTTTCAATTCATTAGCTTTCTTTTCAATATCAGCTTCTGCAATTTTTCCGTCGGAGAATAATTGTTCGATAGTTGTTTTTTGAATCTCTAAATCTTTGATTTCTCGTTCCGTTTTTTGGAATTCTTTTTGCTCGTTGAACGTTAGGTTTCCAGTTGGATTGTTTTGTTTCCAGTCTTTTTTGTCCGCTTTGTTTTCCTCTTTTTGGGCAACATCAGCACTGTCTTCATAGGCTCTAAAATCAGAATAATTTCCAGGGAAATCTTCCACCACACCGTCACCTCTAAAAATGAACAAGTGATCCACAATTTTATCCATGAAATACCTGTCGTGAGAAACTACAACTAAGCATCCCGGATAATCCAAAAGGAAACTTTCCAAAACATTTAGTGTTACAATATCTAAATCATTGGTAGGCTCATCCAGAATCAGGAAGTTTGGATTCTGAATCAATACCGTACACAAGTACAAACGTTTCAATTCTCCACCGCTCAATCTGTCGACAAAATCGTATTGTTTTTTGGAATCAAACAAGAAACGCTCCAACAATTGTGAAGCCGAAATCAATTTTCCTTTCATCAATGGAATAAATTCTCCGTATTCCTTAATCACATCAATAACGCGCTGACCCGGTTTTGGGTTAATCCCGCTTTGGGTATAATATCCTATTTTTATAGTCTCGCCAACCACTACTTTTCCACCATCAAGCGGAATGTTTCCGGTCAATAAATTCAAGAAAGTAGATTTTCCGGTTCCGTTTTTTCCAATGATTCCAATGCGTTCCCCACGTTGAAAATCAAAACTGAAATTATTCAAAATCACATGATCTTTGAATTTTTTGGAGATTTTGTGAAGCTCGATAATCTTGCTTCCCATGCGTTCCATATTAATTTCCAGCTCTACTTTGTTTTCACGACGGCGACTTTGCGCTTTTTCCTTGATGTCATAAAAATCATCCTGACGCGATTTCGATTTTGTCGTTCTCGCTTTTGGCTGACGGCGCATCCATTCCAATTCTTTCACAAAAAGATTCTGCGCTTTATCCACACTCGAATTCTCGGATGCGATGCGTTCCTCTTTTTTCTCTAAATAATACGAGTAATTTCCTTTGTATTGGTATAATTTTCCGTTGTCTAATTCGATGATTTCATTACAAACACGCTCTAAAAAGAAACGGTCGTGCGTCACCATAAACAACGTAATATTTTCTTTAGCAAAATAACTTTCCAGCCATTCGATCATCTCTAAATCCAAGTGATTCGTAGGTTCATCCAGAATCAATAAATCAGGACGATTGATCAAAATGATAGCCAGTGACAAACGTTTTTTCTGTCCACCCGAAAGATTCTTCACTTTCAGTTTGAAATCTTCTAACTTTAGTTTGAACAAAATTTGCTTGTACTGCGTTTCAAAATCCCACGCATTGTGCTGATCCATTCCGTCAAAAGCTTTTTGGTATGCTTCTTCGTCTTCAGGATTTTCTAATGCTTTTTCATATGCTTCAATCACTTTCAAAGTCTCGTTATCCGAAGCGAAAATGCTTTCTTCAATGGTCAGTTCGTCTTGCAAGTTGTTATTTTGCGAAAGGAAAGCCATTTTTATGCCTTTTCTCAAAACTACTTGTCCCGTATCAGACTCTTCTAAACCATTAATAATACTCATAATGGTAGTTTTTCCAGAGCCGTTTTTGGCTATGAAGGCAATTTTTTGGTCTTTATTGATTCCAAAAGAAATGTTTTCAAAAAGCGTTCTTTCTCCAAAAGATTTCGAGATATTTTCGACAGATAAGTAATTCACTTTGTAGGGTATGAGTTATAAATTATAAGCTATGAATTCGTTACGAAACATAACTTTTTTGCAAAAGTAATTCATTTACACCAAGTTTCAAGTTTTTGTGGTTCAAGTAATGTTAAAACTAAAAATTTAGGCTAATTTTTAGGAGCGAATGATTGGGTTTTATTTGGAAACATTGTTCCCGCTTTACGTTACAATCTTTTTCTTTTTAAAAGAAAAAGAAAAAGGATTTTCACTTCAATCGGGGCTAAGGAGAAACATGTTTTTGTGTTTTTTAATCTTCTTAAAAAAGCGTATATTTAATACTATTTTGGAACAACAAACAAAATCCAAGTCTTCTCAAGAAATTATTAAGATAATTTTCTAATTTTCTAATTGGCAAGTTTTCTAATTATATTTGTCAGATGCAACTATCCGTCATCATCCTCAATTACAATGTTTGTTATTTTCTCGAACAATGTGTTTTAAGCGTCCAAAACGCATTAGAAACAATTGATGGTGAGGTCATTGTAATTGATAATAATTCCCAGGATGACAGTTGCGAAATGATGAAAAAGCTTTTTCCAAACGTAAAACTCATTCAAAACAACGAAAATTCAGGTTTCCCAAAAGGTAATAATATTGGCGTTGCTCAAGCTCAAGGAGAATACATTTGCATTCTCAATCCGGATACCGTCGTCGCCGAAGATACTTTTACGAAAGTATTGGCTTTTGCAGAATCGCTTCATTCTTCGCAATTATGCGATTCAATGGGAATTATAGGTTGCAAACTCATTGACGGAACCGGAAATTTTCTACCTGAAAGCAAACGCGGCGTTCCAACACCTTGGGTCGCTTTTACCAAAATTACCGGTTTGTACAAATTGTTTGCCAAATCAAGAACATTCGGAAAATATTACGCACAGCATTTAAACGAAAATGAAACGGGAAAAGTGGACATTCTCGTAGGAGCTTTTATGTTGATGAAAAGAGAATTATATCTTGAAGTAGACGGTTTTGATGAAGATTGTTTCATGTATTCAGATGATATTGATTTGTCTTATATGGTGTTGCAAAAAGGAAAATCCAATTATTATTTCCATGAAACCACCGTAATACATTATAAAGGGGAAAGTACCGTTAAGGACGAAACCTATATGAAACGTTTTCAGGAAGCCATGAGTTTCTTTTATAAAAAGCATTTTCGTATATCCGCATTATTCTCTCTTTTTATGAAAGTAGGAATTGTCTTTTTTTCTTTTATAAAAATGTTTCAAGGGAAATCTGCAATAAAAATGACTCCAAAATCATATCTATTGTTTTCGGCTAACCAAAAATTAGTGGATAAACTCAGTTTAGTTTTGCAAAAAAAAGTTTCATTTCATGATTTAAAAACAGAAAAAATGGTAATTTCGTCTTCGCTAAGAAGCGGGGATGGAACCGAAATTATTTTGGATAACGAATTCGTTTCTTTTAAAGAAAGTATCGCAATTCTCGAATCTTCAAGGAATAAAGGATTTACCTTTAAGATCATACCAAAAAATGCTAATTTTTTAATTGGAAGTAATAATAGTAACGAAAGAGGTGAGATTATAAAAATAGAGTGAAAAATTACATTAAATGTAATTTATATTTAAAATATTTAGTAATTTCGCAAACTGAAAATCAAAATCACCTTCTAGGTTAACAATATGGCAAGATTTGAATTAAAGCTTCCAAAAATGGGAGAAAGCGTTGCTGAAGCGACCATTACAAATTGGTTGAAAGAAGTTGGAGACAAAATTGAAGCCGATGAAGCGGTACTTGAGATTGCTACTGATAAAGTCGATAGCGAAGTGCCAAGTGAAGTTTCGGGTGTTTTAGTCGAACAATTGTTTGGTAAAGATGATTTGGTTCAAGTAGGGCAAACCATCGCCATCATTGAAACAGATAGTACTGCCGTTACTGAAACAGTAAAAGAAATTGCAGCTCCGGCTGCCGTTGCGGCAATTGAAAAAACAGTTGATACAGCTAAAGAAGCGGTTTCGGTTCCGGCAGATTTCTCAAATTCTGAAAAATTCTTGTCGCCTTTGGTTAAAAATATAGCCAAAGAAGAAGGCGTTTCTGTTGCCGAATTAGAATCGATTTCGGGAACTGGAAAGGATGGAAGAGTTACTAAAAATGATATTTTAGAGTACGTAAAAGATAGAACAAGCCAGCCTGTAATTTCTACTGCGGTTGCAGCAGTTCAAAAAATAGTTTCAGCTCCAGTTGCTCAAAAAGCAGCTCCGGTATCTTTAAGTGGTGGGGATGAAATTATAGAAATGGACAGAATGCGCAAGCTAATTGCGGGTTATATGGTCGCTTCGGTACAAACATCAGCTCACGTACAATCGTTCATTGAAGTGGATGTGACGAATATTGTAAAATGGAGAGAAAAAAATAAAGTTGCTTTCGAAAAGAGAGAAGGGGAGAAGTTGACTTATACTCCAATTTTCATGGAAGCAGTTGCCAAAGCAATAAAAGATTTTCCTGGAATGAATATTTCGGTAGATGGTGATTTTATCATCAAGAAGAAAAATATCAACCTTGGAATGGCAGCGTCATTACCAAACGGAAACTTGATTGTTCCAGTAATTAAAAATGCAGATCAACTGAATTTAGTTGGAATGGCAAAAGCGGTCAACGATCTAGGAGGCCGTGCAAAAGCTGGAAAACTAAAACCAGACGATACGCAAGGCGGAACGTATACGGTTACGAATGTGGGAACTTTTGGAAGTGTTTTTGGTACGCCGATAATCAATCAGCCGCAAGTGGGGATTTTAGCGCTTGGAGCAATCCGAAAAATGCCAGCAGTAATCGAAACTCCAGAAGGGGATTTCATTGGTATTCGCCAGAAAATGTTCTTGTCACACAGTTACGATCATAGAGTTGTAGATGGCGCATTAGGAGGTAGTTTTGTAAAACGAGTAGCGGAATATTTGGAAGCTTTCGATATAGACAGAGATTTTTAAAAGTATATAATTGCAATATAAACCCGATTGATTTTTAAAATCAATCGGGTTTTCTTTTTTTGATATTTTATGGAACTTTAAAGTTTAAAGTTTAAACCCAAATTTCTATATTTGTACTCATACAAAATTTAAAAATGGAACTTAAACTCAATAAACCAATTTGCTTTTTCGATCTTGAAACCACAGGAATTGATATCGGAAAAGATAGAATTGTAGAAATATCAATATTTAAAGTTTTTCCAAACGGAAATAAAGAAAGCAAAACGTGGTTAGTGAATCCAACGATTCCTATTCCGCCTCAAACAACGGCTGTTCATGGAATTACGGACGAAAAAGTAGCCAATGAACCTACTTTTAATGAATTAGCGACACAGGTTTACAATATGATTAAAGACAGCGATTTGGCTGGATTTAATTCGGATCGTTTTGATATTCCGTTGCTTGCTGAAGAAATGTTGAGAGCCGGAGTAGATTTTGATATGAAAGGCAGAGTTTCAGTAGATGTACAAACCGTTTTTCATAAAATGGAAGAACGTACATTAGGCGCAGCACACAAGTTTTATTGTGGAAAAACGCTTGAAAATGCACATTCTGCCGAAGCGGATACTATGGCAACTTATGAAATTTTAAAAGCGCAGCTGGACCGTTATCCTGACTTGGAAAACGACATGAAATTATTATCGGAATTTACTACAAGAAAGAAAATTGCTGATTTTGCCGGTATGATTGCTTTTGATAAAGATGACGAAGAGATTTTTGCTTTTGGAAAACACAAAGGAGTAAAAGTGAATAAAGTTTTAGAAACAGAACCAGGTTATTTCAGTTGGATGCAAAATGCTGATTTTCCTTTGTATACCAAAAAAGTTTTAACAGCAATCAAACTTCGAAAACTGAATACGAAATAAGTATTAGTTTATAGGTATTGGGTACAAATTGTTCCTAAAAACCAGAACTCAAAATCCAAACCCTAAGTTATGAAAATAATCTGCATTGGTAGAAATTATGCCAACCATATATCCGAATTGCACAACGAAAGACCCACAGAACCGGTGGTTTTTATGAAGCCGGATTCCGCTGTCTTATTGAAACAACATCCGTTTGTAATCCCTGAGTTTTCGGAAGATATTCATCACGAAATTGAAATCATTGTCAAAATAAATAAGGTTGGTAAATACATCGAACCTAAGTTCGCCCATAAGTATTATGACGAAATTAGTGTGGGAATTGATTTTACTGCACGTGATTTGCAAAGTAAATTAAAAGCTAAGGGTTTACCTTGGGAAAAAGCAAAAGCATTTGATGGCTCAGCGGTTATAGGGGAATTTTTACCAAAAAATCAATTTAGTTCATTAGAAAATATTACTTTTGAATTAACCAACAACAATAAAACGGTACAAATTGGTAATTCTGGTCTTATGTTGTGGAAAATTGATGAGCTAATTTCGCATGTTTCTCAGTTTTTTACGTTAAAGATTGGAGATATCATTTTTACGGGAACACCGGAAGGAGTCGCTGCTGTAAAGCCAGATGACGTTTTAGAAGGGTTTTTAGAAGGACAACAACTATTTAGAATACAAGTAAAATAATGGCTATAAATTACAACCTTTCAAAAGTGTACGCGCTTTCAGACAACGATCCAGAATTTGTGACTGAAATTTTGACTTTGTTCGTTACTGAAGTTCCAGACGATTTATTGCAAATCAAAGAAGGAATAAAAAAGAAAGACCATAAGCATGCTTATGCTTATGCACACAAGATAAAACCAACGCTGGATTTAATGGGTTTAAACGTGGCTTTCGAAGAAATTCTTCAAGTTGAAGCCTGGACCAAAGCGGAGGGTAAAAAGAAAGACATCAAAGAAACTTTCAAGAGCGTTAAGAATCAAGTCAACGATGCCATCAAAGAAATCAAAAAAGACTTCAATTTGTAAAACTTGGGCGTGACCCGCTGAAAAAAAGGGTCGGGCTATCCGTTACAAACGAAGTTCACTGAACTCCTATGAAAATAACTATTAGGTGAAGTAATCTCCCGAAAAACGGGAGGATTTTTCACTTCTATCCCTCACGTAAAAAAAAAGGAACGTATTAATTTATACCTTTTTTTTTGGATTACAATCTCACAAAAAAAAACAGTACTAAAAAAATGAAAGCAACCATAGTTACTATAGGTGACGAAATTTTAATAGGCCAAATTGTCGATACAAATTCTGGTTTTATTGCCAAATCGTTGGATAAAATAGGTGTTGAAATCAACGAAATGATTTCGATAAGCGACGATAAAAAACACATTTTAGAAACGTTTGCGAAGCTTCAAAACACAGTGGATCTGGTTATTATTACCGGCGGTTTAGGCCCGACAAAAGACGATGTTACCAAGAAAACATTTTGTGATTATTTTGAAGATGAATTAATTGTCGATCAGAAAGTTCTTGCTCATGTTACCCATCTTATAGAAGGTTTTTATAAACGGACAATTACGCAAATCAATAAAGATCAGGCGCTGGTTCCTTCAAAATGCACCGTACTTCACAATCAGGTAGGTACGGCCCCAGGAATGTGGATGAAAAAAGAAAATACGGTGTTTATTTCGCTTCCCGGAGTCCCGTTCGAAATGAAATATTTAGTAGAGCATGAAATTATTCCAAAAGTAGTTCGAGAATACAAGCGTCCCTACATTCTACACAAAACAATTCTTACTTACGGTCAAGGCGAAAGTATGGTTGCTGAACGTATTGAAGAATGGGAAAACAGCCTTCCTGAATTTATAAAATTGGCTTATTTGCCTGCTCCGGGAAGAGTTCGTTTGCGCCTTTCAGCGCGAGGAACCGACAAAGAAAAATTAGAAGCCGCCATTGAAGAAAACGTAAAATCGCTGGATGCTATAATCCATGATATCATCGTTGGTTTTGATGATGATGAAACGCTGGAAGTGGTAGTAGGGAAAATATTAACAAAACAACATAAAACCATTTCAACTGCCGAAAGTTGCACGGGAGGAAAAATCGCTGAGGTTTTGACTTCGGTTTCAGGTTCTTCCCAATATTTTAAAGGAAGTGTTGTTTCGTACGCGACGGAGGTTAAAATTAATGTTTTAGGTATTCCGGAAAGCCTCATAAAAGAATATTCTGTTGTGAGCAGAGAAGTAGTTTCGGCTATGGCTTTGAGTGTACAAAAGATGATGAAAACGGATTATGCAATTGCTACAACCGGAAACGCAGGACCGTCAAAAGGAGACTCAGATGCTGAAATTGGATCCGTTTTTATCGCATTGGCTACACCAAGCGAAGTAATTGTTGAAGAATTTAATTTTGGCCAACCACGTGAAAAAGTGATAGATAGAGCCGTAATTAAAAGTTTAGAGCTATTACAGAAAGAAATTTTTAAAAATGTGTAATATTTTCTTTGCTTAATAGGTTTATTTTTCTTTTCTTTGCACCCTGATTTTGAATAACGATAAAAGATAAGTATAATGTCAAGAGTTTGTGACCTTACAGGTAAAAGAGCGATGGTAGGAAATAACGTTTCTCACGCTATGAACAAAACTAAGAGAAAATTTTCTGTAAACTTAGTTAAAAAGCGTTTTTATCTTCCAGAAGAAGATAGATGGATTACTCTAAGAGTAGCTGCATCTACGATAAAAACAATTAATAAAAATGGAATTGCTGCAGTTTTGAAAAAAGCTCAGTCAGAAGGATTTATTAAATAATCCCTTCCAAAATAAAAAAATAGCAAGATGGCAAAGAAAGGTAATAGAATCCAGGTAATTTTAGAATGTACTGAACACAAAACATCAGGTGTTGCAGGGACTTCAAGATACATCACAACAAAGAACAAGAAAAATACTCCGGACAGATTAGAGATTAAAAAATTTAATCCAATCTTGAAGCGTGTAACAGTTCATAAAGAAATTAAATAATAATTAGTCATGGCAAAGAAAACAGTAGCATCGTTACAGACATCTTCTAAGAGATTATCAAAAGCCATCAAAATGGTGAAATCTCCAGTAACAGGGGCATATACATTCGTAGAATCTATTATGACTCCAGAAGCAGTTGATGAATTCTTGAAAAAGAAATAATTCAGACGCACATTATATAGAAAAGCTACTTTCATTCGGAAGTAGCTTTTTTATTTTCTATATTTACCGATTAGAAAAACGTATGGGTTTTTAGGAATTATACATCATTTTTTACACCACAAATACAATGAGTTTTTTTAAAAGAATATTTTCTTCAGAGAAAAAAGAAACATTAGATAAAGGTCTTGAAAAGTCAAAAACAAATTTCTTTTCGAAATTAACTAAAGCCGTTGCCGGAAAGTCAAAAGTTGATGATGAAGTTTTAGATAATTTAGAGGAAATCCTTGTTGCCTCAGATGTTGGTGTGAATACTACATTGAAAATAATCACCCGAATCGAAAACCGCGTTGCCTCAGATAAATATCTGGGTATAGAGGAACTAAATGAAATTTTGCGGGAAGAAATCGCAGCTTTATTATCGGAGACCAACTCAGGTGAAGCAACCGAATTTGTAATTCCAATACAAACGAAACCATACGTTTTAATGGTGGTTGGGGTAAATGGAGTTGGGAAAACTACCACTATTGGTAAATTAGCGTATCAATTCAAAAAAGCGGGTTATAAAGTAGTTTTAGGTGCAGCAGATACTTTTCGAGCAGCAGCCATTGATCAATTGCAAATTTGGGCAGATAGAGTGGGTGTTCCCATTGTGAGACAAAACATGGGAAGTGATCCGGCTTCTGTAGCTTTTGATACTTTACAATCAGCAGTGGCTCAAAATGCAGATGTTGTTATTATTGATACAGCAGGACGTTTGCATAATAAAGTTAATTTAATGAATGAATTGACCAAAGTGAAGCGTGTAATGCAAAAAGTTGTTGGCGACGCGCCACACGACGTATTATTGGTTTTAGATGGATCTACCGGACAAAATGCTTTTGAACAAGCGAAACAATTTACTGCAGCTACAGAGGTTACTTGTTTAGCAGTTACCAAACTTGACGGAACTGCCAAAGGTGGAGTTGTCATAGGAATCTCAGATCAATTTCAAATTCCTGTAAAATACATTGGTGTTGGAGAAGGAATTGAGGATCTTCAAGTTTTTAATAAGTACGAATTTGTAGATAGTTTTTTTAAATAATATTTAGGCAATGAATTTTTCTTCTATCAAAAACACTAACCCAATCTATTTTTACTTTGTAAGTATTGTTTCTTTTATATTGGCTAATTTTATCCGAGATAAAAGTATTGGGTTCTATTATTTTTTGTTGGTAATTGGCTTGGTTTTCTTTATTTTAGGTTTTATTAAACGATTGAAAACGAAGTAGATTTATTGATGCAAGGCATTGATTTTTTGCCATAAAACATCATCAAAATCAGACAAAGCCAGATTGACATTGTCAGCTGCGTCGCCCATTCTGATTACTACCATTTTCTTACTTGGAATCACATAGATTTTTTGGTCATTTTTCCCTAATGCCATAAACATATCGTTTGGCGCAGATGGTATAATGCTTCCAGGAATTGTAAGTTGTGATTGTGGTAAATGGTAACTGGCTTTGCCATTAAGCCACCATAAATATCCATATCCAAGGTTTATATTTTGTGAAGTAGTAGTTGCTTCGGTAAAGTAGTTTTCATTCAAAATTATTGTGTTATCCCATTTTCCTTTATTGTACATCAACAGTCCAAAACGCGCCATACTTCTAGCTGTACTTCCATAAACAGAATTATTGCCAGACTGAAACCAAGTGCCATCCATTCCTATTTTGTCCCTTAATCGTGCATTGAAATAAGTGTTCCAAGTTTGACCGCTTGCCTGAGCAACCACATCTTGTAATTTTACATACACATTATGATAGGCCCATCGCGTTCCTGCATCGGCTTTGTATTGCAGACTTGCCGGAGAGACATCATCGCCATTAGCGATGTCCTCGATACCAGAAGTCATGGTGAGTAAGTTTTTGCAGGTAATTAGATTTTCTTTGGCTAATGTTTCGCTTGTCCAACCCGTTCCAATGTATTGTGAAACTTTATTGTTGATGTTCAAAAAACCTTCTTGTTGTGCAATTCCCGTAAGTGTTGCTGTCAATGTTTTTCCGGCGCTTGCCCAATACCAATTGGTTGCTGCTGCATGTCCGTTAAAATAATTTTCCATTACAATTCGGCCATTGACTAAAATAATGAAACCTTTGGAGTGTTTTAGCTCTAAATAGTTTAAAAGTGGCTGAACGGCGGTTTGTTTCCAGCCCAAACTTGCAATTGATTTTGTTTCCCAAGTTGTACCTGTTAACGGAGGAAAATAGAGTGTTTCTGTTGGTGTAGGCGTAGGATTTGGGTCGGCAGATTCTGAACTGCAACTCATGCACAAAAATGCGAAAAGCAGGCTGTAGATTGTTTTTGACATGTTCTGGCTATTTGTAGGGTAAGACCAAAAATATAGAAAATAGTTTAATGTGTTTTGAATTTTTTGTTTTTGTTTGAATTTATTAAGTTTAACTTTGTCGTTGGGATTAAGCTTCTTTTTAATTCGAATGCCATAGCCCTGATTGTAACGTAAATCCTTTTTATACGCCTTTTTCGGCGGATAAAAAGATTGAAGTGGAAAGCAGGAAATAGCTCCTAAAAAATAAATTAAATATGAAAAACACATTTAGTATTCTTTTTATAGCACTCTTTTTTGTGGCTTGTAAGCAAAAGATAAAACCTGCCGATGTTGAGAAATTAAATGGGTATTGGGAAATCGAGAAGGTTACTTTTGATACCGTAAAAGATAAGGATTACAACATCAATGAAAGTTATGATTATTTCAAAATTGACAAAAATAATAAAGGAATTCGGAAGAAAGTGATGCCGCAATTAGACGGGACTTTTTTAGTGAATGATGCTTATGAAAACGTGACGGTACGATTCAAGGACGATAAAACTTATATTGATTATTCAACTCCTTTTACGAAATGGAGTGAGGAATTAATCACTTTGACAGATGATGAATTAGTGTTGTTGAATGCAGAAAAAAAAGAATATCATTACAAGAAAACGGGACCAATAAATTTACTGGGCGATGGCAAAAAGGTTAAATAATCAAAGTACGATTGGGGATGTTTTGAAACAAATTATCCAAGTGAATAAACTGCAACCCGGAATGGATCAAATTGACGTTAAAGACGCATGGAAAAATCTGATGGGGAACGGTGTGAACAGTTATACGAATAATGTGGTTTTGAAAGGAAGTACATTGTACGTTGAGTTAACTTCCTCAGTATTAAGGGAAGAATTGAGTCATGGAAGATCTAAAATCGTTGCCATGATTAACGAGGAATTAAGACGCGATGTGGTTAAAGATGTTGTTCTGAGATGATGATTTTAGATTGTTGATCCACGATTTTAGAATTCTGTGATTGTAAATAAAAAAATCCCGTTTCAATTTTGAAACGGGATTTTCTGTTTTATAGGATTTTTAAATCTTAATTCAAAAATCTTTACTCTTCAATCATAAATCTAGAACTGCTCTCTTCCAGCAAAATGGAAAGCACCTTCGATAGCTGCATTTTCATCGCTATCAGAACCGTGAACCGCATTTTCTCCTATAGAAGTAGCGTATGCTTTGCGGATAGTTCCTTCAGCAGCTTCAGCAGGATTTGTAGCACCAATTAAAGTTCTGAAATCTTCAACAGCGTTGTCTTTTTCTAAAATAGCAGCAACAATTGGTCCTCTTGACATGAATTCCACTAATTCACCATAAAATGGTCTTGCAGCATGAACTTCATAAAATGCTTGAGCATCAGCTACAGTTAATTGTGTTAATTTCAAAGAAACAATTTTGAAACCTGCAGTGGTAATCATAGCAAGTATGTTTCCGATGTGTCCGTTAGCAACAGCATCAGGTTTAATCATTGTAAAAGTTCTATTCGTAGCCATTTTTGTGTTTTTTAAATTTTGTGCAAAAATAGTATTTTTTTATTGAATGTTTTTACAAATAATGTGTTGAAATAATACTGATTTTAATTAAAGTACAATTATATCAAAATTAGATTGTAACGGTTTTAATTGTTTCACCAATGCAGGAATTAAACGTTCTCCGTTTTCTAAATAGAATTCCGAAAAATTAGCTTGGCGTTCCTGTAAACTTTGGTTGGGAAATATTTCGTTTTGCAAGTCAATAATTCGTTGTAAAATATCGCTTAAATTTCTTTTTTGTGCTTTTAGTAATCGTTTTTCCAGATTTTCCAATCCTTTAATTTGTTTTACTTCTTGCGCTTTTACCGCTCCAATAAAAGATTCATCTGTTTTGTTTGCAACTTCATAAAGCGCTTCAAACTGTTTTTGCAATTGTTCTTTCAGGCTTGCCAAATCAATTGGAAATTCCGATAATTGTTTGGTTCTGTTATTTATTAAATTGGCTTGTTTTGAAAACAAATCGGTCCACGTTAAATCTAGTTTGTCTGCTTTTTTAGCTTGTTTTTCGGTTGCTAATAAGACTGAATTTCGAAGTAAAAGCATTGGAAAAGTCACTTTTGCGGAAGCAAAAAAGGATTTTAATTCTAACCAATACGCAATTTCTCCACCTCCGCCTATGTAACATAAATTGGGTAAAATCACTTCCTGATACAACGGACGCATAATCACATTAGGACTAAATTTTTCAGGATGGTTTTCTAAAAGTCCCAGGAATTCGGTTTCCGAAAACTCAATTTTAGTATGGTTTACTTTATATGTATTGTTTTCAAAAACGATGCGTTCGCGTAAATTATCCTCGATATAAAACAAGTTGATCTCACGAGGATTTACTTGAATGGTATATTCTTTTAGTTTTTCGGCAGTTTCAAGTACTAATAAATGAGAAGATTGGTGTAGTAATTCTTCTTTTATAAAAGGAATAAAGTTGCGTTTTAAATCTTGATTATCAGCGTCCAGAATTACTAATCCGTAAATTCCAAACAATGCATTCGCTAAATGTCTTGTGGCATCGGCTAGATTATCATGTTTGATGTATGAGTCCTCAAATAATTTTTTTATGGTATTTGCATTCAAGCTGGAACCAATTTCCAATGCAAATATTTCAAGAAATTCATCCAAACCCTCAGTGGATAATCTCCCAACAGGACCAGTACTTTCTCTGTTCCAGTGGAATTTTTTACCTTTAAAATTAAAATAATTGATTTCTTCAAAATCATGGTCTTCGGTTGCCATCCAATAAATGGGAACGAAGTTATACGTTGGATATTTTGCTTTTAATTCGGTAGTCAAATTAATAGTAGAAATAATTTTATTCAAGAAGTATAAAGGGCCGCTGAATAAATTTAATTGATGTCCTGTAGTGACAGTAAATGTATTTGTATCGTTTAAAGAATCAATATTTTGTTTTGTCAAAGCCGAAGTTTCAACATTCAAATATTGTTTTTGTAAAACGGAAACCAATATTTTTCTGGAAGAATCATCAAAATTTGCTTGCTTCTCCAGAATTTGTCCTTCAAAGTTTTCAAGCGTTGGGAATCTGTTGTATAGGGTTTGTAAGTTTGTCTTTTGGTTTAAATAATCATTCATCAAAGGAGAGAAATATCCGGAATTCTGATAGCTGATACAGTCGGTTGGCATAATAAATTTTTATATGTCGCTAATTTACCAATAATAATTGGAACTATAATATTTGTTACTTTCGAAAAATAGTATCAATTTTATCGAAATATTTTAACATTCCTATGAAAGATAATTCAAATCCGAAGAAAGAAAATTCATTAAAACATGTTCTTTTTGGCAGTTTAATTGGTACAACTATAGAATTTTTCGATTTTTACATTTATGCAAATGCTGCCGTTTTGGTTTTTCCTCAATTGTTTTTCCCTTCAACAGACAATACTAATTCGGTGTTGCTATCCCTAGCGACGTTTTCGATAGCATTTCTTTCTCGACCTCTTGGTTCAGCGGTTTTTGGTCATTATGGAGATAAAATCGGTCGCAAGACTACCTTAGTCATTGCTTTGTTGACGATGGGTATTTCAACGGTGAGTATTGGTTTCTTACCGAGTTATGCAAGCATTGGAATTGCTGCCCCTTTATTATTAATGTTGTGCCGCTTTGGTCAAGGAGTGGGTTTAGGAGGAGAATGGGGTGGAGCCGTATTATTGGCCATTGAAAATGCTCCGCCTAATAAACGCGCTTGGTATGGTATGTTTCCCCAATTGGGAGCACCAATAGGCTTATTGCTTTCGGGAGGGACTTTCTTGATTTTGACCGATACGATGAGTGCCGATGCTTTTCTGGATTATGGCTGGAGGATTCCGTTTATAGCGAGTTCGTTACTGGTTGTCGTAGGTTTTTATATCCGATTAAAAATCACCGAAACTCCTGCTTTCGAAAATTCAAAAAAAGAACAAGAAGAAGTGAAAATCCCGTTTATTACTTTATTGAAGTTTTATAAAAACCAATTGATTTTTGGCACATTTGCTGCCATTACTACTTTCTTGGTGTTTTATCTCATGACGGTATTCACGCTCAGCTGGGCAACTTCTGATTTGGGTTATTCCAAAAGAGATTTTCTATTAATACAATTGTTTTCGGTATTGTTTTTTGCACTTTTTATCCCTGTTTCGGCTCTAATTGCGGATCGTATTGGGCGAAGAAAGATGCTAATTTACGCCACGACAGCTATTGCTTTTTTTGGTTTTGCATTTTCTTTTTTCTTAAACTCAGGAAGTACAATTCTAGTAACTCTGTTTTTATGTGTTGGAATGGCTTTGATGGGATTTACTTATGGTCCTTTGGGTACTTTCTTATCAGAATTGTTTCCTACTACCGTTCGTTATTCGGGTACTTCTTTGACATTTAATTTGGCAGGAATCATCGGAGCTGCTTTTGCACCCATGATTGCAATTTGGTTGGCAACGCAGTATAGTTTGACCTATGTTGGTTTTTATTTGAGTACCGCAGCCTGTATCTCTTTATTTTCGTTGTTGATGATTAGTAAAAAGGAGCATAAGTTTTGATGATGTGCTATCTCTTCAAACTAAGATGACCTCGATATTCTTTTCCATTTGCTCTGGTAACAATAAACCAATAATCAGTGGATGGAAGTGGCTGACCGTTGCTTGTTCCGTCCCAACCAGTAGTTTTCGGCAAGTCTGTAATGAATTTTCCATAGCGATCAAATATTTTAATGATTAAGCCATCTTCAAAATCTGAAAAGTTGATTTTCCAAGTGTCATTATAACCATCTCCGTTAGGGGTAAAGAATTTTGGATACATTAACAAATAGACTTCATCGGTTACAGTTCCACAACCATTTTTGTCTCTAACAGAAACGGTATATTGTCCATTAATGATGTTCAAAAATTGATTGCTATCCTGAAAATGAATACCGTCTATTGAATATTCAAAATCTCCGATGCCTGTAACGTAAGTTGTTATACTATTTTGATTGTCCGTCCAGTCTTGAGTCTCAATAGAAGTAATTGTGGCGATATTTGATTTTTTTACTATGAAATTTTTTGTGTTCGAACAATAAAAGGAATCATAATCATCGGTTACTGTTACAGAAAAATTACCGGGATTTGCCACAATTATGGACTGAGTAGTAGCTCCGTTTGACCATAAATAAGTATCAAAACCAGAACCGGCATCAATGGTGATTGCATTGTTTTCACAAATGGGTACAACATCAGGAATCGTTATTTTAGGTTTGGATAAAAGGGTTAGTTTTAATTCGGCAATCGCATAACATGGCGTATTTGAATTGATACGGACATAAATTTTGTTGTCCCCCAAAACTAACTTATAATTTGAAATAGTAGTAATTTGATTGGTTGCCAATTGATTTTCTGCACCTGAAAAAGTCGAATAATGAGAAAAGGTATATCCGGAAGTATTTGAAATTAGCTTTGAATTATAAGCGGATAAATTCACTTTCTCAGAACCACCATTCAAATCATCACAAAATAATTCGGTATAATTGTTTGCAGGTAAAGTGCTTATTAAGGAAACGGTAACAGCAAGTTTTGTTGTGCTTTCGCAATCATTAATTGTTTGCGAAGCATAATAAGTCGTTTCATCTTGCAATGGAGTTGAATTAGACAAAAGAATACCAACACTATTATACCATTTTATTGCAGCTCCTGAAACTATGATAGTATCTAAAGTTGGATTTTGACTTGAGCAAAAAGTTTGAGTTGTATTTCCTGTTGGAGCAGTCGTATTTTGGATATTGATTGCAACGGGAATTCGATCACTTTCGCAACCGTTTATGGTTTGCGAGGCGTAATAAGTGGTGCCGTTTTGTAATGAAGTTGTGTTTGATAAAAGAGTACCATTGGTTAAAGCATTATACCATTTTATGTTTTGACCCGTTATATTGATGCTGTTTAATTTTGCATTTTGTTGAATGCAAAAAGTTTGTGGAGAAGTTGTGGTTGGAACTAAAGGTTTTGCAACAGTGTAAAGTTTTAAATTTGTCTCAACAAAACAGTAAGGGTTATCTTGAAAAGAACTTCTAATTATAATAGTCTCTTCATTTTTATTTTTATTTGTATAAGGATTAGGTAATGGGCTTGGTAATGTATTTCCATTTGAATCAAAATATTCAACTTTTAAATTTGTTTGATTTCCAATTATATCAGAATTTATATTTGAAGTGTCAAAAAAATTAGAAATTCCAGATCCGGAAATGGTTTCACAAGCATAAATAGGATTTACTATATTAATAGATGGGGTATTGGTGATTGTAATCTCTTTTTCTATAGTTTGCGAATCAGTGCCGCAGTTTACAACTACTTTTATATGATAAGTGCCTGAAGCTGAAAACTGGTGTGTTGGATTATTAATTGTTGCACTATTTGATGATGAATTAGGGTCGTTAAAATCCCAGGCAATTGAATCAAATGTTCCGTTTACATTAAAGTTTGTGAGTGTATTAAAACAGGTGTTTTTAGCGATTATTTCACCAGTAGCAGTTGATGCATCAAGTTTATATTTATAAAGCATAACATCGCTGGCATTGTTACCGCTATTATTATTGATAACAGAACCGTTGATAGTCAATGGTGAACTTTGAAAACTTGCGGTTAAATACAGTTCATTTCCATTAAATAAAATCGGGTTAGCAGCATCAGTAGACATGCCTTGCGAATAATAATTTGTTCCAGATGATTTTAGGATAAATTCAGATTCAAAGTTGTTTAAGTTTACTTTAAAAAGTACTAAATCCTCATCATTGTACACAGACGCACCACTAGTATAAGTTCTACTTTTGATGTTTACATTAGGAAATGTCATTGTGCCGGTAAAACTGGAAAAAATATACAATTCATTTCCTTTTTCAGTTAAATAAGCCGTATTTCCTGAAGAGTTGCCATCCATTCCGGGAATATCCAAACTAGATGAGTTGTTAATTTGTTTAATTCTTTCTAAGTTTCCTGTGGTTATATTGAATTCTGACAGAATACTTTGGGTTAAATAAAATCCCGTGTTAGGATCTGTATAAATAGTTCCAAGTATATCTGCTAGTTTGTAAAAAGCACCCCACAGATATAATTTGTCATTATTAGGGTTATAATGTAAAAGTGTTGGTCTAAAAAAAGATTCATTCTTAGTTTTATTGTTAGAAATTTCTTTACTCCAAACAACATTGAGATTGGTATCGATTTTATCAATGTCTGAATGAGTATAATTACTATTAGAATTTGAATATCTTGAGAAATATAAATCTCCATTTTTATCCATTTCCGAGCTAGTATAATCATCATTGCTATTTCCAAATTTTTTAGCTTCTTTTAGATTTCCATTAAGATCAAATTTAGCAATGAATAATAATGGATGATACACATAATATCCAGTATAAGCAGTATTTGTGAGTGTTATTTGATTGTTGATTGTTATGCCAGTATAAAATGTTCCAGTTATATAAATAATATCATTGTGGATATAGATATCTCTCATTCCGTAATCCGCACCACTACCTATTGATCGGTTCCAAACAAAATTTCCATTTTTATCAAATTTAAGTAGATTTAATCCAGGATACATAGGCAAACCGCTAAATAATTGCGGAAAAGGTCCTACATTATTATGAGCATCATACCAAGTAAATAAAACATATATATTGTCTTGGCTGTCAATTACTAACTTGCTTATGTAGAGACTCCTTTCATCAATTTCTTTTTTCCAAACCAAATTGCAATTAAAATCATATTTGTAAATAGACATCCAATCTCCAAAATTCCCTCCATTCTTTGCTAAGTATATACCATCGCTTGCTTTCTTTAAATCGGCAGTAGCATCACCATTCCAACCACCTAAGTTTTTGGCACAATCAAAACATTGACTTTGCATTGTAAATGAAAAAGTAAAAAATAAAAAAAGTAAAACTCGCTTCATAAGTAAGATTTATAGCAAGGCAAATGTAATTAAATATCTAAAAAATAAATCCAAAGATCAAACATTAAAAATAGAAATAGAACCTCAAAAATCTTTTCCTGAAAAGATTATAAAATCCCTTATTTTTGCACAAAACTTATTTCTTTTGAAAACCAAATTATTCTTAATCACGCCTCCTTTTACCCAACTGAATACGCCGTATCCGGCAACTGCTTATATCAAAGGATTTCTGAATACTAAAAATATTGAGTCTGTTCAGGCAGATTTAGGAATCGAAGTGATTTTGAAATTGTTTTCTAAAGAAGGTTTGCGAAGTTTATTTATCGTTGGAGGTTTAAAGTTTAAAGTTGGAGAAATCTCAGACAATTCTAAACGTATTTTTGCTTTACAAGACGAATATCTAAAAACTATTGATTCTGTAATTGCTTTTTTGCAAGGAAAAAATCCAACATTGGCACTTCAAATTTGTCAGGAAGATTTCCTGCCTGAAGCATCACGATTCGCACAATTGGAAGAATTGGATTGGGCATTCGGTACCATGGGAACGCAGGACAAAGCAAAACATTTGGCGACTTTATATCTCGAAGATATTTCGGATTTTATTGTGGAATGTGTTGATGCTAATTTTGGTTTCAGCCGTTATGCGGAACGTTTGGGACGAAGTGCTAATTCTTTTGACGAATTGTATGAAGCCTTGCAACAGGAACCAACCTATATTGATAATTTACTTCTTTTAATTCTAAAAGAGAGAATAGAAACTATTCAACCTACATTATTCTTGATTTCAGTTCCGTTTCCAGGGAATTTATATTCGGCTTTTCGTTCGGCCCAATGGGTGAAAAAAAATTATCCTAATATAAAAATTTCAATGGGTGGTGGTTTCCCAAATACCGAATTGCGTTCGCTTTCGGATGCTCGAGTGTTTGAGTTTTTCGATTTCATTACATTGGATGATGGTGAAATGCCAATAGAAGAAATAATTTCCAATATTGAAAATCCAGATTACAATTCATATAAGAGAACTTTTCTTTTACAAAACGGAAAAGTAGTTTATAAAAATAATTCCCTAAAACACGATTACAAACAATCGCAAGTGGGAACTCCCGATTATTCGGATTTGCTTTTGGATAAATACATTTCGGTTATAGAAATTGTGAATCCAATGCACCGAATGTGGAGCGACGGTCGCTGGAATAAACTCACTATGGCGCACGGTTGCTACTGGGGGAAATGCACTTTTTGCGATATTTCTTTGGACTATATAAAAGTATACGAACCTGTTGCTGCCAATTTATTGTGCGACCGAATGGAGGAAATGATTACTCAAACAGGCGAGAACGGATTTCATTTTGTTGACGAAGCAGCTCCTCCTGCTTTGATGCGCGCTTTGGCACTCGAAATCCTTCGCAGGAAATTAGCGGTGACGTGGTGGACCAACATTCGGTTCGAAAAAAGTTTTACCAAAGATCTATGTTTGCTCCTAAAAGCTTCCGGTTGTATCGCTGTTTCTGGCGGACTCGAAGTCGCTTCGGACAGATTATTAAAATTGATTGATAAAGGTGTAACTGTGGAACAAGTTGCTAAAGTAACTCGAAATTTCACCGAAGCTGGCGTAATGGTTCATGCGTATTTGATGTACGGTTATCCTACGCAAACCATTCAGGAAACCGTGGACAGTCTCGAAATGGTCCGACAATTATTTGAAGTTGGCGTGTTGCAATCCGGGTTTTGGCATCAGTTTGCGATGACTGCGCACAGTCCAGTGGGCTTGTATCCAGAGAAATTTGGTGTGGTAAAAGAAACTGAAATCTTAGGAACTTTCGCCAATAACGATATTAACTATACGGATTCAACAGGAATCGACCACGATAAATTCAGTTTTGGACTTAAGAAATCGTTATTCAATTTTATGCATGGAATCTGTTTTGATTATGAATTACAGGATTGGTTTGAATTTAAAATTCCAAAGACTAAAATTTCACCTGATTTTATTTTTGACGCTTTACAAGAAGACAATGATTTTAACATCAAACCCACTGCCAAAATCGTTTGGCTAGGGGGGAAGCCATTTATTGAGCATTTTACCAAATCCAAAAAAGGGAATTCCTGGGAGCTAATGACGTTAACCTTCCATGATAAAAAAGAAAGTTTCAGCATTCACACAAATAAAAAAGAAGGAGAATGGCTTGTGGAAATACTACAGAAAATATCGGTTTCCAATGCTAAAATCTACACGTTTCAAGAAATAAAAACAGATTTTGAAAAACAATTGGAAGACTTTGAATTGTTTTGGTACTCAAAACCAGTTAAAACTCTTAGGGAATTTGGATTGTTAGTGTTGTAAATTTATTTTACGATAACTATATCAAATTAGCATAAAACTTTTATTTTTCGATTACGAAAACGTTTTCTTTACTTATTTTTACAACCAATTAAATAAATACACGTATGAGTATTGGTTATAAAGTAAATGTAAATGATGCTTTCCATTTTGATTTGGAAAAGGAAAGTATTTCACAACTTGATGCAGTTAGTGCGGAAGCTAATAAATTTCATATACTACATCAAAATATTCCTTATCAAGCGGAAATCCTAACTTCTGATTTTCTTCAAAAAAGCTATACGGTAAAGGTAAATAACAACACCTACGTTGTGGTAATTTCAAATCCTTTGGATATTCTTATCAAAGAAATGGGGTTTGAAGTGGGGCTTATCAAGCAAGTTAATTTTATCAAAGCACCAATGCCCGGATTGATTTTAGAAATCAGCGTTGTGGTGGGGCAAACTGTAAAAGAGAATGATAACCTAATTATTTTGGGAGCCATGAAAATGGAAAATAGTTTTCTTTCTCCTCGTGACGGCGTTATAAAAACGATTTCGGTAATGATGGGAGATGCTGTAGATAAAGGACAGTTATTAATTGAATTCGAATAGAGAAAAAGATAATAGAGTATAGAAAATAGAAAAAAGATAAATAAAACAAGAATTTTCGGCTCTTTGTTCTAGCAGTGAAACGGTCTTTATTCTTTTAGTCTTAATAAATATGAAAAAATTATTAGTTGCCAATAGAGGTGAAATTGCCATCAGGGTGATGAAAACCGCACAAAAAATGGGCATTAAAACCGTAGCAGTTTATTCAACGGCTGACAGGAATGCACCACACGTAAAATTTGCCGATGAAGCCGTTTGGATTGGTGAAGCTCCTTCAAGTCAATCCTATTTATTAGGTACTAAAATCATTGAAGTGGCGAAAGCCTTAAACGTGGATGCCATTCATCCAGGTTATGGATTTTTGAGTGAAAATGCGGATTTTGCCGAAGAGGCCGAAAAAAATAACATCATCTTTATTGGTCCCAAGTCGAAAGCGATAAAAATCATGGGGAGTAAATTAGCGGCCAAAGATGCAGTTAAGCAATACAATATTCCAATGGTTCCCGGTTTTGACGAAGCTATTACCGATGTCGAAAAAGCTAAAGTAGTTGCTAAGAAAATTGGTTTTCCAATTTTGATTAAAGCTTCAGCAGGTGGCGGTGGAAAAGGAATGCGTGTGGTAGAAAGTGAAGCTGATTTTGAGTCCCAAATGGACCGTGCAATAAGTGAAGCGATTTCTGCTTTTGGAGATGGTTCGGTTTTTATCGAAAAATATGTGGGCTCGCCAAGACATATCGAAATTCAAATTATGGCAGACAGTCATGGCAATGTTTTGTATTTATTCGAAAGAGAATGCAGCATCCAGCGTCGTCATCAAAAAGTGATAGAAGAAGCGCCTTCCTCGGTTTTAACTCCGGAATTGCGTAAAAAAATGGGCGAAGCCGCCGTTTTGGTTGCCAAATCCTGTGATTATTTAGGAGCTGGAACTGTCGAGTTTTTATTAGATGAAAACAATGATTTCTACTTTTTGGAGATGAATACGCGTTTGCAGGTGGAACATCCCGTTACGGAATGGATTACAGGAACTGATTTAGTAGAATTACAAATCAGAGTGGCAAGGGGAGAAGCATTGACAATCAGACAAGAAGATTTGAAAATAAAAGGGCACGCGATGGAATTGCGTGTGTATGCCGAAGATCCGATGAATAATTTTCTACCAAGCGTAGGTCATTTGGATGTGTATCAATTGCCTATTGGCGAAGGTATTCGGGTGGATAACGGTTTTGAACAAGGGATGGATATTCCCATTTATTATGACCCAATGTTGGCCAAACTGATTACTTACGGAGAAACCCGAGAAGAAGCGATACAAATTATGTTGAAAGCCATTGAAGGGTATCAGGTATCAGGTGTTCAAACCACTTTGTCTTTCGGGAAATTTGTTTTTGAACACGAGGCATTTCGTTCCGGAAAATTTGACACGCATTTCGTAAAGAACTATTACAATGCCGACGTATTGAAAAACCAAATGGCACAAGAGGCCGAAATCGCTGCTTTAGTCGCGTTGAAACAGTATTTTGAAGATCAAAAAATCGTACGCTTACCAATTCAATAAAGTATGGAATCTAAAATAAAAACACTAAACGATAAAATTACTCAAGCTCATTTGGGTGGTGGTAAAAATAGAATTGCAAAACAGCATTCGAATAAAAAACTGACTGCAAGAGAACGCGTCAATTATTTGATGGATGAAGGCTCTTTTGAAGAAATCGGGATGTTAGTAACGCACCGAACGTCTGATTTTGGAATGGAAAAAGAGCTGTATTATGGTGATGGAGTCATTACAGGATACGGAACCATAAACGGACGATTGGTTTATATTTTTGCACAGGATTTTACCGTTTTTGGAGGTTCACTATCCGAAACACATGCCGAAAAAATCTGTAAAGTCATGGATATGGCAGTCAAAATGGGAGCACCCATGATTGGACTGAATGATTCGGGTGGGGCACGTATTCAGGAAGGTGTTCGTTCTTTGGGCGGTTATGCCGATATTTTTTATCGAAATGTACAAGCCAGTGGTGTGATTCCGCAAATCTCTGCGATTATGGGACCCTGCGCCGGTGGAGCCGTTTATTCTCCTGCTATGACCGATTTTACGATGATGGTTGAAGACACCAGTTATATGTTTGTTACAGGACCAAATGTGGTAAAAACCGTGACGAATGAAACCGTAACTTCGGAGGAATTGGGAGGTGCGAGTACGCATTCCACTAAATCGGGTGTAGCGCATTGCACGTCAGCAAATGATGTGGAATGTCTGGAAGATTTGAAACGCTTGTTGAGTTATTTACCACAAAGCAATAAAGAAACGCCCCGTAATTTACCCTACGTGCTGAACGATGAGGTACGAACTAAATTAGCGACCATTATTCCGAATAATCCAAACAAACCGTATGATATGCACGAGGTGATTGGTGGAATTATTGATGAAGATTCGTTTTTTGAAATTCATAAAAATTATGCCGAAAATATCCTAGTGGGTTTTGCCCGATTGGGAGGGAAAAGTATTGGGATTATAGCGAACCAACCGATGATTTTAGCCGGTTGTCTCGATGTGAACAGTTCGAAAAAAGCGGCTCGATTTACTCGTTTTTGTGATTGTTTTAATATTCCGTTATTGGTTTTGGTAGATGTACCGGGATTTTTGCCGGGAACCGATCAAGAGTGGAGCGGGATTATCGTTCACGGAGCTAAATTATTATACGCTTTAAGTGAAGCAACCGTGCCAAGAGTGACCGTGATAACCCGTAAAGCATACGGTGGTGCGTATGATGTAATGAACTCGAAACACATTGGTGCCGACATGAATTTTGCCTGGCCAACTGCTGAAATTGCCGTAATGGGAGCCAAAGGTGCCAGTGAAATTATCTTCAAGAAAGAAATTAACGAAGCCGAAGACCATGAAGCTAAACTCTTGGAAAAAGAAGCAGAATATGCTGATTTGTTTGCGAATCCCTACACAGCTGCGCAACGTGGTTTTGTGGATGAGGTAATCCTACCACAAGATACCCGACGCAAATTAATAAAAGCCTTTAGCATGCTCGAAAATAAAGTAAGCGTAACCCCTAATAGAAAACACGGGAATATTCCTTTGTGATTGTTGGATTGAAATTGAAAAACCACCTGATAAAGGTGGTTTTTTTGTTTTAGTTTCTTAAGCTTCGAATATTTATGCAGGCTAAATTAGTTGTTGATTAACAAAATTTCGAATTATTTTTCATAAGCTTCTATTGTTTTTAAAAGCAGGTCTGAATAATTGAAAATTTCATCTAAATTTCCAATTTCATTTTTAATTTCTTTTTTGTTCTCATCAAATGTTCCAATATATTTCTTAACTCCATTTAAGTAAAGTCTACATACTGCTTTGCGATTGTTATCGTCTAGAAATACAGCAAAATAGGATTGAGCATCTCGATACGTTATTCTTGTTGCAGGAGTTTTTTGGCGCAAAATTGTTTTTACAATCATAAATCCTTCTAATTCTTCTTCGGTGGTATTAATTTTGCTACTCTCTTCTAAATTTGGTTCGATAGAAATGTTGATTTCATTAATTTTTTCATCTTCTTTTGACAAGGCTGTTTTTAATCTTTCGGTGATTAAATCACTAATATGTTGTTGAACAGATTTTTTGGTTAATTCTGTAAATTGCTCTAAAATTTTTGCAGTTACAACACTCGGATAGACTTGTTTTGCAAAATGTTTTACAAATTCGGGTGTTGGATTTGTAAGTTCTAGATTTAGTAAAATTTTTAGTTCATTCATAAATTTCAATTCACTTGCGGTATTTACAATACTTTCAGCATCGAAATTAGTTTTATGAAATTTTTTTAATTCTTCAATTTGATTGTCTTTAACATCTATAATGTTGAATTCCAAGAATGGTTTTTCGTCCATTTTGTTTGGGGAAACTAAATCAGAGTAAAAACGGTAAACGATTCCGTTTGTTAAAATTCCAAATTTAGCTTTTGATACGTGAAAATATCTTAATAGTTGTCCATCGTGAATATTTAAGTTTTGTGCCCAATGTTTGCACTCAATCAATATTGTTGGATTTCCATCTTTAAAGATTGCGTAGTCAATTTTTTCACCTTTTTTAATTCCAATATCCGCTATGAATTCAGGTACAACTTCTAGAGGATTAAAAACATCATACCCTAAACTTTGCAAAAACGGCATCACAAATGCATTTTTTGTTGCTTCTTCAGTTTGTATTTGGTCTTTGTGTTTTGTTCTGTCAGCAATTACTTTAATTTGGTCTTTTAAATCCATAATTTTTTATCGTATTTGTTATTAATTTTTTAGTTTTCAACAATCATTTATGCAATCAATATGTTAGATGACTAAATCTTTTTTTTTTATATAAATCACTAAAACAGATTTAGTTAAATGAAATTCTTTTAGTATACAAATTACACACTCTTTTTTTAGTATTCCTTACGGTTTTCCGTAAAAGGGTGATATTTTTTCAACCGATAAATTTTCAACTTATTTTTTGTCATTTAAAAAAACCGGTTGGTGTTTTTTTAGTATCATTGGACATTTTAGTATCTTTCGCAACTGACTAAAAAAACCTAAATTAGAATTTGATTAAAAAAAACAAACAGATGAAATACAATAGATGTGGAAAAAGTGGTTTATTACTGCCACAAATTTCTCTTGGCTTATGGCATAACTTCGGTTCAGTGGATAATTTTGAAAATGGAGAAAATATAGTTAAAGCAGCTTTTGATAAAGGAATTACCCATTTTGATTTAGCCAACAATTACGGTCCGGTTCCAGGTTCGGCAGAGACTAATTTTGGTAAAATCCTGAAGAATAATTTTCATGGAAACCTGCGAGATGAAATTATAATTACTACTAAAGCCGGTTACACGATGTGGGACGGTCCCTATGGCGACTGGGGTTCCCGAAAATATTTATTATCAAGTTTAGATCAGAGTTTGAAACGTATGAATCTGGATTATGTGGATATTTTTTATTCACATCGTTTTGATCCGGAAACACCTTTGGAGGAAACCATGATGGCTTTGGATTATGCTGTACGAAGCGGAAAAGCATTGTACGCTGGGATTTCCAATTATAATGCAGAACAAACCAGAGAAGCAACTGAAATCTTGAAAAGTTTGGGAACACCTTGTTTAATTCATCAAGTAAAATATTCGATGTTTGTTAGACAACCAGAAGCAGGTTTATTAGATGTTCTAGAAGAAAAGGGAGTGGGATGTATTGCTTTTTCACCTTTGGCACAAGGACTTTTAACAGACAAATACCTAAAAGGTATTCCAGAAAATTCAAGGGCTTCGAATCCAAACGGTCATTTAAAAACGGATGAAGTTTCGGTGGAAAGAATCCAGAAAATTATTCAGCTGAATACCATTGCACAGGAGAGAAATCAATCTTTGGCTCAAATGGCTTTGGCTTGGTTATTAAAAGACAAGCGAATCACTTCGGTTTTGATTGGCGCGAGTTCTGTTGGCCAATTAAATAATAATATTGAGAGTTTGCAGAATTTGGATTTCTCCACAGCCGAATTATTGGAGATTGAGGGGATTTTGGGATAACAATTAGACAGCGGGACAGTAGGTATTATTACTTTTTCGAAAGTAAATATCTGAAAATAATTCATGAAAAAGGCTGTCTAAAAAAGACAGCTTTTTATAACATTATAGAAATAGATTAAATCACGTATTCATCGGCAATAGTCAATGCCTGAGAAATAATGGCTAGACCTTCATCAATTTGTTCTTCATTTATCATTAAAGGTGGAGCAATAAAAATATAACCCCAACGCACAAAAGTGTACAATCCTAGTTCTCTTAATTTGGCACCTACTTTATTCATAACTTCCATCTCGGCAGCATTAGCGTTGAAAGGAGCTATCAATTGATACGGTTCTTTGCTTTTTACAATATCTAAACAACCCAATAATCCTTTGTTTCTAAAATCACCTATGGAAGGATGTTTTGCGCGCATTTCGTTGATGCGTTTCTCCATATAAGCACCCATTTTATTGGTGTTTGCTATCAAGTTGTCACTTTCATAAATATTGATAACCGCCAGAGAAGCCGCCAAAGAAACCGGATGCGAATTATAAGTTAATCCCAACCATAAAGGAGAATCGTCAAATTTTGCCGCGATTTTATCCGAAACCATCAAACAGCCTAACGGAAGGTAAGAGGAAGTCAACCCTTTTGCCATGCAAATCATATCTGGTATAATATTGCTATGTTCAAATCCGAACCATTTTCCGGTTCTGCCAAAACCACTCATCACTTCATCCGCAATAAACAGAATTTCATATTTTTCACATAATGCTTTAATGCCTTTTAAATATCCTTTTGGATAATGGAGGCAACCGGAGGAACCGCTTTCTCCTTCGAAAATAAAGGCCGCAATGGTATGACCGCCTTCATAACGAATGATTCTTTCTACAGAATCCAAACTCCATTTTAATCTCGTTTCTTCATCTAGATCGCTTAAACCATAAAAATCATAAGGATCATCAAGATGAAAAATATTAGTCGATTGTTGTGCGTCCGTATATTGTTTTCTAGGATCGCCACCCACCGTCATACTTGCCGATGAATTTCCGTGAAAGCCTCTGTATCTTCCAAATATTTTATGTTTTCCGGTGTATAAACGGGCTAATTTTATAGCATTTTCAATAGATGAAGCACCACAAAGTGTAAAAAAAGCCTTGTTTAAATCTCCGGGACAAATGGACGCTAATTTTTTAGCTAATTTGGCTCGGATTTCTGTGGTGCAAGAAGGCGTCACGTAACTTACTTTTTGCATTTGTTCGACTACGGCATCCGTAACACGCTGGTCGCCATGACCTATATTCACCGACATTAATCCGCTGGAGAAATCAATAATTTTTTTACCGCCTACTTCATATAAATAAACACCTTCGGCTCTTTCGATTGGAATAGGATTTACATTTTTTTGGGTAACCCAAGTAAACAAGCTGTATTGCTTGCTATCATTTATTATTTGGTCTTTAGTCAACATGCTGTTATTTATATAGTTTGTTTTATTTTACAACAAGATCATAGCTGTAAAGATGTTCGTCTCTTATGAACCCCATTTTGTGATAGAGTCCTTGTGCCGGGCTGTTGTTTTTTGCCGTTCTCAACCGAATTAAATCGGAACCTAATTCTTTTGCCAGATCAACAGTTTTTAAAATTAATTGTTCTCCAATTCCTTTTTTTCGAATAGTAGAATCAACAAATAAATCATTTAAAATCAGTATTTTATTCAATGCCAAAGAAGAAAAAGTGACATATATTAAAGTAAATCCTATTGCTTTTTCTATATTGTCTTCATCAAAAGCTAAAAAAATAATGGCTTCATTATTCTCTAATCGTTCTTTTAAATACGTTTTGTGTTTTTCGGTATCAGATGGTTTTTTATAGAAAACCAAATATTGGTCAAACAATGGCGTCAATTGATCTAAATCTTGTAAAGTAGCTTTTCGTATCATAATTGTTTATTTTTAAATGGTTTGAATATTAAAAATACAAATTATTATTTAATTTCCATGTTACTCTCCTTTGGGGAGTTCACAAAGCTTCTTTAATGTAGGATTAACTCATCCAGTTAGTACCCGCTTCAGGATTCCATTTGGTCGTAGTTTTCTTTTCTTTGGTGAAAAATCCTATAGCACTTTTTCCTGTAATATCTCCTGAGCCAAATCTCGATTCATTCCATCCGCCAAAACCAAAAGGTTCTCTGGGAACAGGAACACCAATATTTACACCACACATTCCTGCGGAAGCATTTTCAGTAACATAATTTGCCAAACCGCCACTTTGTGTAAATACGGAACAGGCGTTTCCATAGGGATTCGCATTTTCAATTGCCAAAGCTTCGTCAATCGTGTTAACGCGAACAATAGTAAGAACTGGCCCAAAGATCTCTTCTTTCGCAACTTTCATATCGGCAGTCGCGTAGTCAATAATCGTTGGTCCAACATAGAAACCATTTTCTTTTCCGGGAACAATAGTATTTCTACCATCCAAAATGATTTTTGCACCTTGTTGCTCAGCTTCAGTAATATAAGACTCAATTCTTTCTTTGGCTGCTTTTGAAATTACAGCGCCTAATGTTGTTCCACATTGAATTTTATTGGCATCATCGATTAATTTGTCTAGGATAGCATCGCAATTTCCTACTGCTATTAAAGTAGCCGCTGCCATGCATCGTTGCCCTGCGCAGCCACTCATGGAAGCCACAATATTTGAGGATGCCATATCAGGATGCGCATCTGGAAGGAGAATGATATGGTTTTTTGCTCCGCCAAGGGCTAAAACCTGTTTCAAATTATGACTGGCTCTTTGATACACTATTTTTGCCACTTTAGTAGAACCCACAAAAGTGATGGCTTTGATACCCGGATGATCACACAAATTCTCAACAGTAGATTGTGTGCCATTTATGATATTGAACAAACCGTCAGGAAGTCCAGCTTCTTTCAATAGTTTTGCGGTGTATTGGCTGCTGATTGGTACGGCTTCGGATGGTTTCAAAATGAAAGCATTTCCTAATGCAATTGCATTTACAATGGTCCAATGAGGAACCATAGTTGGAAAATTAAAAGGAACAATCGAAGCCACAATTCCTAATGGTAATTTAGTAGAAGAACAAAAAACGCCTTTACTGACTTCCATATTCTCTCCATTTACAAATTGTGGCAGTGAGCAGGCAAATTCGGTCAATTCAATTGCTTTGTCAATTTCGGCTTTGGCTTCCCCGTGAATTTTTCCGTTTTCACGATAAATAATTTCGGTTAGTTCAGTACTGTTTTGTTCCAATAATTGTTTGTATTTATAGAAAACCTGTACGCGTTCTTTTAAAGTAACTTTTTGCCAGGCTTTTTGTGCTTTTTGAGCAAAACTGATAATTTCATTCAAGTCTTCCATTGTGGATTCTTTGAAAGTAGTCAATTCATTTCCGTCTAAAGGGGATATAACAGCATGAATTTTATTGGAGCTTCCGGATTTAAACTCCCCATTTATAAAGTTTTTTACTTCATCAAATACCATAACTATACTTTTTTAAGTTTTTCAAATATACACTATTTAATAAAAACACAATAATATTTTTTGTATGTATTAAAAATATTGTTAGATTTACAAAATAGTAAGCTATATATTAATTTATTTGCAATATGTAATAAAGAGTGAGCATGAGTTTAAATACTAACCAGTTTAAATTATTCTATTAACCAAAAACAAATCAATGAAATCAATTTCAACTATTATCGGAGTCTCCTTACTATTTCTGGCAGGACTTTGTTATTTTATCAATTGGCATGCTTTAGTTCCTGCGTTTACTGTATTAGGAATTGCAATAATGACAAGAAAAGCATTGGAACCATTAATTATTGGTTGTGCTGTGGGATTTGTTTTATTAGCAATGCAAGGTGGATCTAAAGAATTTTTTCCTGAAGGGGAAGGTATGATTTTTCCATTGAATATGTTTGATGGTATGTTTTCCTCCATTTCTAGAGATGCACATGACCAAGGATTAATATGGGTAATATTAGTATGTATATTATATGGTGCATTTGTACAATTATTAGTGGCTTCCGGTGGAATTAATGCAGTTGGGAAATATTCTGAAAATCATGTTACAAATAAAAAGCAGTCGTTAATTATGACTTATTTTCTAAGTTTTTTCTTTTTTCTGGATGATTACTTAAGTGCATTGTCTATTGGTAATACGATGAGACCTATTACAGATAAATTTGGTGTTTCAAGAGAAAAATTAGCTTTGGTTTTGAGTTTTGTTTGTGTACCGTTAACTATAATATTTCCAATTTCGACTTGGACTATTTTTTATGGAACTCAAATAGCAGCTATTGAAGGAGGTGTTTTAAATAGTGCAGGAAAAGTTATAACAAGTCCTATTGAAGCATTTTTGGGAACAATTCCGTATAATTTTTCGGCTTGGATTTCTTTAATTCTAGGAGCATTAGTGGTGTTTCAGTTAATCCCAGATTCAAAATCGATCAGAGAAGCGGAGGCAAATGTAAAAGTAATTGATGTTGATGTTGTAAAGGTTAAGAAAAAACCTGCGAAGGAAGGGAAGTTAGTATATTTCATTTTGCCTTTGGTTATTCTAATCTGGTGTACCATTTTTCCTTATCCGTATGATTCAGAATATTGGGGTAGTGTAACTTTTTCTTCCGAATCAATTTTTAGCAGTATCGATGCACTTCGTGGAATAGCCACCGCTTGTGTTTTTACGTATTTGTTTTATTTAGTATTGGGGGTAATTAAATTCAATAAAATATCAAACAACTTTGTGAAAGGGATGGAATCAATCACTTTCGTGTTAGTAGTTTTAGGAATGACTTATTTATTAAAAGATGTTCAAAACGGATTGGGATTTAATGAATTTGTAGCCGAGAAATTGCAAGGAATTAGTTGGTTGAATAGTGCGACACTTCCTTTTGTTGTTTTTGCATTAGTGGCATGGATTTGTTGGGCTACGGGCTCAAACTGGGGAATATATGCGATTTTAGTTCCAACGACTGCTATATTATCTCGTTCCCTTGGAGCTGATTTTTGGCTAACCCAAGGTGCGTTGGCTTCTGGAACTGTGTGGGGAGCTGCGGCTTGTTTCTTCTCTGACAATAGAGTTCTTACGGCGCAATCTTGTAAAATAGATATGATGAAACATGGGATTTCACAATTTCCATATCAGTTAGTAATATTTGGAATATCATCCATACTATATCTTTTGGCAGGTTTCATTTTGTAATAACATAAACCTATGATTTGTAAAAAGATTTTAAACGATCAATTTCTGATACGGAATGCAACTCAGGACGATGGTATTGAGATGGAGTATGTACAATCACAATGTTATCCAACATTGCATCAATCGGAGATTTTAGACAGGAATCATTTTGCGAATCATATTAAAATATTTCCAGAAGGTCAAATTGTTGTGGAAAAAGACGGAAAGATTGTAGCGTCAGCAAGTACTTTCAGATGCAATTTCCCGGAACACGACAGTACTTTTTTGGAAGAAACAGATAATTTATGGCTTACTAATGTTCAAATACCGGATGGAGATTGGATGTATGGCATTGATATGGGTGTGTTGCCGGAATACAGAGGTTTAGGCCTTTCTAAAGAACTGTATAAAGCGCGGCATGAAGTGTGTAAAAACCTTGGAGTCAAAGGACAGATTATTGCGGGAATGACCATTGGTTACGGAAAAGTAAAAGATAAAATGACCATTGCAGAATATTGCGAAGCATTGGAGAAAAAAGAATTTACGGATCCAACCATTACACCGCAACAAAATACAGGGTTTAGATGGATAAGGACTTTATACAATTATATCAATGATCCAGAAGCGGGATATGCCAGTATTTTAATGTACTATCCGGTCGATGAAAATTATAGTTTATAATTGCTCTGTAAAAAGAACAACAACAAGTTAGAATAAAATTCAGAATATAATTAAATAAAAAAAAATGGGAACTCAAATTAAAAAAGTATCAGAAATTCCTGGACCAAAGAGCAAAGAAATGTTAGCAAGAAGAGCAGCTGCTTTACCTGCCGGTTTAGGGAAATCTACCGAAGTGGTTGTTGAAAAGGCTGAAGGCGCTTTAGTATGGGATGTAGATGGGAATCAATTGATTGATTTTGCTGGAGGAATTGGGATGGTAAATTTGGGTCACCGACCTCAAGTAGTTGTTGATGCCATAAAAGACCAAATGGATAAATACCTTCATACGGGTGCACTAGTAACTACTTTTGAACCGTATTTAGAGTTTGCAGAATTGCTTAATAAAATTACTCCGGGAGATTTTCCTAAAAAAACATTATTGGCTTGTTCCGGATCTGAGGCAGTAGAAAATGCAGTGCAAATTGCACGATATTACACGAAACGACCTGCAGTTATTTGTTTCGAAGGAGCGTATCACGGGAGAACTTTACTTACGTTGAGTTTAACCAGTAAATATGCTTTGTTTAAAAAAGGGTTTGGTAGCTATGCCCAGGATATCTATCGTTTTCATTCTCCAAATGTATATCGCAAACCAGATAATTTTACGGAAGAAGAATATATAGATTTTTGTATTGAACGTTTCGACCAGAACTTAATTTCACATGTTGACCCTTCTTCGGTTGCAGCAATTATTATCGAACCGGTTCAAGGTGAGGGTGGTTTTATTCCTGTTCCAAAACGTTTCTTGGAAAAAATCAGAAAAGTTTGTGATGAACATGGTATTGTTTTTATTGCCGATGAGGTTCAGGCTGGAGCAGGTAGAACTGGAAAATTCCTTTCTATTGAGCACAGCGGAGTGATTCCTGATATGGTAACGATGGCAAAATCGATAGGCTCAGGATTGCCAATTAGCGCCGTTACCGGTAGAGCTGATATCATGGACGCTCCACATTTAGGAGGCGTAGGAGGAACGTATTCTGGAAGTCCAATTGCTGTAGTTGCCGCGCTTGAAACCGTAAAACAAATTAATACACCGGAATTTTTAGCAAAATCGGTTCATGTGGGAGATGCCATTAGAACACGATTAAATACAATGGCAGATAAATTTTCTTGTATTGGTGATGTTCGTGGAATAGGAGCGATGCTGGTAGTTGAATTTGTAAAAGACAGAAAAACCAAAGAGCCTGATATGGATTTTGCTATGGCAGTAATCAAAAAATCAGTTGCGAATGGATTGATTTTAATCAGAGCGGGATTGTATACAAATTGTATTCGTTTTTTACCTCCAATTGTTATTACTGACGAACAATTGCACGAAGGATTGGATGTGATTGAAAATGCAATCCAAGAAGTGTTGAACGAAAGAGTTTAAGGAAAGTGTTCAGCAATCAAGTCAATTTCTGTTAGAGAATAAAATTAAAATCATTAAATAAAAAGAAAGAGTGCTACTAATTTTAATTCATAATGCCAATATTATTACTATGGATTCTGCTTTTGCAAAAGCGGATTCCATGGTAATTAACCATTTGGGAAAAATTGAGGGAATTGGAACCGAATCCGAATTGCGAAATCAATTTGGTTCTTTTTCCAATGAATTTGATTTTAATGGACAAACAGTTGTTCCGGGTTTGAATGATGCGCACATCCATGTTTGGAAAATTGGACATCTTCGCACGTACATGTTGGATGTTCGGGGTGTAAAATCCATAATGGAATTCAAAAGATTATTAAAAGAGTTTGCCGAGAAAAATCCAAATTCTGAATGGATTATGGCTCGTGGAATTAATGAAATGGTACTCGAAGAAAAACGGTTGCCAACCAAAGAAGATTTGGACGAAATTATTTCTGACAGACCTGTTTTTGTAATTAGAACTTGTGCTCACATTGGAATTGCCAATTCGAAAGCCATAGCAATTTCAGAAGTTGATGAAGCTACTGAAGTTCCTTTTGGAGGAGAAATTCGCAAAAACCAAGATGGAAGCCTGCAAGGTATTTTTACCGAAAGAGCTTTGGGATTAATCATGAATAACATTCCTCCGTTTACTTTCGAAGAATATAAAAACATGATTCTGGAAGCGCATAAGTATTTATTGAGTTTAGGAATTACAAGTGCGACTGATCCGGCTGCGAATGGAGAGTTATTGGCAGCTTACATTAAATTGGATCAAGAAGGTTTGTTGAAAGTGCGAATGAATGTTTTCCCGCTTCGAATTCCAGACGGAAGTGATGAAATTCAGGTTTTACCGGAACAATATGAATCGAAATTTTTACAAGTAAAAACCGTGAAGTTCTTTTGTGATGGAGGTTTGAGTTCGGCTACTGCGGCATTGAATGTTCCTTATAAAAATACGGATGGTTACAAAGGCGTTTTGAGATTGGATTATGAGAAGTTTTATCAAACAGCCAAAGAAGCTGTTGAAAAAGGATTTTCCGTTGCCACACATGCAATTGGTCATCAAGCAGTTGATTTGACTTTGAAAGTGTATCGTGATTTATTCGAAATAGATAATACTTTAAAACACAGGATTGAGCATGTTGGATTTTTATCCAATGAAAATATAAAAGATTTTAAACACATGAATATGACTGCAGCGATGCAACCCATTTTCATTTATGAATTGGCAAACAATTTCAAAAGCACTTTGCCAGACGAATTATTAGATGTAGTTTACCCTTGTAAAACGGTTTTGGATAACGGAATAAATTTAGCCCTATCTACGGATGGTCCCGTGGTAAAAGAGATTAATCCTTGGGTTAATATGGAAACGGCGGTTACCCGAAAAGCGATGGATGGCTTTATTATTGGCGAAAGCCAGAAAATAACTTTTGAGCAAGCATTACGCGCCTATACTGTAGGAAGTGCGATTGTGGATAATTTAGAAAATATAAAAGGAAGTCTTTCCACAGGGAAATATGCCGATTTTATTGTTTTGAATAAAAATCCATTTAAATTAGACGATGTTTCTACCGTTGAAGCCAATGAAACTTGGGTAAATGGAGAATTAAAATATAAAAAAGAGTAGAAAATCATACGTTATCAGGGTTTTAAATCCTGATAAGGTTTTTAAAAAAATAAAAGATGAGTGCATTAGATGATGAATTAGATTACCAAATATTGAAACTTCTTCAAAAAGATGGCAGAATGTCGTTTACTGAAATTTCCAAAGAAATTAATGTGGCAGTAAGTACCATTAGACACCGTTATATTAACTTAATTGAAGATGGGACTTTGCAAATTATTGGAAGGGTAGATCCTAATAAAATTGGGTTTAATGCTTACGCAAGTGTTTTGATTTCGGTTAAACCAAAATCATACATGAAAACCATTTTTGAGGAATTAGCAAAGTTGCCTGAAATTAGTTTCTTGGCATCTGTTTCAGGGGATTATGATATTGAAGCCAATATTATGTGTCGGGATATGGAACATTTGAATGAATTATTAGGAGATAAAATTCATGCGATGGAAGGTGTTTTTGATACCAAAACGAATATGTATATGAAGATTTACAAATTCGCGCAACCCGATTTAGAATTAGCAAAATTATCAAGCAAGCAAAATGAATAATACAGATAAATTATACGAAAGAAGAAAAAAAAGTGTTCCAAACGCTTTGGGAATTTTCAATCCATCCAGCATTCAATCTGCCAAAGGAGCCATTATTATTGACGCCGATGGTAGAGAATTGATTGATTTTGCAGGAGGAATCGGGGTAAATAATGCGGGACATGGTGTGCCAGAAATTATTGAAGCAATCAAAAGTCAAGCAGATAAATTTATTCATGCTTCCTTCAATGTTTCTGTTTACGAACAATATTTAGACTTAACGGAAAAATTATGTGAGATTTTGCCACACGGTGAATCTACTAAAGCAATGCTGACTTTATCTGGTGCTGAATCAGTTGAAAACGTAATCAAAATTGCTCGTGCCGTAACGGGAAAATCAGGAATTATCTGTTACGACGGTTCCTTTCACGGACGTACAATGATGGCGATGACATTGACATCCAACGTGAAATACAAAGAAGGTGCCGGACCTTATGCTCCTGAAGTATACCGTCTTGAATTCCCGTATTACAAACCGAGTATGAGCGCCAGAATGACCTCAGATGAGTTTGATGATTTGATGATTCTGAAGTTGCATAAAACTTTTTCATCAACCGTTTCAGTAAGTCAAACCGCTGCAATTATTTTGGAATTAGTACAAGGTGAAGGTGGTTTTACTGTTGCTTCCAAAAAGTATGTGCAATACTTACGTAAATTCTGTACCGAAAATAACATTTTCTTGATTTTTGATGAGGTCCAATCCGGTTTTGGACGTACCGGAAAATGGGCCGCTTTTGAGCATTATGGAGTGACTCCAGATTTGTCTACTTGGGCAAAATCTATGGGCGGCGGAATGCCTATTGGTGCTGTTATTGGAAAACAAGAAATTATGGATGCCGTTAAACCGGGACTTATTGGAGGAACGTATTTAGGAAATCCATTGAGTTGTGTGGCTTCATTAGCAAGTATCAATTACATGCAAAAAAATAACATCAATGCTGCTGGTGAAAAAGTGGGCAAGATAGTTCGAGATAGATTCAATCAGTTGCAGGCTAAATATCCGAAAAACATTACTGATGTCCGCGGATTGGGAGCTATGTTGGCTATAGAATTTTTTAATCCAGAAACTAAAATGCCTGATGGTGATGCCACAAAAGCAATCGTCAATAAATGTTTAGAGAAAGGATTGATTGTAATCACTTCTGGAACCTACGGAAATTGCATCCGAATTTTAAGTCCATTATTTATAGAAGATGAAATTTTAGAAAAAGGCTTATCTATTTTGAAACAAACAATAGAAGAAATACTATCATGAGAAAGCAATATATAAATGGAGCATGGTGCGAGGCAATTGATGGCGCAACTTGGGATTTACAAAGCCCGGCTACCGAAGAAATAATTGATAAAGTCCCTTTTGGAAACACTGCCGATTGTACGTTAGCTATTGCAGCCGCTGATGCTTCTTTCAAAGAATGGAAAAGTACAACACCTTATTTTAGAGCTGAAATATTAAAAAAAGCAGCTAATTATATTCGGACAAACGTAGAAGCTTTTGCAAAGGAAACTTCATTGGAAACTGGAAAACCAATGCTGGAATCAAGAGGAGAATGGCAGGTTTCTGCTAATCTTTTCGAATGGTTTGCTGAGGAAGGAAAAAGAAATTATGGTCGAGTAGTTCCTACGAACAGAGCCGATAAAAGAGCGATGGTTATTTATCAGCCGGTAGGAGTTGTGGGAGTGATTACAGCTTGGAATTTTCCGGCTTACAATCCGGCACGAGCTGTTGCAGCTGCTTTAGCCGCTGGTTGTTCTGTAGTCATGAGAGGTTCAGAATTTACGCCATTATCGAGTTTTAATTTGGCTACAGCCATACACGAAGCAGGAATTCCTAAAGGAGTTTTCAATTTAATCAACACAGAACCGGTTTCCACGGGAACTGAAATGATTAATAATCCTTTATTGAAAAAAATAAGTTTCACTGGAAGTACCCGAGTGGGGAAAATATTAATGGATGGAGCTTCAAAAACGTCAACTAAATTGTCTTTGGAACTAGGCGGAAATGCGCCAGTAATTATAGATAAAGATGTAGATGTTGCCGTAATTGCTCATCAAGCCTTGGTTGCAAAATTGAGAAATTGCGGTCAGGTTTGTGTTTCGCCACAACGGTTTTATGTTCATACAGACATTCTTGAGCAATTCATTGCTATTATAAAGGATGATATTTCAAAATTGAAAACAGGAATTAACGGCGGTGACATCGATTTTCTGGGTCCGCTTATCAATAAAAAACAGCAGGAACATTCCTTGGCTATGCTTGAAAAAGCGAAAAGCGAAGGAGCAATCATTCATATTGGCGGTGAACCTGCTGAAAAAGGTTTTTTTGTACATCCAGCTTTGATTGAAGCGCGACAAAGTCAATCTTTTATCAAAACGGAAATGTTTGGACCATTACTGATTGTGATTCCTTTTGAATCCAAAGAACAAGTTATCGAATGGGCAAATGATACCGAATACGGCTTGGCTTCCTATGCGTTTACCAATCATATAAAAACGGCTAATTTCTATGCCGAAAATCTTGAATTTGGAATGGTAGGAATTAATGAATGGGCTCCTCAAGGAACTGAATTGCCATTTTCAGGTTGGAAAAGCAGCGGAATAGGTCATGAATCCGGTTCTGAAGGATTAAAAGAATACATGGAATTGAAACTAATCAGTTACGGCAATATGTCATAAAATTTTTAAACTAATAACCAAAAAGGAACACCCAAAAACCAGCACATGAAAAAAGAAATTTTAGGTAAATACACGTTGCAAACGCCTTTGCCGGAACATGCCAAACAGCAAGCGGAATTACAGGAAATTGTTTTTCCTACTTTGTCTGCTGAAGAATTAATTACGGAAGAAAAATATAAAAGACATTTGGAGATTTTTCCAGAGGGACAATTTATTGTTTTGGACGGTGATAATGTAATCGCTTCTTGTACGACTTTGCTTCAAAATTACCACAAAGGACATCATACTTTTTTAGAGATTTCTGATGATTTATGGTTGGGAACTCACGACCCTAAAGCCGATTGGATTTATGGGTTGGATGTTTCTGTTCATCCTGATTACCAAGGAAAAGGAATTGGAAGAGAAATTTATAATGCGCGTCAGGATGTGGCCAAAGCATTAGGTTGCAAAGGACAAATGACGGCTGGGATGCCTATTGGTTATGACAAAGTAAAAGATCAAATGACTATTACGGAATATTGTGATAAATTGATAAAAGGTGAAATTATTGACCCAACTGTTACGGCTCAAACCAAATGCGGATTCATTCTGGTAGAACCATTATTTGATTATTTAGATGATCCTAGAAGCGGAAATTGTTCGGTTTTAATGTATTGGCCTTTGAATCCAAGCACTAAATTAAGCGAGAACCATTAAAAGAGTGTTCAGTTCGCAGTATTCAGTCGCAGTTAACAGCTAAACAAATTTCGATTTATTATTGAACTTAATAAGGGTACTATCTTAATGGTTCAAAAGTGAAAACTTAAAAAAAAAACAAAATGATATTCAAATCAATAAATCCATTTTCAAGAGAAATTATTGCGGAACACGAAGTGTTGACAAACGCACAATTGAATCAGAAATTGGAATTGTCAGAAAGTGCTTTTAAAAATTGGCGAAATACGTCTTTTCAGGAAAGAGCTGATAAAATGAAAAAACTAGCTAATATTCTGAGAGCAAAAAAGGATGAGTTAGGGTTATTAATTACTAATGAAATGGGTAAAATTTTGCCTGAAGGAATTAGTGAAGTCGAAAAATCAGCTGGAAATTGTGACTTCTATGCGGAGAATGCAGAGAAAATGTTGAAAGATAAAAAGTACGATACGCCTTTTACCAGCCTATCTGTCTATGACCCAATGGGTGCTGTTTTTGCTATTATGCCTTGGAATTATCCTTTTTGGCAAGTATTGCGTTATGCTGCACCGGCAATTATGGCGGGGAATGTGACGTTATTAAAACATGCTCCAAACGTTATTGGCTGTGCCAAAGCTATCGAAAATGCATTTCTGGAAGCCGGTTTTCCAGAAGGTGTTTTCCAACAAATAACCATTGATATTGCGCAAGTCGAAAGTGTAATTGCTTCGGATATTGTTCATGGAATAACGTTGACTGGTAGTGAAATGGCAGGTTCTTCTGTGGCTTCATTGGCTGGAAAGCATATCAAAAAATCAGTTATGGAGTTGGGAGGTTCAGATGCATTTATTGTTTTGAATGATGCCGATATTGAAAAAGCTGCTACTGTTGCTACCCAATCCAGAATGCTAAATGCAGGTCAGGCTTGCATTTGTGCCAAACGTTTTATCGTTACCGAAAAAGTAGCAGATGAATTTGCTGCCCTTTTTGCCCAAAAAGTAAATGCTTTACATCAAGGAAATCCGTTACAGGATGGAATTAATATGGGACCTTTGGCCCGATTGGATTTGGCCGAAAAACTAAGCCATCAATTAGAAAAATCATTGCAGCAAGGAGCCAAATTAGTACTGGGAGGAGAGCGTGAAAATTGCAATTTCCAACCGACATTAATTGATTTTGTGGATATCAATAATATTGCTTTTCAAGAGGAAATTTTTGGTCCATTGGCTACAATTATAAGAGCCAAAGATGAAAATGATGCCATCGGTATTGCGAATAACCACAGATACGGTTTAGCATCGGCAATTTGGACGGAAGATCGTGAAAACGCATACAGATTAGCTAGAAAAATTGAAGCTGGAAATGTTTTTATAAACTCATTGGTACGTTCTGATTCCAGAATTCCTTTTGGTGGAACAAAAAAATCGGGCTACGGAAGAGAATTATCTGAAATTGGCATCAAAGAATTTATGAATATGAAATCAGTAATTATCGAATAATTATAATTTAAGAATAGAAAATGGATTTTAAAATTAACGACCAAAACCAACCAAAAATGAAAAAAGCAGTATTAATTTTAGCATTAATGTTAACAAGCGGTTTGGCATTTGCACAAGATGCACCTGTTTCCGAACCAGAAGCTCCAGAGCCTAAATTTACAGCTGCAGTAGATGTTGTGTATCCTTATTTGTGGAGAGGAATAAAATATTATGGAGATAAAGTAGCTTTTCAGCCTTATATGACATATGCCTTAACGGATAAATTGTCTGTTGGAGTATGGGCAACAACAAATTTTTCTAATGCTGCCGATGCTTACAACGAGTTTGATTGGAATATTGCCTATCAAGTATCTCCTGTTGTGAAAGTAATGTTGAGTGATTACTATTGGCCAGCTACTAAAAATAATCAAGATTGGGAAAGAAGCAGCTATTTTGATTATTCAGAAGGTTCAGCACAGAGTTTAGATCTTTCTGTATTGTTAGATTTTTCTGAAAAAGGAGTACCATTAGACTTTCAATGGAACACGTTTATTGGTGGAGGTGATTATAAATATGATGAAAATGGAAATCCGACTACCAGAGCTTTTTCTAGTTATGCTGAAATAGGATATACGTATTCTTTAGAAAGTGCAGGTTTGGATATTAGACCTTTTGTAGGCGCTGTGGTTATTAATGGAGGGTATTATGGTGTTGATGCGAGTGGCAAGGCAGGATTTACTTTCTCGAATGTAGGAGTAAATGTTGCTAAAGAGTTAAAAATTACGGAGAAATTTAGTTTGCCGGTTTTTGTTAGATATACGAACAATGACTACGGAATTCAAGAATTTGATGCTAATGATAATTTGGCTAAAACGGTTAGAAATTTCTTTTCTGCGGGTGTGACTTTTAATATTAAATAATTTGTTTATCTGTCAAAAAACACTTCTTCTTTTGATAGCCTAGTTTAAGAATTATATAAAAAAAAATCGCCCTAAGGCGATTTTTTTATTTTAGAATCTCAATTGATATACTTCATCTAAATCCTTTTCTGAACTGATATTCACATTTAAATCAGTTACAAAACCTGAATTTAATCCATAGACCCAACCGTGTAGTGTTAAATCTTGTCCGTTTTTCCAAGCTGCTTGAACAATGGATGTTTTGGCTAAATCAAAAACTTGTTCTTTTACATTAACTTCAACGAAAGCATTGAAGCGTTCTGTTTCATCAGTAAATGAATTTAAGTATTGATCGTGTAATCGATAAACATCTTTTATGTGTCTGATCCAATTGTCAATAATACCAATGGAATCATTTCCCATCGCAGCCTTTACACCACCACAACCATAATGGCCACAAACAAGTACATGTTTTACTTTCAAAACATTCACCGCATAGTCTAAAACACTTAGCATATTCATATCTGAGTGTACGACCATATTGGCAATATTTCTATGGACAAATACTTCGCCAGGTTTAGCTCCAATTATTTCATTAGCAGGAACTCTACTGTCTGAACAGCCAATCCATAATAAGGGTGGAGTTTGGCCTTTAGCCAAATCTTGAAAATAATTTGGATCTTTAGCTAAAGAAGTTTCGACCCATTCTTTATTATTGTCTAATATTTTTTTATAAAAATCTTTCATTTTTTTTGTAATTAAAATTTAACGTTCTATCTATTTTTAAAATAAATATTTTTTTTCAATTGTTATTTTATTAAATCTTCTGAGGTGATTTCTCTTTTAACCATTTTTCTTTTCGCAACATCGTAATAATGTTCAAAAGTAACTTTGTTAGGGATTTCGTCGCTATTTTCTAATTGATACGCTTTTTTAAACCCCCTAAGTTTCACTTTAATATGATCCTCTTTTGCTCTGACAGTTTTAAATTCATGGATTAAATCCAAGATATCATGGGCTATATAAACAGTGTCTGTTGCATCTATAATTACTTTTGAGTTTTCCGGAATATCATTCAAAGTAGATTTAATTGCCGCTTTATTTAAAAAAGATACTTCTTGGGCTAAATCGATATGAATGACATCGCCATCTGCATATTCTTCTTTTCTAAAATGATACGCTCGTTTCAAGTTTCCTCTCAAAACAAATATAATACTGATGATAATTCCTAGCGCAACACCTTTTAATAAATCGGTAAATACAACTGCTAATAAAGTAGCAATGAAAGGGACAAACTGATATTTTCCTTTTTCCCAAAAATGCATAAATGTTGATGGTTTAGCCAATTTATATCCTACTAACAGTAATATAGCCGCTAATGTTGCCAAAGGAATTTTATTCAAAATAAATGGGATAGTTACAACACTTACCAATAAAAACACACCATGAATGATAGTTGACATTTTAGATTTGGCTCCCGAATTACTATTTGCAGACGTACGTACAATTACAGATGTTAATGGTAAACCACCTAAAAGAGCGCTCACCATATTACCAATCCCTTGAGCTTTAAGCTCCACATTGGTATCGGTATAACGTTTTTGAACATCCATTCTGTCTGCCGCTTCAATACTTAATAACGTTTCTATCGAAGCAACAATAGCAATGGTAAAGGCAACAACCCAAACTTTAGAATTTGTAATTCCAGAAAAATTAGGGGTCACAATTATTTGTTTGAATTCTTCTAAAGACGTTGGAACTGGTAACGAAACTAAATGTTCTTTGGCTATAGCCAATGAGCTTCCAGCTGAAATGAAAATTTCATTCAAAACTACACCAATAACTACGGCTACAAGTGCGCCAGGTACTAATTTTAATTTTTTCAAAAAAGGAACTTTATCCCAAGCGATCAATATTGCTAATGAAAGTATTGTAATAATGATGGAACCCAATTGAATGTAATTAATAACGGCCAGTAATGCAGAAAATGTATTGCTTCCTCCCAATTCTGAGAAGGCTTGATCCCCTTCAAAATCATTATCATAACCAAAAGCATGGGGTAGTTGTTTTAGAATAATAATAATTCCAATTCCGGCCAGCATTCCCTCAATCACATTGGTTGGGAAATAATTTGAAATAGTTCCTGCTTTGATAAATCCCAATGCTAATTGAATTAAACCGGCAATAAAAACTGCAGTTAGAAAAACGTCAAAAGCTCCTAAATCAGTAATAGCAGTAAGAACTATAGCAGTTAGTCCAGCGGCTGGACCAGAGACGCTTAAATTAGATGTACTTAAATAACCCACAACGATACCACCTATAATACCTGAAATTATTCCCGAAAATAGCGGTGCACCAGAAGCCATTGCAATACCTAAGCACAATGGAAGCGCCACCAAAAAAACCACTAAACCAGATGCAAAATCGGATTTAAGGTTAGCAAAAAGATTGATTTTTTTTGTCATAATACCTTACTGAAAATTGAATACAAAGAACTTGTTCACATTGTTATAATGCGAGAATTAGATTTTAAAATTTTAAAATCAACGTTGTATTAAACTTGGTCGGGTGGGGGGATAAATATAGAAGAAGCAATTATATCGTGCTTAGACAAATTCTCTGATAGAATAAGAGTTGAAGTTAATTCTGATAAATTGATTATTTCATAACCCATATCAAAATGGCAAATTGCTTTAATCTGTTTGTGTAATTGTTCTTCCTCAGAAAAACTATAGGTAATAGAAGTGTCAGCACTTTTCTGTATAGCACTAACAATTGTTGGTGTTAAAAGAAAAGCAATAAAAACAAACAATAATATTTGTGCGATCAGCTTCATAGCTGCAAAAATAGAATTTAACAAATGAAATCAATACTACTTTGTGAAATTTAAAATAAAATTAACATCTGTATAGCTAATAAAAGGAGAAAAAGGTTTTCATGATGGTATTTCTGTTGCAATTGAAATTTTGATTTACGGGTAATTAATTATTTGATAATCCATAAAATGAATTTCTGTAAAATTTTGGCTTTTGAATCTTTAGATGTTTTTTATTTCTTGCACATTGGATTGGATATTGGGAAAGTGTTTTTTATTTATAGTTTGGATTTTATAATGAAGAATTGGACAATAATAGTTGCTTTTTATTTTTTTAATATAAAAATAATGATTTGAGTCACATGGGTTAAAAACATAGGGTATAAAATAATTTAAAGTATAAACACATGTGAAAAATCATTTTTTATATGTTTTTTTAATGACGATATGTAAAAAAAATGGGGGTTTTGAGAATATTATTATTATGGATTTTTTAAAATATTACAATAATAATATGGAATGTCTATTATTCTCCAATGATTTTTTGTTATCAATAATTCTTCTCAAAAAGAGCTAAAAAAGTAATTATTAATTATTCATCTTAAAATAAAAGTTAATAAATTCGCCAAAAGAAAAAGGTGTTTTACTCATAAAAAAGAATAATTATGACTACTTTTTTTTATTTTGTATTAATAAAAAGAATTTGATTTGAATACTTTATAAGCATTAAACTAAAACAATAACCAACCAGATTAATAATTAAAACTAAATTAAACATGAAAAAAGCAGGACTAATTTTAGCATTAATGCTAACGACGAGTATGACATTTGCACAAGAAACACCAGCACCAGCAACTACTTTTGGAGGATCAGCAGATATGTATTACAAATATGATTTTGCTAATTTAGCGGGAAACGGTAAAACTAGTTTTACTAATTCTCATAACTCATTTGAGTTAGGGATGGCTTCTATTGAGGCATCTCATAAAATGGGAAAAGGATCTGTATTTGTTGATTTAGGCTTTGGAAATAGAGCAAAGGAATTTACATATAATGATAATGCAAGTTCATTTATGATTAAACAATTAAATTTCACTTATGAATTTTCAGATAAATTCAAAGTTACTGCAGGTAGCTTTGGTACTCATATAGGATATGAGTTATTGGATGCTGTGGATAATAAAAACTACAGTATGTCTTATGCTTTTACAAACGGACCGTTTTTTAATACAGGTGTAAAAGCGCAATATACCTCAGGTAAAGTTAGTTTTATGGCAGGGGTAACTAATCCAACGGATTTTAAAACGGCTATTGAAGCAGGTTCTACTCAAAAAACATTCATAGGACAAGTTGCTTATGTTGGAGATTCAGGAAGTGTTTATTTTAATGCAACTTCTGGAAGCGCAAATCCTGCAACTACTGTAAATAAAACGCAATTTGATATAGTAGCTTCTAAAAAGATTTCTGATAAATTTTCTCTAGGATTTAACGGAACGTACGCTTTAATAAATGATGATATGACTAGTGCAAATGATGAAAAATGGTTTGCTTTGATTGGATATGCTAGTTATGCTGCAAAAGACAATCTTAGTTTAGCATACAGATTAGAATATTTTGATGCAACGGATGCTGCTGTAACTCTTTCTGCTTTAGGCGGGTCTAGTATTGTAGGGAACACGCTTTCATTGAACTACAAAGTTGGTAATTTAACAATTATTCCTGAGGTTAGAATTGACCTTTCATCAGAAGATGTGTTTATGGATAGCGATGCACTTCCAACAAGTTCTAATGCATATCTTTTACTTGGAACAACTTATAGTTTCTAATTAATTAGAGAAAAATATTTTTTTTTTGCTGTCAAGATACTTTTTAAGTATTTTGGCAGCTTTTTTTATCTGAACTAGAACTGAATATTTTTACTGATGAATATCTTGGATGAGTGATGCTTTATCTTTGAAAATACAGTGTCTTTATAATGTCAACTAGAGTTTTTTTATCAAAATTTCAGACAGAATATAGTTGAAGGATTTGTTGTTGTTTAATAGTATTAATAAGGGTTTAGACTTTGTTAAATCTGACAATGATCAACTATCAATTTATTCACGCAAATTATTGAGGAATAGTATCAAACAAAAAAATCGGTTTTTGAAAGATTCAAAAACCGATTTACTATAATTTATTTGGAACTAATGAATTATTGTTTTTTATAAATAGAGTAGATGGTATTCTTAGTATTTTCATCTACTGTATCATCAACCTGAGATTGAATATAATGTAATTTGAATGCGATTACAGCCGCCGAAAGATTTTTAGTGTCATAACCTATAATTCGCAATCCTTGTTCTACATTAAAATCTAATGGAGCAGTTTCTGAAAATTCATCAGACCAAATTCCAAAACCCTTTTCTGCTAAGATTTTCCAAGGAAATAAAGCACTGGGATCTTTTTTTCTGGTTGGAGCAATATCAGAATGGCCAATGATATTTTGAGCAGGAATATTATAGTCTTTTTTTAATTTAGTCAAAAGCGCCAGTAAACTGTTTATTTGTAATTCAGTAAAAGGTTCTGTACCATTGTTGTCTAATTCAATTCCTATAGAGGATGAGTTGATATCAGTGTTTTTTCCCCATGAACCCGTCCCGGCGTGCCAGGCTCTTAAATAATCATTTAACATTTGAACTACTTTTCCATTATCTGAAATTACATAGTGGGAGCTTACCTGTGTTTCAGTTTTTGTAAATGTTTTTACGGTTTGCTGTAAGGAATCCTGAGCAGTATGATGAATAATTATGAAGTTAGGTTTTCGTAAATTAAAATTTACCGTACCTATCCATTCTGTATTAATGCCATTTTGTAAAGGAGTTGATCCCATTTTTGAAATGGAATCTTTAAAAATATGTAATTGTTTCGCGTATAAAGTATCAATGCTTATTGCAGTTTCGGCAACATATGGCAAAGGCTGTGGCTCTTTAGTTGAAATCTGATCTTTTAATGTTTTTAGTTTTGCGTCATATACTTTCTCACTGGCTTTGTATGGATTAGTGGAGCAAGATGTAATTACAACAGCTGAAATCAGGTAGTAAAAGGATTTTCTCATATTTTAAATTTCATTTTTATGTACCAAAATACGAGTTATCTATTTCTTTTTGGATTTTTTTGGGTTTTTACTTTCTTCTTTAAGAACCTTGTATTTTTCTTTTTGATCATCATTCAATAATTCCACGATTTTCCGTTCAGTATTTTCGTTCAGAATTTGAATATCTTTCATTTGATCGCTTTGATTAGTTTCTTGTTTTAGTATTACCCCTTGGCGTTTTATACTTTCAATGAAAATATTTGATATAGCAATTTCTTGAAGCGCATCAAGAGTAAGTGCTGGCTTTATTTTTTCCATTATTTTTCCAACGGTCTCTTCCACAGGAATTTCTTTTGGTTTTTCTTGACTTCTACCTTGGTCCATGCTGCTATTCATGCGGCCGCTTCCATAGCCATTTCCACCATAACCGCCGTAACCACCTCCGCCATACCCATTATTTCCATATTGTGCGGATATTGTGTTAATAGATAATAACATAAATACACCCACTACAAATGACTGAACTATTTTCATATAAAATGTTTTAAAAATGTTTTCAAAAACTATATTATAAATCTAAGCGGGCTCACCATACAAATCAAATTCTGTAGCCTCGATAATTTTTATCATTACAAACTCACCGGTTTTTACATAATGTTTTGAAGCATCAATTAAAACTTCGTTATCTACATCCGGACTGTCAAATTCAGTACGTCCTACAAAATGACCGCCTTCTTTTCTGTCGATGATACATTTAAATGTTTGACCTACTTTCTCTTGGTTTAAATCCCAAGAAATTTGAGATTGTAATTCCATAATTTCATTCGCACGCTCTTGTTTTACTGTATCTGGAACATCATCTTCCAATAAATAAGCATGGGTGTTTTCTTCATGAGAATAAGCAAAACAACCCATTCTGTCAAATTTCATTTCTTGAACAAAATCTTTCAATATGTTGAAATCTTCTTGTGTTTCTCCGGGATATCCTACTATCAAAGTGGTACGAATTGCCATTCCGGGAACTGCTTCACGGAAATCTTTCAATAATTTTGTTGTTTTTGCCTGAGTTGTTCCGCGACGCATCGATTTCAAAATTGAATCTGAAATGTGTTGCAACGGAATATCAATGTAATTACAAATTTTAGGTTCGCGTTTCATGATTTCCAGAACATCCATTGGGAAACCTGTTGGAAAAGCGTAATGCAAACGAATCCATTCGATTCCTTCTACTTTTACTAAAGCTTCTAATAATTCACCAAGATTTCTCTTTTTGTAAAGATCCAGACCATAGTAAGTCAAATCTTGGGCAATTAAAATCAATTCCTTCACGCCGTTTTTAGCTAAGCCTTCCGCTTCTTTTACCAGTTTTTCAATGGTTTGTGAAACGTTTTTTCCTCTCATCAATGGAATAGCACAAAAACTGCAAGGTCTGTCGCAACCTTCGGAAATTTTTAAATACGCATAATTTTTAGGCGTTGTAGTCAAACGTTCTCCTAATAATTCATGCTTATAATCGGCACCCAAAGCTTTTAGTAATTGCGGTAACTCAGTAGTTCCAAAAAACTGATCCACATTAGGAATTTCTTTTTCTAAATCAGGTCGGTAACGTTCAGATAAACATCCGGTAACGAATACTTTATCTACTAATCCTCTTTCTTTTTTATCGGCATATTGTAAAATCATGTTTACTGATTCTGCCTTTGCATTATCAATAAATCCACAAGTATTAATCACAATAATATTTCCTTCTTCGGCTTCCGGTGCTTCGTGTGTGACGTCTTTTCCGCTAGCGCGAAGCTGGCCCATTAACACTTCACTGTCATACACATTTTTCGAACACCCAAGAGTGATTACGTTGATTTTATTCTTTTTTAAAGACTTCGTTCTCATAACATTATAGTCCCGATAATTTGGGAATTTTGCAAAATTACAATTTTTTTATTCAAACTGAACTTATTTCAGTTTCTTTTCAATTTTTTTATAGAGCTATTCCTGCTGTACGTTGCAATCTCCCGAAAAATCGGGAGGATTTACACTGCCATCAGGGCTAAAAAAAATCCGTTCCATAATAACGAAACGGATTTTTAAGAGTATTTTTTTGTGAACTATAATTCAAACAATAAAGTTAAAGAAACATTATTATTGATAGCATTTATTTTAGCGCCATCTGTAAATCCTTGGTTAAAAAAACCTTGTTGAGAATTTCTTTCCGACGATGAATACGATAAATCTACTTTGGTTGAACCAAAATTATAGCCCAAACCTCCTGAATAACCAGTCAAATCACCAACAGTTGTTTTGTTTTTATAGGGACTTTGTTCGTAGCGGTATCCTGCTCTTAAACTTAATTTCTCAATTTTGTATTCAGCGCCCACTCTTACTTCATTGGTTTTATCCAAAACAGAATTCATATAGCTGTTTGTATCACTGAAATAAGGATCGTTTTCTGGTTTGAATTTCGTATTGCTGTAATCTTTCATGGCATAATCAATGCTTATTAATCCTGATTTACCAAAAACATACGCAAAGCTTCCTGTAAGTTTGCTTGGTGTTTGTAATTTGTAAGGTTCGTAATAATTTGTGACTTTAGGATTTACAACGTCATTCGTGTCAGGCAGATTTGTTGCGCTACTCACGGCAACCAATCGTTGTGAAAACTCATCGCTTAAGTGATACCAAGTTGATGATTCATAAGCCATTCCTAAGCGAACTTCATTAGTGACTTTTGCAATCGCACCCACTTGAAATGAAAATCCAGTTCCGTAAGTATACAATTCGTTGTTAAAACTTAAATTTGTTACGGTATAATCCGAAGTTAATGGAGCACTATTCTCTTCATAAAAACTAGAAGATTGTCTATAATCTGTAAAATGAGAATTTAAATTAACTCCTATATATAATTTGTCTTTGTAAGATGTAGCTGCATTAAAAGATAATTTCCCATTGTAGCCATTAGTGCTAATCACATTTTCATGATAATAATTTCCGCCTACAGGAACATTTGAAGTATATTGAGTGTTATTTGAATCGGTGCTTACAGGGTTAATAATATATCCTTGGTATCCTAAAAAAGCTTGTTGTGCCCCGTGATTTAAATTTTCATAGCTTGAGTCTTCCAGTACATCTAATCGAACTCCATCAGCATAACTTAAAAAATAGCCGTCAACTGAATTATTTGGATTGGTTCCTGCAGAAAACAAAGAGTTGTTGAAATTATTGATGTTGTCATAATTCACTCCTAATGAAAACTTTTTCCAATTGCTATTTGAATTTCGGTTATTAAAAACAAAAACACCTCCAGCTTGATTTAAATCAAATGAATTCTCTTTCTCGGTGGTTTCAGTGCCAAAATAGTTGGAATTATTTTTCGTATTGTAACTACTCAAGGTTACACCTATTTGGTTATTTAAAAAAACAGCCGAACCTGCAGGATTTATATTCAAAGAAGATAAATCTCCACCTAGCGCTCCAAAAGCGCCACCCATAGCCCTAAAACGTGCTGTTCCATTCAAATTGTCCTGAGCATATCGCATCGCATCTGTTATTTCTTGTGACTGTGCAACACTAAAAGTGAAGCCAGTTATTAGTAGGAATAAATATTTTTTCATTTTTATTTCAGGTAAGGTTTAGTTTTTTATTTAAATATTATAGATATAAAAGTTATCTTCTTCCACTTCCGCCAGATGATCTTCCGCCTCCGCCACCATTGCTGGAGCCACCTGAACTAGAGCCGCTTGAGCTTGGGTTATATGATCTGGAAGTTGAAGAATTGCTGTCGTTTCTTGAGCTTGGTGTGTAAGATCTTGAAGTGGTATTGTTGCTTTCGTTGCGATAAGTCGGTGTATTTGTACTAGTTCTTCGATTAGTATTACTGAAAGTATTGTTCTGATTTTGATTTCTTGTAAAAGTAGGATTTGTTCTAGTACTATTATAAGTAGAATTTCTATAGTTTGACCCTCTGTAACTATTAGTCTGGTTTTGAGAGTAATCTCCAGAATTTCGGTTGGTATAGTTTCTATTGCCGTTTACTGTGTTTGAATAGGATGAACCTCTTCTACTTGGATTATAAGAATAATTACTGTTGTGATAGCCCTGATTATAGCCATATCCATAATTACCATACCCGTAATTCGAATATCCAAATCCAAACCCAAAACCGTAATATGGGAAGTTCCAGCCAAAACCAGAGTAGCCAAAACCAGAATATCCATATCCATAATATGGATAACCATAGCCGTAATTTGCATAACCATAATTAGGATAGCCCATACCATAGCCTAAAGAAAAATCCCAGTAATTAGGCGATACATTTATTATGGTTTCACGGGAATTACTTCCCCATCCGCCATAGTTTTGGTTCGTGCCTTGGATGCTATCGTCATAAGAATTATAGTTATCCACATCGGTAAAAACCTCAGGCGATTGATTGTTGTTTTGTAATGAACCAAAATAATTTTTGTAGTAATTATTTGGAGTATTTTGATTCTCACTTTCAATGATTTTTCTGTTTGAATTTCCATAAATTCCATCCCCGTCATAGTAAGAGCTATTTTGATAAGAGCCACATGAGGTTAACAGAATGCTCAAAAAACCAACAATATAATAAATTGAGGCGTTTTTGAGGGAAAAAGTACTAGTTTTCATATCTATGGGGTTTTTTATTGTTGGACAATACAAAAATAGTTAGTTTTGCGGAACTATTTAGTTAAAATTATTAAAACAAAATTTGTGCCAAACTATTCAATATGAGTAAGAACTTAACTACAAGATCAGAAGATTATTCAAAATGGTATAACGAGTTGGTTGTAAAAGCCGATTTAGCCGAAAATTCAGGAGTTAGAGGCTGCATGGTTATCAAGCCTTACGGTTATGCAATATGGGAAAAAATGCAAGCGGAGTTGGATCGAATGTTTAAAGAAACAGGTCATCAAAACGCCTATTTTCCTTTATTTGTTCCAAAAAGCATGTTTGAAGCAGAAGAAAAAAATGCGGAAGGATTTGCAAAAGAATGTGCTATTGTAACGCATTATAGATTAAAAAATGATCCCGATAGGCCAGGAAAACTTATGGTAGACCCTAATGCAAAACTGGAAGAAGAATTAATTGTTCGTCCAACAAGTGAAGCTATTATTTGGTCAACCTACAAAGGATGGGTACAATCTTATAGAGATTTACCGTTGTTGATTAATCAATGGGCAAATGTGGTGCGATGGGAAATGAGAACAAGATTGTTTTTACGTACTGCAGAGTTTTTATGGCAAGAAGGGCACACTGCTCATGCTACGAAAGCTGAAGCTATTGAAGAATCTGAAAAAATGATGCATGTATATGCTGAATTTGCAGAGAATTTTATGGCAATTCCGGTAATTAAAGGTTTTAAAACTGAAACAGAACGTTTTGCCGGTGCTGAGGAAACCTATTGCATAGAAGCCTTAATGCAAGACGGAAAAGCATTGCAGGCAGGAACGTCTCACTTTTTAGGACAAAACTTCGCTAAAGCATTTGATGTTAAATTTGCTAATGCTGAAGGAAAGCAAGAACACGTTTGGGGAACTTCATGGGGAGTTTCTACTCGATTAATGGGGGCTTTGGTAATGACACATTCAGATGATAAAGGATTGGTTTTGCCTCCAAATTTAGCGCCTATTCAGGTGGTTATTGTTCCAATTCACAAAACAGATGAACAATTAGCAGAAATATCAACTGTGGTTGCTGATTTAGTTTCCCAATTCAAGAAACTAAAGATTGCGGTTAAATACGATGACAGGACTACGCAAAAACCAGGATTCAAATTCAATGAATATGAATTGAAAGGAGTTCCTATTAGAATTGCTGTTGGTCCTAAAGATTTAGAGAATGGCACTTTTGAAGTTGCACGAAGAGATACATTGACTAAAGAAGTTGTTTCCAAAGACGGAATTGTAACTTATATCAACGATTTATTAGCTCAAATTCAGATTGATTTGTTTGATAAAGCCTTAAATTATCGTGACACGCATATTACTGAAGTAAATAGTTTTGATGAATTTAAGCAAGTTTTAGAGACTAAAGGAGGCTTTGTATCAGCTCATTGGGATGGAACTGCAGCAACTGAAGAGAAGATAAAAGATTTAACCAAAGCTACGATTAGATGCATCCCTTTGGATAGGGTAGAAGAGGCGGGAAGCTGTGTTTTTACTGGGGGTGAGTCATTAGGAAGAGTATTGTTTGCGAAGGCATATTAAAAAAAAATAAATTTTTTTGCATCTACTATTGTACGTTTCAAAAATAGTTGTATTTTTGCATCCGCATTAGAGAAGCAGGGCCCGTTCGTCTATCGGTTAGGACGCATGGTTTTCATCCATGTAAGAGCGGTTCGATTCCGCTACGGGCTACTATTTTTTTTGCAAGTTAAAGTTTTCCTGAACTTAGAGGGAAAAATGGCCCGTTCGTCTATCGGTTAGGACGCATGGTTTTCATCCATGTAAGAGCGGTTCGATTCCGCTACGGGCTACAATTTCAATTTAGATTGATAAAAACTTAGGAGGATAAGGTCCGTTCGTCTAGGGGTTAGGACGCCAAGATTTCGTCTTGGTAACAGGGGTTCGATTCCCTTACGGACTACAAAAAATAGTAAAAGATAAAAAAGCAATAAAATGGCAAATCATAAATCAGCTCTAAAGAGAATTAGAAGTAACGAAAAGAGAAGAGTATTAAATAGATACCAACACAAAACTACTCGTAATGCAATTAAAGCATTAAGAATAGCTACTGATAAAGTAGATGCTACTTCTAAATTATCAAGTGTAATATCTATGATTGATAAATTAGCTAAGAAAAATATCATTCATGATAACAAAGCTTCTAATTTAAAGTCTAAATTAACGAAACATGTTGCTAAATTGTAATTAGTGCAATTTTCATAATAATTATAAAAAAAGCCCTCAATTCATTGAGGGCTTTTTTTATAATTATTATTTTTATATTTTATTTTTTAAGTATTCAAGCATTGATACGGTTATAGGCTTTGATAAAAAATCAATGACCATAGAGTATGATTTTGCTTTTTCTAAGTCTTCAGGGTCTATTGTAGAGGAAAGAACAATTACTTTTATAGTGTTGAATTCCGAATAGTCATCGGTATTGAAAATATCTAGAAACTCCCACCCTCCCATTACTGGCATATTTAAATCTAAAAAGATTAATTGAGGATGTTTTTTTAATTCGCTTTCAGGGTTAGTGCCTTTTAGTTTGTTAAAGAAATTAAGCGCTTCTTCTCCGTTTTGAGAAGTAATTATTTCATTTGAAAAGGATGCTTTAGTGATTACTTTTTTGCATAACATAAGTGTTATGGGGTCGTCATCAACGCATAAAATTTGATCCAACATTATTGTTTGTTTTTAAATGTTAATGTGAATGTAGTTCCTTTGTTTACTTCACTTTCAATGTTAATAGTTCCTCCCATAGTTTCAACCTGAGATTTTACAAGGTATAATCCCAGTCCTTTACTATCAGGATAATTATGAAATCTCTGGTAAAGTCCAAAAACTTTCTCTCTATTTCTTTCTAAATCTATGCCTATTCCATTGTCTGTGAATATTAGATAAACAGTGTCGTCAACTTCATTAGCGTTAATTGTTATTTTAAGCTTTCTATTTTCAGATTTGTATTTTATAGCATTTGTCAATAGATTTAACAATATGCTTTCTATATAGGCCTTGTTTGTATTTAAAACTGAAACTTTTTCGAAATTAAGTTTAATTATAGGTTTGTACAATTCAATTTGAAAACTGAGCTGATTAAAAACGTTTTCAAAGATTTCTTTTAAAAGTACAGCTTCTTTTTGAATTGAAGGATTGTCTTTGATAATAATAACTTTTACTAAGTCGTTAATTGTTTCATTTAATAAATGCGTTGATTTATTAAAACCGTTTAGGATTTCCTTTAATTCTTGATTCTCTATGGGGATATCTTCAATTAAGTTTAAAAGACCTGTCAGGTTAGATAAAGGAGCTCTAAGATTATGAGAAGTAATGTAAGAAAATTGCTTTAAGTCTTTATTGTTTTGTGTTAATTCTCGAATAAGCTGCTCTTTTTCTTTTTCTTGTTTCTTTTCTTCAGAAACGTCTCTTTGTATTGAAATCCAATGCGAAAGTTCATTTTCTGAATTATATATAGGAATCATAGAAAAGCGAACCCAATATTCTTCTTTATTTTTTTTATAACTAATGGTCTCAATTAAGCACTCTTCCTTATTTTTTAAAGCGCTAATTAATTTGTTGTACTCTTGTTTATCGGAATTTGGACCTTTAAAAAGATTTGGAGTTTTTCCAATAATTTCCTCAGAATTGTATCCTGACATAATGGTAAAAGCGGGGTTGACATAAATTATTTTTGGAATCCTGGCGTTGCTGGAATTGGCTTCGGTTATAATTATGGAATCTTTAGATTGTGTAATTACAGTTTCTAATAGTTTAAGTCTTTGTTCCTCTTCTTTTTGTTTTGTTATATCTTGTATTGCTCCAATCATTCTTATGGCTTTTCCGTCTAAGTCTTTAAGAAGGAATCCTCTGTCAAGAACGTATTTATAGGAGTTGTCCGCACATCTAAACCGATACTGGTCTTGCCATTTTTCTGTTTTTTGTTCTATGAATGAATATAATTTAATAGACATTTTAATACTGTCTTCAGGATGGATTTTATCAAACCACCATGTTGAGTTTTCGCCTACCTGATCTTCTTTATAGCCAAAAACACTTTCTATTCCTTTATTCCAAGATAAATTATCTTCTTGTATTTTCCAATCCCAAATAGTGTCACTTGTTGCTTTTGCTACAATGTCATATTTTTCGTTTGATTCTTTAATTTCGTCATTTGTATTCTTTAATTTTTCAAAAACAGCGATATTTCTATTGTCGTTTTTTGATAAAATAAATTTGTAAGTTATACCTGTAAAAGATATAAATAACAAATCTTTTATAAAGTTATAATGTTGGTAATTAGTATTGTGAGTGTAGTTTTGAAATAATTTATGGTAAATAATGGCCATAAATATGGAGATGAGGACGTAGGTTAAGGTTATTTGATTAGTTTTATTTTTCATTACTCAAATATAATTAAATAAAACTTAATTATTAAACATGATATCAAACTATTTTTAAGCTTTATTTACTTACTATTTCTGGCTCTAAATGGTTAACAATAGGTAAACTATTGTATTAATATTTTTTATATCAAAATAAAGTGTACCTTTGCACCCATTAAAAATCACAGATGGAATCTATTAGAAACATTGCAATTATTGCCCACGTCGATCACGGTAAAACAACTTTGGTTGATAAAATTATGTATCACTGTCAGTTATTTCGTGACAACGAAAACACAGGTGACTTAATCCTTGATAACAACGACTTAGAGCGTGAAAGAGGTATTACTATTACTTCTAAAAATGTTTCTGTAGTATACAAAGGAACAAAAATCAACATTATTGATACTCCTGGTCACGCCGATTTCGGTGGGGAAGTAGAACGTGTATTGAACATGGCTGATGGAGTTTGTCTACTAGTAGATGCATTTGAAGGCCCTATGCCTCAAACTCGTTTTGTATTACAAAAAGCACTAGACCTTGGTTTGAAACCATGCGTTGTTATTAATAAAGTTGATAAAGAAAACTGTACTCCTGAAGAAGTTCATGAGAAAGTTTTTGACCTAATGTTTGAATTAGGTGCGGAAGAGTGGCAGTTGGATTTTCCAACAGTTTACGGTTCAGCAAAAAATAACTGGATGTCTGACCATTGGGAAAACGTAACTGATAATGTGGAAGCATTATTAGATATGGTTATTGAAAATGTACCAGCTCCAAAAGTTTCTGAAGGAACTCCACAAATGTTGATTACTTCATTAGATTTCTCCGCTTTTACAGGTCGTATCGCTATCGGTCGTCTTGAAAGAGGTGTTTTGAAAGAAGGAATGCCAATTTCATTATGCAAAAGAGATGGTACTATTATGAAATCTAGAATTAAAGAACTTCATACTTTTGAAGGTCTTGGACGTAAAAAAGTACAAGAAGTTATTGCAGGAGATATTTGTGCAATTATTGGTGTTGAAGGATTTGAAATTGGAGATACTATCGCTGATTTTGAAAACCCGGAAGCGTTACAAACAATTGCTATTGATGAGCCAACAATGAGTATGTTGTTTACAATTAATGACTCTCCATTCTTTGGTAAAGAGGGTAAATTTGTAACTTCTCGCCATATTAGAGACCGTTTACATAAAGAATTAGAGAAAAACTTAGCAATGAAATTAGGTGAAACTGACTCAGCTGATAAGTTCATGGTTTTTGGTCGTGGTGTACTTCACTTGTCTGTTCTTATTGAAACAATGAGAAGAGAAGGATATGAATTACAAATCGGTCAACCACAAGTTATCATCAAAGAAATTGATGGTAAAAAATGTGAGCCAATTGAGGAATTAACAATCGACTTACCAGAAACACTTTCTGGAAGAGCGGTAGAGTTTGTTTCTTTCCGTAAAGGAGAAATGTTGAGTATGGAAACTAAAGGTGAGCGTATGATTATAAAATTTAATATTCCATCACGTGGAATTATTGGATTGCGTAACCAATTGCTTACTGCTACTGCTGGGGAGGCTATTATGGCACACCGTTTCATAGGATATGAGCCTTACAAAGGAGAAATTTCTGGACGTAACAAAGGTTCATTGATTTCTATGGAAAAAGGAAAAGCCATTCCTTATTCTATCGATAAATTGCAAGATCGTGGTAAGTTTTTTGTTGAACCAAATGCCGAAATTTACGAAGGTCAGGTAATTGGAGAAAACTCTCGTGGTGATGATATGTGTGTAAACGTAACTAAAGAGAAAAAACAATCTAACGTTCGTTCTTCTGGAAATGATGAAAAAGCTAGAATTATCCCTCCAATTATTTTCTCATTAGAGGAAGCTTTAGAGTACATCCAAAAAGATGAATATGTTGAGGTTACTCCAAAATCTATTCGTTTGAGAAAAATATATTTGACAGAAACAGATAGAAAAAGATTTAAATTCTAATTTTTATTTTTTTAAATATAAAAGCCATTCGTTTATTCGAATGGCTTTTTTTATGGTTTCGTTTTAGCTGTTTATCTATTTTTTTGATAGAGCTGTTAATAAATTTACAGATTAGAATATTACGGATTATGAATAGCAATAGCTTTAGAAAAGGTATTTTAAATCTTATCTTTTCAAACTAAAATGCCCTTTTACTTCTCTACCGTCTTCTAATTTTAAAGTATACCAATAATCATCTGTGGGTAAGAGGGAACCATTGAAAGTTCCGTCCCAACCTTGACTTGAGGTGTTTATTTGTTTGATGAGTTTTCCGTATCGGTCAAAAATATAGATTGTCGATTTTGAATTGAAATTAGCATTTACTCCTTTTATATTCCAAAAGTCATTATATCCATCATTGTTTGGGGTAAAGAATTTTGGAACGCCAATTATAGCTATTGATTGACTAACGGTTCCGCATCCATTTTTGTCATTAATGAATACTTCATGAATTCCGGCTGATAAATTATCGAAGAAATTAGATTCTTGAAAAGGTCCAAAAGATGCATCCAGACTGTATTCATATTGCCCTTGACCAGTTACATTTATTGTTATAGAATTTGAATCGGATAAATCAACAATGTCAATGCTAATGATTTTCGCAACATCCGAAGCGGTGACTTTTATCGTTCGTATTCTGCTGCAACCGGCAAGAGAGCTAACTTCCACTGTATAATCCCCTTCTTGATTTACATTCAATGTTGTAGCAGTTTCGTTTGTTAGAATAACTCCATCTTTTTTCCAAACATAAGTATAATTACTAGTTGGCGAGCCATCTTGAATTCCAGAATCTAGTTTTACAAAGAAAGTAGGAAGGTTAGAGCATACCAATTCATTTTCTTCAAAATCTTCATTTGTATCAATATTAGGTTTTGGATTTACTTTTAATGTAATTCGGGGACTTAAACCATAACAGGCATTATCAGCGGTACTTTCTACGCGAACCCAAATTTTTTGTTGATTTGGTGAATCTGTATTTCTATAGTTTGTACGATTTAAAATTTCATTGCTTTCTGATAAGGCCTCTGCTTCATTTTTGTAATATTTTATAGAATATGAAGAACTTGTGACAGGAAGAAGTGCTAGTATATCAGTTGTCACACTACTAAAATCAAAAGTTGCGATTCCATCAGTATCGTCATTGGCTATGCCTAAGTCATCACAATTTGAAAAAGTACGACTGAATGATGTTGGAATTTGGGTAGTAGATACTACTAAAGTAATTTGGACTACATTATAACATCCATTTGAGTTTTCTACTCTGCTCCAAATAGGCATACCACCTGCTGTTGTATTTGTAAAGGCTGAAGGATTTGAAATTAATTTTCCAGTATCCGCTGTTTCAGCTCCTGAAAGAGTGGTGTAATAGGTGAAAGTTTCGGAGGCAAAATTAGTAGAGATAACATTATTTTTAACAGTTAAATTAAAATCGGAAAAGCCATCAGTATCATCGTCACATTGTATTATCGTTATATTATTAACAACTGGTAAGGCATAAATTGTCAAAGTAGTTTCGGTAGAAATTAAGCCACAGGAATTGCCTGTTTTTTCGAGTTTTACTCTGTATTTATATCCATTCATTGCATTTGTTACGTTTTTTAAGGATAGGGTATTTGTTGTAACACCGCTGTAAACTGCATTATTTGAAATGGTGCTCCAAGTAGTTCCATCAGTTGAAAGTTGCCATTGGTATGTATTTCCGCCATTATCAAGCACCGTGATTGTTGTGTTTTGTAATTCACATGTTGGCTTTGCTTGTGGTTGTGTAGTGATTTCCATCGGAGCAGTAATGATATAATTTGGATTAGGTGTTGTGTAACCAATGCCGCTTATTACCAACCCATTTGCGTCAACTGTTGGTGGTGCAATACTTCCAAGAATTCCATCTCCATTGGCATCTAAAAAACCAGCTTCAATGACATCTTTACATAAATCTTTGTCACTGTCTAAATCGCGGTAATTTCGAATTCCGTCAGCATCTAAGTCATTTCCGGTTTCTGCTGAGTCTAAAATTCCGTCGTTATCGCTGTCTAAATCCAAATAATCAGGAACTCCATCAGCATCAGTGTCAATGGGAGTAAATCCAGGCTCAAAGGCATTGTCTAAACCATTATTATTTGTATCGGCATTTGATAAAGGCACCGAATTGTTTACCTGGGCTTCTATTATATCCAGAATTCCATCATTGTCGCTATCTGGATCTAATTGGTCGGGAATTCCATCTAAATCAGAGTCTTTTGGAAGACAGAGTGTAAAAAACTTTAAGGAGACTCTGTTTGGAGTAGTGTCAGATAGATTTTTGTGGGTGAAACTTATCGAATTGGCTAAATATGTTAAAAATTGAAAAGTACCAGTTCCAGCCGTTAATGGTAAAGTTCCATTTAATCTAAAGCGTATTTCAAATGATGAATATTGGGTTATTCCAGTTTCGTATATGCCATCATAATTCGTGTCTATCAATAATTGATTGTTAGGATTGAGGACTGTTATGGTTTTATTTATATCTGAATTTACGACATATTCAGCATCGGCATTTAATAAATCAGTTGAATTTGCAGTTGAAACATATTCAATTCCTGCGCTCATTGGACTGGCAAAGTTCATCGTATACGTTATACTATTTGTTTTTCCTGCCGGAATTTCAGTGATAAAACTACCATCGGTATTTCCTGTAAATGTTCCTGATGGTAATCCCGACCCAGTAGTTGTAATGGCTCCCGTAAATGAATTAGAATAACTACCAATAGCAATACTTCCTGCGGCGGAATTTGACATGTTTATATTTTGGCTTCCGTACGATTCTGTACAATTGGTAATTCCATCATTGTCGTTGTCTAAATCAATATTGTCGTTGGCTTTGTCATTGTCATAATTTGTTGCACAGCTACTAACGGGAATTTTATCTGAAAATATAAAGGTACCACAGTTTGAGTTAGTGCCTTTTACTTGATAGTAACCAGGTGCCGTAGGAGTATAGGAATTGGAATTAGAATTTGAAATGGCAACATCATTATAATACCATTCAAAAGCATCATAAGAAGTCAACGCACTAATACTTAAAACTACATCTGGGATGCAATTAGAGCTTGCTCCAATTTTTATATCAGAAATAATTTCAGGTTTCAGGTCAAAACCAGAATAATAACCGCCATAAGTCGCAGCTCCATTAGTTCCAAAGTAAGAAACATAAACTTGTTTAGTTGATTTCACGGCTATATTGCCAAATAAACCATTAACTGTATATCTTACAAAACCTGAATTTCCTGTAATAGCAACTGGTGTGGCTGTTATAGGAATGCCATTTATTTTGACCAAAGCACCTGTTTCAGTAACTATATTTAAACCTCCGTTAAATGTTACGTTTCCTATTGATTCAATAAGAGGGATATTATCCACACTATTGGGTGTGGCACAATTTAAAGGTGGCACAAAAAATAAGTTTTGATTTGCCGAAGAGGCCGATCCTCCAATACTTTGATAAGCAAATACCTTTTCGGAAGTGGTAACATATAAATTTCCATTACTGAATTGACTTCCGTCGATAGCCACATAATCACCTGCTTTGACTAGTGTAGCATAAGGAGTTGCGCTACCATTCAAATAAATTATAGTGTTGGGATTATGTGCAATCAGTAAAACACGCTCTAAATCATCAGTGCCAATGCCTTTTACAAAAATGTATTCCATTCCTGTTTTTTCATAAGAAACTATTTGGTCATATCCCACATCTCTTCCATTTGTACTAGTACTATTGCTTCCTCCAAACGAACCTGAATTGACAACCACTGGTTTGTCAGTTTCAACCAAAGCACCAATCATCTTGGAGCTGTTAGACGGAAAGTTATTACCACTATAGTTTTCCAAAGCTATTACATAGCTTTCATTCTTGTTTAATGTTACTACTATTGGAGCTGTATAAGTTGTTCCATTGGTGAATATTGTTCCTATTGGAATGTTTGAGATGGTTACTTTAGTATTATTCTCTGTAGATAAAATAGAGGTAAAATTTAATAAATTGGGGTCTATATTTGGATTTAGCATGGCGCCCAATCTAAACATTTTGCCGAGAGCACTGTTTCCCTTGGATACAAGGCCACCAGCGTGATTATATGAACCATTGTTGTTTAAGGAAGAATTTCCTCTTACGCTTGCATAAACTAAATTTTCGGCTTCTATTATATATCCTTTGTTTTTTACAATTCCAATATTGGTTTTTGGAGTGAATAATTGAGTTGTATTTCCTGTTCCGATAGTATATACATACGGTGCATTGTTACTTACGACACCTGTTATTATATTTCCTCCAATTTCAATAATTTTAAAATTTACATTATTCGTGTTTGGAGTTGAAATGTATAAATAGTGATCCGAAGCCATGCCATTTTGTGCGGTTATAGGTGGAATATAATGTGTTTTACTAAATTGGGCAAAACACCCTATCGATAAAAAAATAAAGAAAAGGAGTAATTTTTTTTTCATTCGCTAAAAATAGGAAATTAAGTTTTATCTTTTTAATGAAAAATGGCCTTTTATTATTCTTCCATCTTCAAAAGTTAAATTAAACCAATAATCATCTGCGGGCAAATCATATCCATTAAAATTTCCATTCCAACCAAAGCTAGTTGAACTAAGTTCTTTTAATAATTTACCGTAGCGATCAAAAATTGTTATTGTAGATTTAGGCAACAAATCAAGGTTTTTAATTTTCCAAAAATCATTATACCCATCTCCGTTTGGAGTGAAATAACGAGGATAGTCGAGCACATAAATTTTGAATGGATTTGATAGCCCACAACCATTTTTATCTCGAACATAAACTAAATAATCTCCCGAAGCAACTGCGTTGAAAAGTGGCTCGTCTTGAAAGAATGATCCTTCAATAGAAAATTCATAATTTCCTACTCCTGTATATTCAATCAAAACTGAATTTCCGTCTCCATCAAAGTCATTTATTTTCGCTCCGGTAATAGTTGCAATTCCAGATGCTGTTACATCAAAAGTCTTTGTTGCACTGCAACCATTTGGATTAGTAACTTTTACAGAATAATTGCCGGGAGAAGTAACATTAATTGTATTTGTAGTTTCTCCTGTATTCCATAAATAACTTGAAAATCCAGCATTAACAGCTAGGTTTATTGAACTGCCGTTGCATAATGCAGCCTTCTCTTCTTGAAAATTTGTTGGGTTAAAAGTACTAATTACAAGTGTTTCTGGAGTAATTGCGTAACAATCAGAACCATTTACAATTCGGGCATATATAATTTGTTGGTTTGCATCAGTATTATTAAAAATGTTTGGCAAAGGATTTTTTTGAGCAATAGCATCAGTAGTATTCAAATAATATTCAACAACTAATCCGGTTGGCAACCCATTCAGTACTTGCGGTGTTACTTGTGCATTTAAATCAAAATGATACAAACCATCTTGAACGGTATCTGCATCACAGGTTGTAATTGGATTTTGAGGAGTTATGCTATTATTTGAAATTTGGAGGCTAATTTTTGCGTAATTGGCACAACCATAGGTATTTGTAGTTCTTGCAAAGACAATTTGGTTTGTTGTTTTATTTTGATAATTTGTTGTATTCGTAATTGGATTGAGTTGTGCTTGAGCATCCGCTAAAGATTCATAATAGACAAGGTTACTTAAACCAGCAGTATTATTTTTTACTAACGCATCCACTCGGGTTAAATCAAAAATAGTAATTCCATCAGTATTAGCATCGCATTGGGAAAGAGTAGTGTCATTCAAAGCTATTTTTGGAGCATATTCTACTTTTATTTCATCACTGGTCATACAAGTTGCAGGAGTCAAAGTAATTTCAACTTTATACATGCCTGTATCTGTAACTGATAGAGATGGGCTAGTTTCTCCTATTATTTCAATTGAATCTTTAAACCATTTGTAGCTATAACTTGTCGGTAATTTAGTGTCAATAGTATAGCTTTCGCCAAAACAAATAGGGTTATTGGTTGTTAATAATCGATCCGGTCCTAAATCTATTTTTGGAGAAAAGCTACCTGCCTTTAGAAAAACTGCTGAGTCGTAATATTGAAAAGTGTCATCAGCAATTACTAATTTTATATGATAAGTTGTTCCGGCTATAACATTTGTTTGTGCATTCATCACCACAGTTTGGGCACTATAGTTAGTAGGACTAGTGGCAGAACTATAACCCCCAAAATAGTTTTCGTTTTTTGCAGGACATCCACCGAATACGCCAAATGACGGGATCAAAGGATGTATATTTAGTGATGAAACGGGAGTAGTAGTACCAGGAATTACGGCTAAATTTTGATAATTAGCAGGGCTGCCTTTTTCCTTTATTAAAAATGCAAATCCATCAGAAAAACGACATGGAAAATCATCCTGATATTCATTGGAAGCAAATAAATAATCAAAACTTATGAAATTAGTTAGAGGTGTAAAATCGAATTCTAAGATGGTAGCATTTATTGTTTTAAAACCTAATTCCTTATCTAAATCGGCATCTCCTAACCAAGAAGTATCTCCTCCTCCTTGATTTCGTATAAATGGCCCTATAGAATTTTGGCTGCTCCACGTACTTAAAAGTACGCCTTCGGTAAAAGGAAAACTGCCTCCTTGATTATTGAAATATCCATAACTGTTTTTCCCCGCAGTAAATGTATCTCCAGTCGCAATTGGGTTCGAAATATTGGCACAAGAGCTATTTACTAAAATATTTTCAACAAGTTGTTGTGCTGTATAAGAATCATTTACTGAAATAGATTGCCCCGTTACACTACTTGAAGTGCAACAAATGAAGATATAAAATAAGATTGTTTTTACACATTTCATAGCTCTGTAAAGATACTACAAATCTCTATTTTTTAATAAGCGATAGGATAAGAATGTAAAAATGAAAGTCCAACATAAAACGATTAGAATAGATGAAAAATGTACACTGTAATCTTTACTGTTGTCCATTCCAATCTGGTTTCCAATAGACTTAATAATTGATAATCGGGAGAATGGTTCCACGATTAAATTAGACATGGATTCCAAAGGCAAAAATTGTGTAATATAAGATGCTTTATTGCTGTCGGGAAATATTTTAAAAGTTAAGATTCCTTTGGCAATTCCTTCAATAATATTCCAAACTAAAAGAAATCCAAGTGCAAATGCCGAACGTTTTACCAATATTCCTAAAAATAAACAGAAAGAGAAAAATCCGATTAATTTTATGAAATAAGCCAAAATATATTCTAAATCAGAGAAAACGATGCCAATTTCAGTATAAGAAGAAAAGCTGTAGCCGAGAATTAATGACATCATAAACAAAAAAAGAGTTGATACCGCAGCAAATAAAACGATTGTCAGGAATTTAGACAGAATAAATTCTTTTTTACTCATTCCGTCTATCAAATTTTGTTTTAAAGTTCCGTAGCTATATTCATTTGCCATCATTGAAACAATAACAATCGCCAGAAATAACTTTAAAATTGCCGCAATATAGGTGTTGAAATGCCAAATGAAAGGAAAATTAAAAATGCCCATTTCAGCAAGATGAAGCTTAAAAATTCCAAGATCAAATTTGATTGAAGCTATTAAAGCAATAAAGGTTAGGAGAATAAAATAAGTCAGGGTCAAAACGCGACTAGCTTTATTTTTCCATATTTTTTGTAATTCTATTGAGAGAAGTCGTTTCATTGTTTTAGTTTTTGATAGTTGGTTTTGCGTTATTTGTTAATTCTAAAAATTGCTCTTCCAAACTATTTTTGCGTTTAACCAAATGACTTAATACAATGTTTTTTTCAAAAAGAAATAGATTCAACTCCTTTGCATCCCAATCATGTTTTAAATAAACCAAAACTTTTCCTCCTTCATTTACAACACTTTTTACAGCAGGATGTGTTTTTAATACCAATACCAAATTTTCGATATCATCAGCTTCCAGCTCAAAGAATCCTTCATTGGTAGACATACCACCAACTAAACCAGAATATAAAATTTCACCTTTTCTTAAAACCAGTGCATGTGTACATACTTTTTCTACTTCGTCCAATAAATGGGAGGCGAGTAAAATAGTAGTTCCTTTTGAAGCTATTTGTTTGATAATATCACGGATTTGATGGATTCCTTGGGGGTCTAAACCGTTAGTAGGTTCATCAAGAATTAAAATTTCCGGATCATTTAGTAGGGCGGAAGCTATGGCCAATCGCTGTTTCATCCCAAGAGAAAACGTACTGAATTTACTATTTTGTCGGTCTGTTAAACCCACTAATTCCAGCTTTTCGTTTACTTTGGCATAGTTAATTCCTTTGATTTTGCAAACCAATTCTAAGTTCTCTTTTGCCGTCATGTACGGATAGAAATTAGGTCTTTCGATGATAGCTCCCACTTTTTTTAATGCTTCATGAGTTTGCATTGAACCACCAAACCAGCTGTATTCACCTGAGGTCTTATTTACCACATTCAAAACAATTCCTAAAGTTGTCGATTTTCCGCTACCGTTAGGACCAAGAATCCCGTAAACATTACCTTTATATATTTCGAAGGAAACGTCTTTCAAGGCTTGTAAACTGCCATAACGTTTGTTGAGATTTTTGATAGAGAGTATAATTTCCAAAGTGCTTGTTTTTTAAGTTTTATATAGGACGAACAAGGTTAGGATTTGTTACTATTAAACTGTATTTAGTTTGTTTTGCCAATTAATATGCATAGCGCATTTAATTTTTGAGCAGTAATAGGTTTCATAATATAATCTTTTACTACGCTGTATTTTTTTGCCATTTCAATATCAATGGGGTCAATTGAAGAAGTGATAATAAAAATTGAAATTTCTTTTTTTATTGGCAACAGAACAAATTCATCCAGGAATTGCCAGCCATCCATGACAGGCATATTCAAATCAAGTAAAATTGCATCTGGTAGATTTTTATTTTCAATACAATTTTGTTTTAATTTATCTATAGCAAATTGAGCATTATAAAAAGGTTGCACGTCCTCACAAAACTTGTTTTTTGAGATAAGAATACTTATTAATTTAACTGACATCTTATCGTCATCAATAATATAAGTTAATTTATTTTTCATTTAGATATACTTTAAAAATGGAACCCAAACCTACTTCACTTTCTACTTCAATTTTTCCATCCATGGCCTCCAGTTGGTTTTTGGTTATAAATAATCCAATTCCTTTAGCATCTTCATTGCCATGAAAGGTTTTGTACATGCCAAAAATTTTATGTCCGTTTTTCTTTAAATTTAATCCTAAGCCATTATCCTTGAAGGTTATGACGGTAAAATCTTCATTCACTTCATAACCGATTTCTAGAATAGCATTACGTTCAAGAGATCTGTATTTTATCGCATTTGTAAATAAATTAAGTAAAATACTATCTAAATATGCGGGAATTGCATTTACCATTAATTCATCGGGGATAGTATGAGTTATCGTGATCTTACTTTCTTTAATAGCTAGACTTAATGCCTTTTTTGTTTTTTCAATTTCATTCTTTAAATTAATCTTAGTTTTTTCAATATTTGTTTTCTGTTGAATCGTTATAATTTCATTTAAATATTCAATTGTTTCTGATAATTTTTCGGTTCCTTCTTTAAATAAATCAAAATAAGAAAGTTTTTCAGTAATATCTTCTGTATTTTCAATTACATCTACAACCATCGCTAAATTGCTGCTGTGAGAACGAATATTATGGGAGACAATGTGAGCAAAGTTATAAAGCTTATTGTTTTGTTGGCTCGTAACTTCTAATAGATGCTTAAGTTCAATCTCTTTTTCAATTCTGAGTGTAACATCTCGACCGACGCCAACAAAATTTATGAAATTATTTTGATTATCAAAAACGGTAGTAATATTCAATTCAAACCAGTATTTTTCTTTTTTCTTATTGTAATTCAGAATAGTAATTTTGATACTTTCTTTAGCCCTGATTGCTTCCCGCATTGTGGCCGTAGCTTGTAAATCAGTTTCAGGGCCTTTTGATAAATATCCGGGTTTTTGGCCTATAACCTCATTCATATCTAATCCTGTAAGATCTAAATAAGCCTGATTTACCCATATTACCTCTCCCTTTGGATTAGCAATTACAATAGTGTCAGTAGTTTCTGAAGCAGCAAGAGAAAGTAGTTTCATTTTTTCTTCAGTATTTTTCCTTTCGCTAATATCCCTAATGAAACAGACTAAATATGTAATCTGATTGACCTGAAATGTTTTTCCGGAAGCGATTTCTACAGGTATTGACTCGCCAGATTTAGATTTTATATAGGTTTCATTTACACCATAATCATCCCTTGTTAAATTATATGCTAGAAAAATTCGGACTTGTTTTCTGTATTCTAAAGGAAATAATTCTGAATTATGTAAACCCAATAAATCGGAACATTTGTAACCAGTAAGTGATGTAGTTCTTGGATTACAATCTGTTATAATTCCATTAGAAGTATCAATGATAATAATAGCATCATTAGCACTCGAGAAAATGGAAGAAAATTTTTCAACATTTAATTCAAGTTCGTTGACTAAATTATGCTCTTTTGTAATATCTTGAAAAGTACCAATTAATTTATAAGGTTTTTCGTTTTTGTAAACTATTTGTCCTATACTTTCAATATGTTTTATATTACCTTTAGCTGTAGTAATTTGAAAGTTATCATTGAAAGGTATTCCGTCATTAATGGCTCTTTCAATTAAATATTGGATTCGAATTCTATTCTCACCTTCAAGATAAAAAAAAATCCCCTTTTCTATACTTGGAATAAAATAATCAGGAACTTCGTGGATGTCTCTAGTAACAGCATTCCAATAAACTAGACTGGTTTCTAAATTAATTTCCCAAATCCCAATCTTTGCTGATTGTGCAGTTTTAAAATAGAGTTCAAGTTTATTTGTCATGAGAGGTATTCGTTTAATCTAATAGGAATTAATCAAATGTAAAGTAAATATGCTTGTATGGTTTTTTTTTAACATAATATGAGATGCTATTTTAACTTTTTAGATTGTTTTTTTAATATGTTTAAATTTAGGGGATTATATTTTAGCTTTAAAAAAATCTATTTGAATTTTTTTTTCAATAATTAATTATGTTAACGTGTTAGTTTTGTATAGAATTGGCTTTTGAAATTCCTTGAAAGGAATCAAAATCATGATTTAACAGAAGTTGAATAAGTACGTGTTTTTTGATGTTTTTGAGTTCTAATTTGTTGTAATTTTGCATTAAATATTTTTCGAATGAGCGAGCCGATAATGCTTTTTAAGAAACCGTCTTATCCTATAAATAATTCGCTTTTGGATTACTTGGAACGATTTGATAGAATCTCCAAAGTGCCTATTTTTTATGATGATTTGTTGCGTTTTTCCGGTTCCATAAATGTGTATGATAAAAACGATCAAGATACGTTATGGATTCGGGTGTATTATAATGAATTTGAACGAAAAGAGATTGATTTGACTTTGATGAAAATCTATTCTCTGTTACATTCTGATGGTAATTTGGGAATTATTAAATTTCTGAATGTGGATTCAATCGATTATTGCACTTTTGGAAATTCGAAACCGTTCCGAATCAAAGTCAGAAACATCTTGAATGATAATTATACACATTTTTACATCAAGAAAGCAGATGCTTCTCGTGTTTACGGGCTGGAACTGGAACATATTCTGTCACCTGATAAAATAAATTTTTTAGTATACAAAGACACTTTAATCGAAGAGCATATTATGGGAATTGCCGGAGATGTGTTCATTAAAACGCTTTTGGCTGATTGTACCGAAACCGAAAAATCACAAATAGCAAAAGAATTTGTCAAGTTCAATGAACGCTGTATGATTCGCTTGTTAGGAGATATGCGTTCTTATAATTATGTAATTATTCCTATTCACGATTTTGATCAGGTGGTTTATAGAATCCGTGCGATTGATTTTGACCAACAATGCTTCGAAGGAAATTTTAAAGTGTATCGTCCCCAGTTTTTTAAAGAAAATTATCCAATGGTAAAATTGGTTAAAGAAAAATTGCAACATAGTTCTATAGAACAGTATAAAGATGAAGAGCGGGCGGTTCTTGCCAAAAGAATACATTCTGCCGAAAATCGTATCAAAAGATTATTGCAAATCATGGGTTCCGACACAATATCGACCGATGAACATTTGAATCAATTGAAATTAGAACTGTATAGTTATACCAATGATTTAAATTTTAAAAAAGCAAAATCTATGGGGAATGTAATGAGTGCGGCTTTTGAATTTATTACCAGAAACTTTAAAAACACAAATTTATTCAATACTGGATTTTAGCCTTTTTATAAATTTATATTTTCACTACAATGAGTTCTAAAAACTATATTTCTGTCTTATTTTCTTTTGTTTTTTTATCTTGTCAACAAGATTCGAATTCATTAGAAACCCTATATTCTTTACCTAATAAATTAAAAGAAGTTTCTGGAATTACTTATTCGTCAGAAACAAATTTACTTTGGACACTGGAAGACAGCGGTAATGCAAATGCGATTTATGGTTTGAATTTTCAAAATGGTGAAATTGAAAAAACCATACGCATCGAAAATACAGAAAATATTGATTGGGAAGACATTACTAAAGATAAAAATGGGAATCTGTATATTGGAGATTTTGGGAATAATGACAACGAAAGAAAGGATTTGTGTATTTATAAAATAGACAAAAAATCATTAAACAGTGAAAGTGTCGTTCCAGCTTATAAAGTCTCATTTGCTTATCCCGAACAAAAAGATTTTCCGCCAAAAAAATCAGCAATGTTCTATGATGTTGAAGGTTTTTTTGAGTTTAAAAATAATTTCTATCTGTTCACAAAAAATCGAAGCAAAGGATTTGATGGCACTGCTTTTTTATATAAAATTCCGAATACTCCGGGATTTCATCAAGCGGTTTTAATGGGACAATTTATAACTTGCGACGACTATAATCACTGTGCGATTACCAGTGCGACGATAAGTCCGGATGAATCCAAAGTCGCTATTTTAACGCATGATAAAATTTTCTTATTCGAAAATTTTAAAGAGGACAATTTTTTGAATGGAACAAAAACGATACTCAAATTAAATCATTTTTCTCAAAAAGAAGCAGTTTGCTTTAACGATAATGATTATTTATTCATTGCCGATGAAAGAACCAAAAGTATTGGTGGAAATGTTTATAACGTCAGTGTCAAAAAGCTAAAATCCAAATCCTAAACCAAAAGTAATTCGGGCTTCTTCATCAGCACTTTTAAAATAGGCGATTCTGGCCGTTAATGCATTCAGGCTGTTGATCCACAATCCACCTCCAAATGATTGATGCCATTTATCTGAATTTTCGCCTTTTAGCCACACTCTGCCATAATCAAAACCAGTAAAAATTCCGTAAGACATTGGTAAAATACTCCTTTTTATTTTTCCTAAATTCCAGCGGATATCGCTACTTTGATAAAAAGATTGGTTCCCTAGAAAACGTTCATTTCTAAAACCTCTCAAATCATAATCACCACCTAAAGTAGCGCCCTGATAAAAATCGAAATTATTATTCAACAGTACTTTAGCTTTCAGAATGGTCGCCAAAACTATTTTGCCGTTAGCATCAATTTTATGGTTGAAATTTAGTTTGCTTTCTACTGCCGGGAAATTTCTTTTGGTGTCATTTAAGTTCATTTTCCAACTTCCAGCTACTGAGAATCCCATTCCCATGGTAGGAAATGAAGGAATGTCGTAATTATCAAAACTGTATTTTAGTGTTGCTCCTGCAAATTTTTGGCTGTTAAAAACGTCTTGATTTACGATTCCGGGGATATTTATAAAACGATCATTTGTTTCTTCTACACTGATCCTTTCAAAGGAGGTTTGAAATATGATTGCACTGCCGTATTTCCCTGTTTTCTTAATGGACGGCATAACCATTAATGTTCTAAGACGTACCCGATTGTAATCCATTCCAAAAGTCTCGTCATTATTTAAAGATTCATTTCCGTAGCCAAAATAATTAATCGTAAAGTTGGGACTTGTAAATTGGGCTTCCAAATCTAAATCCCATTTGCCAACTGATTTTGGAAAATGAGCATTATAAATGAGTTCATATCCATCGGTGGCGAAAAAGTAATTGGCTTTTAAGATGTGTTTTTGCGTATACGGGTTTTGATTGAATTTATTAACGGTGTAGTTAGTTACAAACCCTAATTTTATACCATTATCAGGATTATAACCAATACTCGGTAATCCTGATAAAGCATTGTATTTTGGTTTTTTATAATCATAAAGATTGGTTTTATAATCATCCGTCAAAACGACTTTAGTTTTAGAATCTAAAGCATAGGTATTCACCTTCGATTTGAAATCATTAATTTTTACCTTTTTTCCATTTTCAACAGTATAAGAATCGTTGTCTTTTCCTCCAATTAATCGAATGTTTATTGCAGAATTTGACGTGCCTTTTACTTCAAAAACATCGTCATCATCTAATCCGTAAACCCAAATATTCTTAGTTTTTCCAGCGATAAAGTCTTTAGTGTAAAGTAATTTTTCCTCATCATTTTTCATTCGATACACTTCAATTTCAAGTTTGTTTTTCGCCTTGTGTTGAATTATAAATTTGTCTTTTTTGTCAGTGCCCACAATTAAAACTGTTTTCTGCAGCACGTTGTAATATTCCGAAGCATAGTGCTGCAATTGCGTTTTTCTGACTTTCAAATTCTGTTTAATACTTTCGATCGTTCCATCCTGAACGGCTGCAGGTAAATTATTAAAAGCAGCATCTATATCAGTATCCAAAAGGTTATTCTGAATGTATTTTGCCTGTTTTAACCATTCGTTTTCATCTGTGGTTTTAAGGAAAGCAAGGTCTAATGGATACGGTTCACGGTTGAGCCATTTCACATTTTTAATTTTCTCTTTAAAAGTTTGCATGTGGCGTAATTGTGGATTATTCATCAAAAGAGTGATTAATGCACCATCATATTTCGTAAAAGCTTGGTCTCTATCACGTGGAATGGGTCTGTAAATTGTTTTTTTACCTTCTTTATATTCGCCCCAACGCCATTGATCCTCATGCCTGTCCCAATCGCCTATAAGCATATCAAACAATCGCGCTTTGATATAAGCACTTTCATCTATTGTGTAGTTGTAATCTTTGTGAAGATTTTTTAATAAATCAGCAGTGCTGATAATTGCAGTTGGTTTTCCAAAGCTTTTCACATCTATTTGACTGTCATTAGGGCGTTCTTCCACCATATACAATTCATCCCCAAAATTGGCATTAAAATCCTTTAAAGCTTTGTGTTTTGGAATATAATACAATACCGGATTGGTATGTGAAACGCCAATTTTTTCAGCTAAATTGCCAACAGCAAAAGGAGTGTAAGGGTGAGAGGTAGTATAAAAATCAGATAAAAGATCATCAGCATACGTATCCTCAAATTCGTTTTGGATAAATTGGTCTTTAAAAGCTACCGATTGTAAAAAGCGTCCGGTACTTTTTTTCATGGCACGTATTACATATTCTTTGCCATTTTTATCAAAAAGTTGCAATGATTTTGATTGATGACCACCTCCGGCACGTTTCGGGTTTAGGCCTCCAAAAAGGGTGTCAATTGTAGCCGTTTTTACTTCTATTAGCAAACTGTAATATTTTCGATAATGGTTTCCAAAAAAGAATTTATAAAATAATGATTTTTTGGTTTTTTTTGGTGAATAGATGGATGCTGTGGTGGTTTTACTAAATGATGTTGGGAAATTTTGAGTGCTATAATCTTCTTTGTTATCTAATATGGATTGTTGAAAAATCAGTTTTTCTTTATTATTTTCCTTACCATAAAAGGAAGCTTTTGCTGCTCCATCAGCATAAATAGATAATGAGGCATACCCATTTCCACCATAAGAGAAATCATTGGAAAAAACAGCTTTAGCCGCTTCTGATTTTGAACCGGCTCCACTGATAATTTGCTTGATGTTGTCTTTATTAATGTATTGTAAATTATGATCATGGCCTGAAACAACAATAACATTATCCTGACTTTGAAGCAGTGTTTTTATACGTTTTATGAAAAGTGTATAGCTTTTATTCTGAATATCTTGCGGACTTATTCCAGATGTTTTTCGGGTTAGATTGATGAGGGAGCCTATGACCGGAAGCGGAATTTTTTGTTCCAATGGAAAAAGCTGTTTCTCCAATGAAAACTGGCCACCGTGCGTTCCATTGCTCATCAACGGATGATGAAGCGCCAGAACTACTGTTTTTTCTTGATTTTTATTCAAAATATTCTCTAGTTCAGCAAAAAAATCTTCCCGTGTTTTGATATCACAATCATCATTTATAGTGGGACTTTGATCCCAATCTTCCAAAAACCATTGGCTGTCAATAGTTATTAGAGTTAAGTTTTTATTTATTTCCAAATCGTCAATGGCACAGCTTTTTCTTGGTAAAAATGATTTTTTGTCATTCAGATAATCAGTTACAAACTTGGCCTGGCGTTGTAATCCTTTAATTCCATTGTACCAATCATGATTTCCAGGAATGAAAATAGTTTGGCCTTTGAATTTTTTAGATAATTTTAGTTGGTTTGTTAACTTATTTTCGGCAATAATTCGTTCATTTGGATTGTCAGTATTGGGTAATCCTTTTGGATAAATATTATCTCCAAGAAATAAAAGAGTCGAGTTTTTAGTTGCTTTTTCTAATTGATTTTCCAAGAGCTCAATGGTTTCTTGTGCGTTTTTTTCATTGGCATTTCCTGCGTCACCAATTAAATAGAAAGTATGCACAATTTTTGAACTGTCTATTGCGTTTTGTGATATCGGATTTTTGATATTTTTACCAAACTGAGCATGATGCGTAGCGCAAGATTGAAGAACCAAAAACAAAAGAATAAAACCTAAGTTTATTTTATTCCTATTTTTAAATCGATTATCCAAAAACAATTCCATAATTTAGTAGTATAATTATTTCTTATGAACCTTATAGAACAAGCCGAAGATTTTGTTGTAAAATTACTCAAAGATAAACTTTCTAATTCATATACTTACCATAATATTAATCATACACGTGAGATGGTTGCAGCAGTTTTGGTACTTGCTGAAGGAATGAATGTTAATGCTACTGACAAAGAAATTTTGCTTGTAGCAGCCTGGTTTCATGATACAGGATACATTAATGGTTGTACTAATCACGAGAATTGCAGCAGTGCTATAGTAACACAGTTTTTGAAAGAAAAAGGAAAATCAGAAGAATATATTGCAGAAATCACCAGCTTAATTAAAGCCACTTCAAAGGAATATGTGCCTCAAACACTTCTTGAAAAAATAATAAAAGACGCCGATTATTATCATCTTTTTAGTGATGATTATTTGTCCAGTTGCGAAGTTTTGAGGAAAGAATGGGAAAATACAGAGGATAAGTTATATTCAGATAAAGATTGGGCCGCTGAAAACTGGGATTTTTTGGTGAATAAGCATCGGTTTTATACTGATTTTGCATTGGAAAATTGGCAACCTTTAAAGGAGAAAAATATAAAAAGGATTCAGAAAAAAATCAATGTAACTGATGATAAAAAGGACAAAAAATTGAAAAAAGAAGATAAAAAGAAAGAAAAAGAGGAAAAGCCGGAGCGTGGTATTGATACTGTTTTCAGAGTTACTCTTGGTAATCATACCCGTTTGAGTGGTATTGCAGATAGTAAGGCTAATATTCTACTTTCTGTAAACGCGATTATTATTTCAATTGCACTTTCTACGATTATTCCAAAATTAGATAGTCCAAAAAATGCCCATTTGGTGATTCCAACCTTTATTATGGTAATTTCCAGCGTAATCACAATCATTTTTGCCATACTTTCTACAAGGCCAAAAGTAACAAAAGGCGTTTTTACTAAACAAGACATTGAAAATAAAAAAGTGAATCTGCTTTTCTTTGGTAATTTCTACAAAATGCCTTTGCAAGACTATGAATGGGCTATGAACGAAATGATGAAAGACAGAGAGTACATTTATAATTCGATGATTAAAGATTTATATTTCTTAGGAATAGTTTTAGAGAAAAAATACAGATTATTGAGAATTGCCTATAATCTTTTTATGATAGGAATAGTTGTCTCAGTTATTGCTTTCATCATTGCTTTCAAAATGGTTGGAGTTTAGTTTAGTTCATCCAATAAATCCTGATAGGAATAGTTTTTAGAATCGGGTTCTTTATTTTTATTAATTACTTTTACTCTAATGGCTCTCAGTCCCGAAACGCCTTGTAATTCCTCAACTTCAAATTCCTCGACAGCGGGTTCTAAAATATTTTTGAATTGTAAAAATTTTATGTAATTCAAATATTCGGTTTGCTCGGTATTGTGAGAATAGACAATCGTAATTTTTTCTTTTTCGGTTATTCTTTCTTTGGTACCTTTAATGTTGGCTTTGTCGATACGTTTTTTTACAACTTCATAACGGGCATTATAAGTTCCATCTACATCAAAACGTTTTTCATCCATTCTAAATCGGATTGAGATAGGGGAGCTGAATACTAAAATTAATGAAGTCACATCAAGTTCGTAAGGCAAAGAAGATTTAAGTTGATGGTGTTCCAGTTCCATTTCGCACAAAGTTTGCAATTGCCACAATCTTAAATTATGGAGGTATATGCTGTCGAAATCTTTGTTTGGAGTAATTGAAGCACCTATATAAAGATTGTGTTCCACGCCATCAGTTTTGAAACGTTCATAATAATGCGGAAAAATATTTTGTGCTTCAACTTGTTTTTTATCAAGAATTGAGGCCAATTTTTTATTGACAATAGACATGGCGTTATCAAATTTCTTTCTCGAATGGTAAAACATTCCTGTTTTTTCATCCAAACTCTCAAAATAATTTTGCTCTAGAGTTTCTCCTATTTCAGTTGTTTTTGTATTCCTTAAAATTGGATGAATCTCTTTTTCAATATACAGTTGAATTTGTTGTTCTGTATCCGCTTTTAGAGGAAATTCCAATTGTTCGTAAAATGATTGCAATTCAAATTTTCGTTGTTCCAATAAAACCAGGCTGCTATTTGAATTTTGATTTTCAAAGATTAGAATAAGAGCCTCCAGTTGATTTTTTAAATCTTCTTTTACAGTCTCATTTCTGTGCTCAGAAGAGCCTTTGATATCTATTTGCCCGTATAAAGGATATACTTCTTTGAATACAATTTCTTTAAAAATGTAGTCTTTATTTGGATTATTAGTTTGAAAATATTTGAGGGCTTCTCTTCTGAATTTCCAATAGACGCTTGGGTGAATTGCTGTGTATTCCCTCTGAATGATAGCTTCTATATGGTGTTGCATATCATTGTTGTAGCGCTCCAATGTATCTACTAAATAAGGTAAAATCAAATTTAGGTTGTTTGCATTAATGCTGTTAAGTTCTCTTGGTTTTGCCGAAACTAATTCTATAATACCTAAAAGTTTACCATTCTTTATTACAGGTGCAAGAATACAGCTATGAATATTTAGTCCTAAAAAATGTTTTCCCAATTTTTCATTTCCTGGTGTTGAGGCAAATTTTGCAACGTTTGAAATTACAAAAGGCTTATTTTGTTCTAAAAGATTTTCCAAAGAGCATCCAAAAAGGAGATTTTTACAATCGGCTTCTTGCATATCGTGAAGAATAAAACTACCTATTTTTTTATCATCGTAAGGAGGTTTTACAAATTTTTCATCCTCTTCGTTATAAATGATAAAACCAACTTTCAAATCGGATATTTTGAAAATAGAACGAAAAATAGTTTCAAAATTTTGATTGCCGTCAGTATGATTTTTTTCTGATTTCAAAAGGTTACTTTTCAAGTTTGAAACCGCACTTTCTATAGATGCATCAAATAAGGATACTATACCAAAGCCTTTTAGAATCCAGCTTTCAGACGGAAATTTATCTTTCCACAAATCGATATTATCATAATTGTCCATCAATAAATCGATATCTTCCGGAGTCAAAGTTGTAGCCTTATCAGTAGGGATAATTTCCATAAAATCGGCATTATATAGAATTCTATAATGTTTCATGATGCCATTTGTATCCGGAATATCGTAAAACAAAGGTTTGTTGAAATCAAAATGCTGATTATAGAAGGTATTCAAAATCAAAATGCAATTCAGTATGTAGAATTGATTGCCATCAAAATCCCGGATTGCCATATCAAAAGTTGTCCCGGCATTATGCAGTATTTTTTTGAATCTTTCGGTATAATTAAAAGTGAAATTTTGAAAGGGAATCGTAACCGCTTTAATTTCGTTATGTGTTAGGGCTGTAGGGAATAGATCGGCTAATAAATATTTTATCAGTGTTTCATTATTATGGATCAAATTAAAATCCTCTATTCCAGTTCTGAATTCTGGGAAAGGTTCTATTTCTTTCAATAATGCTTTTGCATAATTTGAGCGATAGTCCACATTGGTTGCAGCAATTTCATCCAAAGTTTCAATGAGTTTGTGAAACGAAATCAAGGTCTTGAATGGGCTTTCTTTGAACAAATGATAATCCATCTGATAGTTTATTTAGAATACAAAATTACTAATAAACGAAATTGGATAGACTAATTTTAGATTCTTTTTTTAAGTAGTAGGATCCGAATTTAATAAGGTGATTTTTTTGCACTAAATTCTAGTATCCATTAAATAGATTTACTACAATTGTGAAATAGAAATACTGTTGTACTTTAATAATTTTTTTTGATTATTTCTTTGTCTCAATATCATTATTGACTTTATTAATAGAAGGATTAGCATCTTTTCAAGGTTTTAGTAGGTTACTAATAGGTGGGGAATTTAATTCTTAAAAATTTTTATTTAATCAAATTGACTTTAAAAAAAAGCTAATAATTCAGAGCTTGAAATAAAATATTTATGTTAAATGGAAATGGGTTTAAATAGTATGAACCCTTTTTTTATAAAACCCAATCAATGTTTCGTTTATTTCTTTTAGTTCTGGAGTGAGAAATGTTTTCTTACCATTTTCATCGTTAGTTAGTTCAAGATGACAAACAGTACATTTAAATTCTTTGAAATGATTTGTAACATTTCTGGTTGTAATAATTTTATGCCCAAACAATGAACACAAAATATTTTTCTTCAGAAATTTTTCTTTGATTTCAATTGTGTTCATAATTTGAGTATTAAGATTTGGGAATTCAAACGTAGTAAGTAATCGTTTAAATAGCAAATAAAATCGATAAAATACACTTTATGTTAATAAAAATATAAAATTACTTACAAATAAAATAAATAATAACTTTTTTTGTCTTGTAAAGTCAAAAAAAAAATCCCCAATCACTTTCGCAATTGGGAATTGAATATTTAAGTATAAAAACTGTAAACTGTGACTGAACAGTGTAAACTAGCTCTTTTCTTCTTTATTGAAATAAACTAAATAATAATACATTTGTTTTTCTTCATCCCAACCTTTTTCTACAAATTTCTCTGCACTTTCAGGATTGATGAAATCCATTTTTATTTGGATATGTGTATCTAAATTAATTACATTTTTGATTGATTTTCTAGCGTCAGAAACTGCAGCATTGGCAATAGGGAAAGAAGTTACATCTTCAATGCTATATTTTTCTCCTTTGTCTATTTTATAATTTTTGAATTCTGGAATCAAATCAGGGTTGTCTAAAACTTCATTTAAGAAATTAGTTTCTTCAAACTGATCATTTTTGGCAAAATAATTCACGGAACGATTCATGAACATCACTTCTTCTTTTTTGTCTTCGGCAGGAAAAACAACGTCTTTGGCAAAGTTCTGACAGAATTTTAAATATTTTTTAGTAATGAAATTTTCATCCTCAAAAGCATCTACTGAAAGAAAATGTTCCAACCAATATCTGGCATCGTAACGGTTGCTGTCCACTGTTAGGATTTTATAGCCTTCTTCTTTTTTATAATTAAAGATTAAGCAGCCTTTGTCTAATTTGTTTAAACTTACACCTTGTTGTAAAATCATTTCTAAGTGTGTTTCTTTTTCCTCAAATTGTAAAAAGTCAGCTTGTATCTCACTTTTGAATATTCCTATGGCGTCTACCACATTATTATCAATACTAACGTTTGTTAAATACGTAACATATACTTCTCCATTCTTGATGTGCGGATGATTGGATTGCTCAAATAAATGCTTTGTGATTTTTTTTGAAGCTTCATGAATAGTACTTGGATTTTCAAAAATTTCCGTTGCAAATTTGAACATGTCGTTATAATCCAAATCAATTTCATGTGCAAATTGAAAATAGTTTTCTTCTTTTTCTCTAAAGGGTTTAAAGAAAAATTCTTTCATCAAGGGTACAATTTCATCATTTAAATTAAACGGCTGCTCTGATAAAAAAAGGGCTTCGTTTCTACTTTTATTACCAACTCTATGAATTGATAAGTTCTCGATATGGGTGTTATATAAGTTGATCATATATTGTATTTTATATTTTAGATGAGAGAGCCAAGATAAATGACAATTTTTAAGTCTTTCATCTTGGCTCTTGATGCTTATTCGTTTAGTTATTTAATTCCAATTCTCCTCAAACCCATAGTCTTCAAAACTATCATCTCCTTCAAACATGTCTAAATCATCTTCGTCCAGTCCATCTTCAAATTCATCATTATAGTCATCGGCATTATCTGATTCAAAGTTTTTTTCCATAGCTTCATCAGGCATTTCACCGTGAGAAAAAATCGTTTCTGGATATAGATTTCCAAGAACCTGGTCTTCTACTGCAGCTAATTCTACAAGGAAAGTCCACATGTTGATGAAATCATATACATAGATAATTTTGGTGTTTTGTTTATCTAAAATATCCGATAGCTGATAATCGCTCATTACTTTTTGTTCCCCTGGAATATCTCCGGTATCAAAAAGCGAAATTTCGTCTTCCTGATTCCATGTTTCATCACAAGTATAAAATGAGGCTACTTCCATTCCGTCAAAACCAAAGGAATTAAAGATAGCATTGTGTAAATCTTCTAAAGTATCGTCTTCAAGTATTGCAATGTCTCTAAAAACATCATCTTCTGCGTCTAGAATTACTCTAAATTTATAAACCATAATCTTTGTTTTTGTTGAAAGGTCAAAGGTAAAATTTAATTTTAGATTTTAGATTTCAGATTTCAGATTTGTTGATAAGATTTTTGCGTATGATTCTGTAAGTAGAGTATGTGATTGATTGTCTTTTTTTCTAAAATAGTGACGTGTTTTAGAAATTAAGATAAGCTGTTTCTAAATTTATTGGCAATTCGTTTTCTAATGATATGATACTTTTTATGATTTGGATAACTTCTGTTCGCAGTCATATTATTGAAAATTAGAGCTACAACCAAAAGAATAAGGACGCCACTTAGAACTGGATACAATACATACCAATAGCCAAGACTTGTAATTTTAGGAGAACCAATTATTGCAATCAATGCAGTTGCGCCTCCAGGAGGATGCAATGTTTTGGTTGCTTGCATTAAAACAATTGAGAAAGAGACAGCAAGAGGAGCACTTATCCATAAAATATCGGGCGCAAATTTAGCTACTGTGACTCCTACAATTGCCGATACAAGATGGCCACCAACAAGATTCCGGGGTTGGGATAATGGACTTTGGATAGCGCCATAAACCAAAACACTGGAAGCACCAAAAGATCCAATCAAAAAAACTACATCTGAATGTAGTAGTGTTTTGGATTGTAAATAAGCCATTAGACCTATACCGATAAATGATCCTAAAAAAGCCCAAAAATGTTCTTTAAAATCAATTAAAGTTTCTTTGTAAAGAATGTATTTAGTTTTTCGATAATTCCTTTTTATTTTTTCAATTGGCATAAACTATTATTTTGATAAACTAGCAGAATAGGAGTACACAGTGAATGGAAAAATCATTTTTGCTGTGTATTTTGAAATCAGACAAACAACCAAAATGGGAAGAAATAAAGTATAATCATTGGTTAATCCACAGACTAAGAAAATCGCGGTAAAAGGCGCATGAATACTGGCGCTTAAAACCGCAGCCATTCCAATAACCATAAAGTTTACAGGAATTATATTGGCATTCAGATAAGTGTTTAAAAGCAAAGCAACGAGTAATCCTAAAAAGGCACCAATGAAAAGGCTTGGCGCAAAGACACCTCCATCACCCCCCGAAGCTAGCGTTGCCGAAGTTACTATTGGTTTTAAAAGGATGATTCCAATAAATGTCAGTACCAATGAAAATGAAAATGTCGTGTCATTTGAATGAACAAATATTCCCTTGATAGCATGATAACCTTCTCCATAAAGTTGGGGAAAAAAGAATAAGGAAATACTCAGGATTAGAGAGCCTATCAGAATCTTATAATAATGAATTTTAATTTTTGAAAATTGAGATTTAAAGAATAATACACAACGAGTGAGATAAACGGAATTGATACCAGCTAAAATTCCTAAAAGTATAAAATATGGAATTGCTCTTAAATGCCAAGTTGTAATAGTTACGGCAAATAAAGGTTTTTCATCCAATAAAAAAACAAGTCCAAAAGCTATTGCCACTGCAATCAAATTACTGATTAAAAATGCTCGGGTCACTTTTCTGGAAATGACTTCAATTGCAAAAAGAATTCCGGCAATAGGACTACTGAACAATGCGGTAACTCCTGCCGCAACCCCTGCACATATTAATTCGGTTTTGTATTGTCTGAATACGTTTTGTTTTCTTTGGGCTACAGAACCAATCGTAGCCGAAGCAACAACGGTAGAAACTTCAATCCCAGTGGATCCTCCAAAAACAACAGTCAATAATCCGTTGATGAAATGGGATGGAATTTTATAATTGGGTAAGTTCTTGGATTTGGAATTCGTGCTTTCAAAAATTTCTTTAATCCCTTTATTTTCTTTTTTTCTAAAAAGATATTCTCGAAGGAAATAAATGACAGATAACCCAAAAATCGGAAAAACAATAATGAATATAGGGTTTAACGAAGCTTGATAAAAAAATATTTCCTCGTAATATTCGGTTATTTTTTTTAATGAAATTCCTAAAAATGCCGAAAGAAAACCAATTAGAACAGAAACAATAACTAATTTTTGAAATTTAATTAATTGGTACTTTTTTTTAATTCGGGCAGTATTGTTCATCTAAAATTGTTTTACAAACTTTAATCCCAAATAAAATAAAAATGATTTATTTGAAAAATAAAGTTTTTGAGCGTATTACAAATTTAAAGAAAGAATCTTAGACTGGGGTTCGAAAATCAATATAATTGCTATTTTTTATGATTCCTTTGTGAATTGTGCTTTTTTGATAGGTTAAAACGGTCTTATTTTTCATAAAATTCAATCGGAAGATTATCTGGATCAGCAATGAAAGTAAAACGTTTATTTGTTGTTGGATCCAATCGTATCGCTTCAGATGCAATATTTTTTGAAGATAAAAAATCAATTGTTTGACCCATGTCATTTACTTCAAATGCTAAATGGCGCAATCCAGTTGCTTCAGGTCCTGATTTACGCTGCGGTGGATTTATAAAGGAGAAAAGTTCAATGATGTAAACGCCATTTAGAGCCAAATCAAGTTTGTAGGATTCTCTTTCCTCACGGTAAATTTCCCGAATAATTGTTAAGCCCAAAATATCGGTATAGAACGTTTTAGATTTTTGATAATCGGAGCAAATAATAGCTATATGGTGTACTTTGTTGATGGAAATCATAGTTGTTTACGTTTGTTTTAAATAAGTCATTTCAGGAAGATTCGCATTTGGATCTTGTGCTAAAGCATCTGAATGAAGTTTGTGGATTAAGGTTTTTGTTTTGTCAAGATTATCAATCCTAAAGAGGAATTGTACTTCATTTTGATCGTCTTCATTTTGCCAAAGGTATTCTAAATACATTCCTTGGGATGCATGAAACGCTTTGTCTTTTTCCAAAATAGTTTTGATGGTTTCCAGAGGGACATTTTTGAGTTTTGCTAGAAGGTGTGGCATAATTAGAGTTTATTCGTTAAGTTTCCGAATTACTTTTGCTGGATTTCCAACAGCCAATGAATTATCAGGGATGTCTTTTGTGACAACAGAACCGGCACCAATAACACAGCCATTTCCTATAGTTATTCCTGGGCAAATAACAGAATTTCCTCCAATCCAACAATCGTTTCCAATCGTTATCGGTAATGCATTTTCATGTGTCTTTCTCAGTTCAGCGTCAAGTGGATGTGATGCGGTATATAGTTGAACGCCTGGAGCAAATAGTACATTAGAACCAATGGTCACTTTGGCACAATCTAAAACAACACAATTCACATTGAAATAGACATTTTCTCCGCAACTGATATTGTAGCCATAATCACAAAAAAAGGGAGGTTCAATATAAAGATTGGCTCCTGCATTAGGAATTAGCTCTTTTAGTATTTCTCGTGCTTTTTTCGTTACTCTATACTCGGTAACATTTAATCTGTGAAGAAGATTTTTTGATTTTCGCCTGTCTTTTACTAAAACAGTATCACCAGCCAAATAATATTCTCCATTTATCATTTTCTCTTTTTCTGTTTTCATAAAATGGAATATAGTTTAGGTAAATATAAAAGAAATTGCTCAGGATTACAACTCATCCTATAATTTCAACAGTTCAGTTAATTATTATTTTATGATTTTAATTACCGAAATATATTTGCTTCATCAAAATCAAATATTATGAAGTTTATTTATACTCTTACCATTTTACTGTTCTCTATAACGCTATTTTCACAAACAACTCTTTCGGGGAAAGTGGTTGATGAAAAAGGAAATCCAATAGCTGGAGCCAATATTTTTATTGAAGGAACTTATGATGGTACTTCCAGTAATGAAACGGGTGATTTTACTTTTGCGACTACTACAACTGGTAATCAAACTTTGGTGGTGAGTTTCTTAGTGTATGAAACTACAAAAATGGAGATTGATGTTTCAAACTTTAAAAATAAAATCATAAAATTAAGAGACAATGTCAATGCACTGGATGCTGTAATAATTACCGCAGGAAATTTAGAAGCAGGTGACAAAGCCAGAGTCTCGGTGTTGAAACCGCTTGATATTGTTACAACTGCAGGTTCGGCAGGGAATATTATTGCGGCTTTACAAACGTTGCCCGGAACGCAAAATGTAGGTGAGGACGGACGATTATTTGTGCGTGGCGGCGAAGCCAATGAAACACAAACTTTTGTAGATGGTATTCGCGTAGCGCAACCGTATGGCGCTTCTGCTCAAAATTTACCTACACGCGGTCGATTTTCGCCCTTTCTGTTTAATGGAATATCATTTTCCACAGGTGGTTATTCAGCAGAATATGGGGAAGCTTTATCCAGTGTTTTGTTATTGAATACACAAGATGAACCCGACCAAAACAAAACCGAAATTTCATTAATGACTGTTGGTTTAGGAGTTGGGAATACTCAAAAATGGAAAAAAAGTTCTTTGAGTGTGAATACCGCTTATATCAATTTGGCGCCATATCAAGTAGCAATCAAGCAAAATGTAGATTGGAATAGCCCGTATCAATCTTTATCTGGAGAAACGGTATACCGCTATAATTTCAATAACGGGATTTTGAAATTATACGCTGCTTTTGATTCTTCTAAATTCGACATCAATCAGGAAAATATCAATTCGGAACAAAAGATCAGAGTTGATTTAAACAATACTAATTTTTATTTTAATTCTTCCTATAAAGGCGGTTTTGGAAACAATTGGCAAATTACTTCAGGTTTGAGTTATGGTTACAGTAAAAATAAAATAAAACTGGATTCTGATGCTGTTGCAAATGATGAAAATGCAGCTCATTTGAAATTAAAATTAACACAACGTTTTTCTGAAAGAGTGAAATTGTCTTTTGGAGCGGATTATTTTATTACCAAATTCAATGAGGATTTCAAGGAGAATTTAGGAGCTACAAATACGAATGGGTATAATTCAAATATCGGAGCCGTTTACACCGAAGCAGATGTTTTTTTCTCCAAAAAGTTTGCTGCAAAAGCAGGATTGAGAGCTTCATATAATGATTTACTAAATGAAACTGCAATTTCTCCCAGAGTTTCGTTGGCTTACAAAATGGCTAAAAACAGTCAGTTTTCATTAGCTTTTGGAGACTTTTCACAAACGCCAAATGTGGACTACATCAAATATTCTAAGTTCCATCAGTTTGAAAGTGAGAAAGCGTCCCATTATATTTTGAACTATCAGTACAATAAAAATGGAAAAACCTTCAGAGCGGAAGCGTATTACAAAGATTACAGTAATTTAGTAAAATACGACACGCCATCGATACAATACAATTCGGTGTTTAATAACAATGGTTCCGGTTATGCCAAAGGATTAGATTTGTTTTGGAGAGACGGGAAATCAATTAAAAACTTAGAATATTGGGTTTCGTATTCATACATCGATACAGAGCGAGATTATAAAAATTTTAGTGCTCAAGTCACTCCAAATTTTGTTGCCGATCATAGTTTATCGATTGTTACTAAATATTGGATAAACGATTGGAAATCACAAATTGGTTTTACTAATACATATAGTTCAGGACGGCCTTATAACAACCCAAATGAAACGAAATTCATGAACGGAAAAACAAAATCGTATAACAGTTTGAGTTTCAACTGGGCTTATTTATTGACTTCGCAAAAGATTTTGTATTTCTCCGTTTCTAATATTTTAGGAAGCCAAAATGTTTATGGTTATGAGTATGCAAAAAATCCAAATACAGCCGGAGTTTATAACAGGGCAGCAATTACACCAACTGCAGATCGGTTTTTCTTTCTGGGATTCTTTTGGACTATAAGCAATGATAAAAAAGAGAATCAGTTGAAGAATTTGTAAAAGGTATTTCTAGAAAAGTTGCAATGCAATGTCTTTACAATTCATCCATCAAAATCAACAGTTCAGTAAGTATAAATTTCAAAAAAGAGACAACCAATGTAAATTTGGTAAACAATTAATCAACCACTAAAAATTAAATATCATGACAAAAGTTATCACCGCAATCGCATTATTTGTATGTAGTTTATTATCCGCTCAAGGACAATTTGAGCAAGGAATGGGAAAAGCATTTGGACTTTGGAAAGAAGGTAAAAATACGGAAGCTTCGGATTTATTCGAAAGAATTGCTGGAGCAGAAAAAACAAGTTGGTTGCCTAATTATTATGTTGCATTAGTAAATACAACCACTGCTTTTGGAACGCAGGATAAAGACAAAATGAATTTATTGCTAACAAAAGCTCAAAATGCATTAGATACTGAAATGGGCAAAAATCCAAATAATGCAGAATTATTAGTGATGCAAGCCATGATTAACACTGCTTGGATTGTTTTTGACCCAATGACAAACGGAATGAAATTATCTGGAAAAACAATGGAATTATATGCCAAAGCAGAATCAATTGCGCCTGAAAACCCAAGAGTAGTTTTTGGTAAAGCAGAGTTTCAAATAGGAGGAGCAAAATGGACAGGAATTGACACTAAACCTTTGTGTGGTCAAATTGAAAAATCAATCGGACTTTTTACTACTTTTAAACCGGAAACTCCTTTCTCTCCAAAATGGGGATTGGATAGAGCGACAGAAGCGTTGAAAAACTGTAAATAAGATTTACTAGATAAAAAAATTAAGCTAAGAAATGGAAAATCAAAGGATACATACCTACACTGAATTTAAAAAAGGAACAATTGTTTCTCTTAAAATTGCTTTGATTTTTACTTTTATATTTTCTTTAATCCAAGGTCGCTTTGATTTAGAAACAATACTGACCACGTTTTGGGTAAGTTCATTGTATTCTTTTGGAATTGGTTTTGGGAATGGTGTAATCAACTCCCTTCTAAATAAGAAATGGGATTGGCTGGAACACACTAATTTGAGAGTGTATTTTGGAATAATAGCTACAGTGTTGTATACGGTTCCCGTTGTTTTAATAATTGATTATATCACTTTCGTGGTTTTTCAAAAAATGAATCCTTCTGAGTTTTTTAATGACAGAATGATCTGGGTTCATTTATTTTATATCATACTTTCTTTAGGCGTTTCGACCTTCATGCATGCACGAAGTTTCATGGCTAATTGGAAACAAGCATCAAGAAAAGAAGTAACGGAACAAAAAATAATTGCAGGTACCGCTTCGGCAAAGTTCGAAAGTTTAAAAAATCAAATTGATCCCCATTTTCTTTTTAATAGTTTGAATGTTTTAAGTTCTTTAATTGAAGAAAATCCAGATAATGCCCAACGATTTACGACTTCATTGTCAAAAATTTATCGGTATGTATTGGAACAAAAAGACAAAGAGTTAGTTTCGGTTGAAGAAGAATTGGCTTTCGCCAAAACCTATATGAACCTGCTAAAAATGCGTTTTGAAAATAGCCTGTTTTATGAATTGCCAACAACAACTAGTAATCCTCAAGCAAAAGTGGTGCCGCTTTCTTTGCAGCTTTTATTAGAAAATACGGTAAAACACAATGTGGTTAGTGAACAAAGGCCGTTACACATTCGCATCACTATAGAAGGAGATTACCTTGCTATTCAAAATGATTATCAAAAGAAGGAAGTTTTACAAGATCGCCAGGGTGTAGGATTGCAAAATATAATCGATCGCTATGGAATTATTACCAATAGAAAAGTATTGATTGAGCAAAATGAAAAAACCTTTACAGTCAAAATACCTATTTTAACCAAACAAATTTCAGTTATGGAAACGAATAGTAATTACAGTGAAAATAGCGCGTATTACAGAGCTAAAAAACGGGTTGAAGAACTCAAAGGATTTTATGGAAACCTAATTTCATACTGTTGTGTGATTCCAATATTAATTTTTATTAATCTTACTTATTCGCCGCAATTTCAATGGTTTTGGTTTTCTGCAGGAGGCTGGGGTTTTGGATTAATCATGCACGCTTTAAAGGTTTTTGGATATAGCACCAATTGGGAAGAAAGAAAAATACAGGAGATTTTGCAAAAAGAAGACAACAAACAAGCTTGGAAATAGTATCCTGTAATCAATGGATACTTTAAACCTTAAATTTTAAATAAAAAACATCATGGAAAATAACAATCAAAACGAGGAACGTTATTACAAAGCAAAAAAAAGAGTAGAGGAAATTAAAGGTTTTTATGGGAATTTAGTAGCCTATATTGTTGTTAATATTGGTCTTGTAGTGATTAATTTACTTACTTCTCCCGGACATTTGTGGTTTTATTGGCCGATGTTGGGTTGGGGAATTGGGGTTGTTTTTCATGGTATGAAAGTTTTTAATTATATGCCATTTATAGGAAAAGACTGGGAAGAGAAAAAGATTAAGGAGTTTATGGATAAGGAAAAAGAGAACAAGGAAACTTGGAGCTAATTTAATTTTGAAAAAAAATGGGAAGATTTAGAAGAAGTATGTTAAATGATTATAATGCTGATACGTATAATTCTGACGAACGCTATAACTTAGCTTACAAAAGAGTAAAAAGAATCAAAGGGTTTTATGTTCATTTGTTGGTTTATATAGGCGTAAATACATTCATTATTATTGGAAATAGTAATGAAAGTATACCCAGTAATCATCTTTTTTGGAGTTGGGAAACTTTTTCAACAGCATTATTTTGGGGAATTGGATTGACAGCGCATGGATTATCTGTTTTTGGAAGGAATCTATTTTTTGGACCAAACTGGGAAGAGAAAAAAATTAAAGAATTAATGGAAAAAGATAAAAGCGAGAAATGGGAGTGAAAAGGAGTATTCAGCCCCAGTTTTCAGTTGAACAAATAACCAAATAAACGATTCAATAGTAAATGATAACAATAATTATCGAAGACGAAAAACCAGCTGCAAGATTGCTACAACGAAAACTTGAAAAGCTACATATTCAAGTAGGAGTGATGCTGCATTCAGTGGAAGAATCTATTGATTGGTTTTCTAAAAATAAGCATCCGGATTTGATTTTTTTAGACATTCAATTATCGGATGGATTGTCTTTTGAAATCTTTGAAAAAGTAGCTATCAAAAGTGCCATAATTTTCACGACGGCTTATGATGAATATGCGTTGCGCGCTTTCAAATTAAACAGTATTGATTATCTTTTGAAACCCATCGATGAGGACGATTTGGAAGTGGCAGTTTCTAAATTTAAAACGCGCTTGCCAAAACAAGAAACGGTACAATTAGATTTTGAGCAAATCAAAAAAATGTTGACCAATCCATTTGAAAAAAATTACAAAAAACGCTTTACGGTAAAAATTGGCCAACATTTGAAAGTTGTCTCTGTTGATGAAATTGAATGTTTTTTCAGTGAAAATAAAGGAACATACCTTCATACTTTTGACAATAGAAATTATTTAATAGAAAGTACTTTGGAAGTTTTGGAACAAGAATTAGATCCAAAAGATTTTTTCCGAGTGAATAGAAAATTTATAATTCCGCTAAAAGCAATCAAAGAAATTGTCCTTTATAGTAACTCTCGTTTGAAGTTAATTTTGCCTTCTTTTAAAGAAGATGAGGTAATTGTAAGTAGAGAGAAAGTATCCGAATTTAAAACCTGGATTGGGTAATTAAAGTAATAAAAATACTGTTTCAAAATTTCAAACAAAATCCATAAAAGGAAAATATTCAGCGAAGCTTTTGAAACAGTTTTAGTGATTTTTAGATCTTGAGATTATTCAAATAAGGATCTGATTTCTTTTTCAGTTTTGCCTAATTTTTGTTGCAATTTCCCCCAAGTTTCATCTTCTTTTCCTTCTTCAAACAACACATCGTCATCTGTCAATTCCGCAAACTTTTGTTTGAGTTTTCCTTTTAATTCATTCCAGTTTCCTTTAATCTCTTTTGAATTTGGCATAATGTATAGTTTTAAATTGATATTGTTTCTTTTACAAATTTGGTGATTGAAAAGGGTAAAACTGTTATGTAATTAAGAGGATTTGTTGTTTAATTTTTGGTAAATTGTTCTGGAGATTGAATGCGATTTTAAATAATTTAACGGTGAAATTTATTTAAATAAAAAAAAGTAAGTAGTTGCATTTAAGTTATTGGTGTTGAATAAAATGTATTTTAAGGATAGATTCTGTCTATAGTGGTTTTTAGACCTTAAAAAATGTTTTTCGGATTCCAATTAATACGAAAATAAACAAAGTGTAAAAGATGAAAAATGGAGCGATATATTCGATTAAATTCAAAGGTAACATAACAGCAATAATCAGCAATTGAAATCCTAATCCATAAATTGAAAGCGCCGTCATAAACCAATGTGGGAATGTTTTTACCTTGTACGCCTCTTTGTCAAGTGTGTGAATTATTTTGTCAAAAGTACCGTAGACAATAGTGTAAATCCGGAACAAGATATCAACTGATTTTTGGCTTTCTCCAGGCAAAGCTCTAGGTGATTTGTATTCGAAAATTTTACTGGTTGAATCTCCTCCAACGGATTTGTTTCTTAAAATTACATAGTAATAATTGTATAAAGTTCCTTGTAATTGAATACAAATAAAGGCTAAAAAAGTAAGCCAAATGGGCGTTTTTGAAACATAATAAATGGTCATCAAAAGCAAGAAGTTTAAGATGATATCAAAGACACTGTCGAGGTATCTCCCCGTGTAAGAAGGGGTGTTTTTTATCCTTGCCAGTTCTCCATCGGCAGCATCAATTCCTGATTTCAAAATGATGAAAAAACCGGCTAAAAAGTAATGATTTTGTAAAATACAGTAAATTGCAACAAGACCTGTAAGCCCAAAAAGGAGCGTAACATGAATGGGAGTGAATCGGGTATTTTTTAATTGATTGGCTAAAAATTTGCCGAATGGTCTTCCGTAATCGGATAAATCTAAAAATTTATCTTGAGCAGCAAGTTTAGACATTTAAGTTTATGAACAAAGAAATGCGACAATATAGTCAGGTATAAATTGTGAAAAAATTATTTTGATAATCGATGTAAAGTGAAAGTCATTGCCGTCAATAAGAAAAATGCACTAACTTGATGTAAGAGTCCTAACCACAAAGGAACGCCATACAATAACGTTAAAACACCTAATCCAAACTGGACAAAAACCAATAACAAAAGCAATTTTATGCCTTTAGTTTGTGGTTTGTCTAAAGTAAAATTAATGCTTTTAAAGTACAATAAAACAATCATGCCAACTACAAAATAAGCTAATGTTCTATGTACGAATTGAACCCCGCTTTTTCCTTCTGTGAAACTCAAAAACAGGTTTTTTTGTTCCAGAAAAACACTGTCATGGATAAACTGTCCATCACTCATTAAAGGCCAGTGATTGTGAATTAAACCAGCATTTAAACCCGCAACAAACCCACCATATATAATTTGCAATAATAAAAAAGCTAGAGCCACACGGGCAATGGTTCGTAATGATTTTTCAATTTCTTTCTTTTCAGGATATAATAAATCCAAAGCAACCCAAAGTGTATAGGCAAATGTGATAAACGCAAAAGTTAAATGCAATGCAAGTCTAAAATGACTTACATCCGGATTATTTACAAGACCACTTTTTACCATAAACCAACCCAAAAATCCTTGAAAAGCGCCCATTCCCAGAAGAATGCCACATTTTTTTAAGGTTTCGCGGTCTATTTTTTTCTTAATTAAAAAATAAACAAACGGGATGATAAAAACAAAACCAAGAATTCGTCCGATGAAACGGTGAAACCATTCCCAGAAATAAATGAATTTATAATCAGAGAGGGTAAAATCGTTATGAATATTGATTTTCTGATATTCAGGAAATTGCTTGTATCGCTCAAAAGCTTCCTGCCATTTTGCTTCCGAAAGTGGAGGTAAAGTATCGGTAACTAAATGCCAGTCGGTCATGGAAAGTCCTGAATTGGTCAAACGTGTAATTCCGCCTACAACAACCATTAAAAATATTAACAGACATCCTGATAACAACCAAATAATAACCGGCTTATTCTCCTTTTTCATCTTTTGTAACTAATTTTTGCAAAGCTATTTTAAAAAAAATTAATTCTTAATTCAACAAGCGTTAATCTTCAGTCCTATTTTTTCGGCTCTTTTTAACATAAAACTATAAGCAGCTTGATATTCATTCGGAATTTCTCCTTCTAATATGGCTTCTTTGATGGCTTCTTTGAGCATACCAATTTCTTTGGATGGTTTTAAATTGAAGATTTCCATAATTTCTTCTCCCGTTATTGGAGGTTGAAAATTCCGAACATTGTCTCGTTCCTCTACTTCCACAATTTTCTTCCGAACAATTTCAAAATTATTATGGTATTTCTTGAATTTGGTGGGGTTTTTGGTGGTAATATCTGCTTCACACAGCGTCATTAGATTTTCTACATCTTCACCGGCGTCAAAAACCAAACGGCGTACCGCAGAATCAGTAACGGTATCTTGTGATAAAACAATCGGTCGCGAACTCATCATGACCATTTTTTGCACAAACTTCATTTTTTGGTTCAAAGGCATATGCAAACGTTCAAAGATTTTCTTTGCCATTTTTCCACCAAGAAATTCATGTCCATGAAATGTCCAACCTTGTTTTTTATTGAAACGCTTGGTTGGTGCTTTTCCAATGTCATGCAATAAAGCAGCCCAACGCAACCATACATCATCTGTATTTGGACAAATGTTATCAACCACTTCTAATGTATGATAGAAGTTGTTTTTGTGTGTGTGACCTTCAATTTCTTCGACTTGATTTAATGCAGTCAATTCCGGTAGAATGATGTCCAAAAGTCCAGTTTTGAACAATAGCAAAAATCCAATAGAAGGTTTGTCAGTCGAAAGGATTTTATTCAATTCATCGACAATACGTTCACCGGATATTATTTTAATGCGTTCTGCATTTTTTGTAATAGAGTTTAAAGAGTCTTCTTCGATTTCAAAACCCAATTGGTTTGCAAAACGAATGCCTCTCAACATTCTCAAAGGATCATCAGAAAAGGTGATATCCGGATCCAAGGGTGTTTTGATTATTTTGTTTTTTAAATCTTCCAGTCCATTAAATGGGTCGGATAATTCGCCAAAATTTGAAGTATTTAATGATAAAGCCAAAGCGTTTATCGTAAAATCACGACGATTTTGATCGTCTTCAAGTGTTCCGTTTTCTACAACTGGATTGCGACTATCTTGATTATAGGATTCCTTTCGGGCACCTACAAATTCAATCTCGGTATCTTCAAAACGCAACATCGCTGTTCCATAGGTTTTGAAAACCTGAACTTTTGGTTTTTTTGGAAGTAATTGGGAAACTTTCAAAGCCAATTCGATTCCACTGCCAACGGCAACAATATCAATATCTTTTTTGAAATCTCTATTCAAAAGCAAATCTCTCACAAAGCCACCAATTACATAACTTTCAATGTTAAGTTCTTGGGAAGCTTGAGAAATGACTTCGAAAATTTTATTATTTAGGGCTTCTTTATAGGAAGTTTTGATGCTCATCTTAAAAATGTTTAAAGTCTATAGTCTAAAGTTGCTAAACTGAAAACTGAAAACTGAATACTGCAAACTATTTACGGATCACTTTTACCTGCGAATCATTCGTCAATTTTATAATTGTTGAAGATTTTGCGGTGATTTTTTCGCGATGCAAATTTACAACATAGTCGACGCCTTTTATAATTTCGGGGCTGATTTCTTTGAAACTTTTTGGAGTAGGTTGTCCAGAAATATTTGCTGATGTTGAAACCAATGGTTTTTTCATCTTTTCCATTAATTTGAAGCAAAAAGGTTCTTTCACGATACGGATTCCTAAAGTGTTATCTGGCGCAATTAAATTAGGAGCCACATTTCTTGGTTTGTCTAAGACTAATGTCGTAGGATTTTCGGATAAATCAATGATTTGCCAAGCGACTTCTGGGATATCTTTGAAAACGTTATACATCATTTTTTCACCATTCATCAAAACAATCATGCTTTGGGTTTCGGCTCTTTGTTTGAGTTTATATATTTTGGCGACAGCCTCAGGATTTGTAGCATCACAACCAATTCCCCAAACGGTATCGGTAGGATAGAGGATTATTCCGCCGTTTTGTATTACTTCGTAGGCTTTCTGGATTTCTTCTGTTGTGTTCATAAAATGGATTGTCAATGTAATTTCTGATGCAAAAATAGTTATTCTAGCCGTTATAAGCCTTAAATAAAAATTACAATAATTATAGTTTTATTAATTATAAGATTATTTTTGCCTCTTTGATATCCATTACCTCAAGGATTGTTTGAGGTTTAAGTCTCAATAAATTTATTAAAATGGAAAAATCAATAAAAATACTCATTCCAATATGCAAGTCTTATTTTGGAGAATTAGAAGAAAAATCTTTTTTGCAGTGTATGAAGCTGCTCAATAGATATGATATTTGTTTGGTTCAGCCAGAAGGTTTGGATACTTCATTTATTACTGAAAAGTATAATACCATTGCAGTTGAGTGTTTTGAAAAAAAGTATTTTGATAGTATCGCAGGATATAATGAATTGCTTTTGACATTCTCTTTTTATGAAAGATTTATTGACTCAGAATTTATTTTGATATACCAATTAGATGCTTTTGTTTTTAAGGATGAGCTTAGTGAATGGTGTGAAAAAGGGTATGATTATATTGGAGCTCCATGGATTGCCACACTGGAAAATTCTATTGGGTTAAAAGTTTTTAATACAATTGCTAGAAAGTTCAGATCAAAAAAGAAAAATGAGCGGGAAAAGATTTTTTTTAAAGTTGGAAACGGAGGTTTTTCTTTGCGCAGAACGGCTTCTCATTATTCAATTGCTCAACAACAAGAGGGTTTTATTTTTGACTTTTTAAATGCAAAAGAGCACCCTATTTATGCAATTGAAGATGTTTTTTGGTCTATAAAAGTACCAGAACTATATCCTGATTTTAAGATTCCAGATTATATGGAGGCTTTAAATTTTGCTATGGATCGTAAGCCTAAATTAGCTTTAAAGTTAAATAATAACAAACTTCCTTTTGGTTGTCATGGGATAAATAAGTCGAAAGTTATAGACTTTTGGAAACCCTATTTGAACTTATACTAATACACTTATAACTATAATACTGCTGCTATGATTGAAACCTTCCAATTTTCTAAACCTTCCAAAAACGAACAAGAGATTCATTCCTTGATAGAAAGTTTCAGTCATTCAGGAACTGTTTTTGGAGATGGTAAACGTAATGTAATCAAATTATTTGTACTTGACAACAGAACGATTAATGTGAAATCTTTCAAAATACCACATTTAATTAATAAAGTGGCCTATAAATATTTTAGAAAATCTAAAGCCAGACGCTCCTTTGAATATGCAACTATTTTGTTGGAGAAAAAAATTGGTACACCAAAACCGATAGCTTATTTTGAAAAAAATAATTGGCTGGGTTTGAACGATAGTTATTATGTGAGCGAACATCTCAAAACCGAGTTAACTTTTAGAGAATTGGTGCTTGACCCAGATTATCCAGATCATGAAAATATATTGAGACAGTTTACAAAGTTTACTTTTGATTTACATGAAAAAGGAATCGAGTTTCTAGACCACTCACCAGGAAATACTTTGATTAAAAAAGGTTCTCAAAATCAGTATGAATTTTTCTTAGTAGATTTAAACAGAATGAATTTTCATGAGATTATGGATTTCAATTCTCGCATGAAAAATTTTCATAGGCTTACGCCAAAAATAGAAATGTTGGCCGTAATGAGTGATGAATATGCTAAACTTTACAATAAAGAATATGATGAAGTTTTTAGTAAAATGTGTTTTTATACTAATGATTTTCAAGTAAAATTTCATAAAAAAATCGCCCGGAAAAAGAAACTGTTATTTTGGCGATAGAGATTATTTTTTATTCCAAAGTTGTTCTAGCTCTTGATATCTTATATGAATGCAATACGCATTTAGATAACAAATAATCACTCCTTTTTTTCCATCAAGAAACCCAAAACGGACAAAATAATTATATAAATAATTATAGGCTGGATGAAAAAGGTGAAGTAAATAGTAAGGTTTTTGTTTTTTGATATACTTCTCTTGAGCTTTAAGCTTTCCGTAACGAATTATTTTTGATTTATAGGATTCATAATTTGTATAGGAATAATGAATGAGTTTATTTTTAAGGATGCCAATTTTTCCATCTACTTTTAATTTCTCATGAATCAGTCTGTCTGATGTATATTCAGCAAGCTTTTTATGGAAAAGCCTAAATATTTTATCGTTTTGATTTCCGCTGAAACGCAATACTTTGTTCTCAAACATAAAAGTTCTGCGAAATAGAAATGCAGCGTATGTTTCATTACTTTTTACAGTAATTAAAATTTCATTTTTTAATTCAGGAGTTAATCTTTCATCCGCATCCAGAAATAAAATCCAATCATTTTTTGCATGTGAAACAGCAAAATTTCTCTGAGAAGAATAATTTTCAAACCTGTTTTGAATGAATTTTACGTTTTCAAATGATTTACAAATAACTTCAGTATTATCTGTGCTGAATGAATCTACAACAATAATTTCGTCAGCAAAATCCAAATCAGCCAAAAGTGCTTTCATTTGATTCTCCTCGTTTAATGTAATTATTAAAACTGAAATGTTAGTATTGTGATTGTATTTCATTAATTTTTGGCTGTTTTACAAAAATATAGCATTATTTCAAATGTGTTTCTAAAAAAGCATTTAATGCAGGGAAAATCAACTCAGGAGTGAATTCCTTATAAAATAAAACGGTTTCTTTTTTTATTGTTTTAGCCGTTTTACCTTCAAATAAATTCGGCTTGAACTCTCTTAAATGTAGCGAAACATGATTAATTCCATCTTCAAAAGTAGCCCATCCTTTTTTATCAATCCAGGGTGAAAAAATAATGAATGAGGGTTTTTCTAATGCTTTTGCCATATTTATTGCCCCACCATCGTTGCCAATTATCATGTCACAATGATTCATTATGGCAATAAACTCTCTGATATTTTTTCCTAAAACAGAGAAATAAATCTTCTGTTTGGTGCTTTCTTTACATTTATTGTAAATCGTTTTTGCGTCTTCAATTTGCTTTGGAAAATAATTAAAAAGAATGTTTACGTCATCTTTATTTGCAATGAAATCTACTAATTGCGACATGTATTCCAGCGGATAGGTTTTATCTGGACTGCTTCCAATTATGCTGAACATAATCGTTTTTTTGGATTGGTCTATTCCATGGGATTCAAAAAGAGAAGTAGCAAAATCATTCTCTTCTTTCATGACATAAATTCTGGGAAATGTTTCTAATTCAATATCCAGATGCAAAGGATTTAGCAATGCTAATCGCTGTTCGATTATTAAACCTAAATTCGCATTGGTCGTTTTTTTTCTAATTACAGTATCCGTATAAAGAAAGTCTCTCCCTTTTTTCCAATACGATATTTTTTGTTTTGCACCCGAAAATAATACGACAAGCCAGCTTTCTAATTTGGAATACGCATCAATAACAATGTCATATTTTTCAGCTCGAATGGATTTCAATAATTTAAAATATTCCCATTTGCTTTTTTGATGCTTTTCCTTGAAAAGGAGGAGATTATCAAAACTTGTATTTCCTTGTAAAACTGCAATGGTAGATTCGTAAACCATATAATCAATTTGCGCTTTTGGATAGGCTTTGCGCAAATTATCGCATAATATGGAACTTACTAAAACATCTCCAATCATTTTTTGTTGAATTACAAGTATTTTCATTCGAAGTAAATTTGAAAAAATTATGCTTTTATTTTCAAGTAATTCATTGCACGAGGACTAATCCAGGTTTGTTTTTGTATTGCATTGAAATAATAAATGGATAGGTTTTTCAGCATCAACCGATTCACTTTTAATTTTGGAATAAAAAATAAAAATAAGCTTAAAAGGGACAAAATTATTTTCTCACTAAGTACTCCTAAGATTAATAAACTATGTAAATAGAGTTGTATTGCTGCTGGGAATTGATTGTTGATGTAAACGTGTTTAGAAATAATAACTTCTGTTTTTGTGAGTGCTTTTGTCTTTACGTTTAATCGGGATGCACCTCCGTGTTGATGAAAAATAGTAGCTTTTCGGGTAACGGCAACTTTTCCTCCTTTATCAGAAACCTTTTTGCAAAGATCAACATCTTCAAAATACAACCAATAATCTTCGTTCCAACCTTTAATTTTGTTAAACCAATCCCTGCTTATAAAAATGACCGCTCCGGTAACCCAATCTGGGTAAAATAAATTATCAGTATTGTTAAAACGTTTCTCCAGATTTGCTTTGTTCCGTTTTCTAAAAAGAGATCTTGAGATTCCGAAAAAGCGTCCTAGAGCCGGAAATAAATTATTTTGTTTGTAAAAAACAGCGTTTTCATTTATTTGCAAACAAGATAAAATTCCAATTTCAGGATGTGAAACAGCCGTTTGTAAAAGGGTTTTTAGGGCTTCAAAAGTAAGTTTTGTATCTGGATTTAAAAAAAGGAAATGGTTTCCCGTAGCAATGCTTGCACCAAAGTTGCAACCATTTGAGAAACCATTATTACCAGAATTTTCTATAAATGTAAACTTGGAATATTTTTGTTTAAACACATCAAATTGTCCGTCATTAGAAAAATTATCAACAATGATAACTTCGAATGAGACTGTTTTCGAAATGATTACATCAATAGATTCTAAACATTCGTCTAAGGCTTTCCAACCACGGTAATTGACAATAATTATTGAAATATCCAATAGGTCTTTTTATAAAGATTTTTAAACGAAAGCGGATTATACCGCTACGTCATATTCGCGCAAAGCATTGTTCAATGATGTTTTTAAATCAGTTGAAGGTTTACGGGTTCCAATAATTAAAGCGCAAGGCACTTGGAACTCACCAGCTGCGAATTTTTTAGTATAACTTCCAGGAATTACAACGGAACGTGCAGGAACATATCCTTTCATTTCAACTGGAGTGTCACCGGTTACATCGATAATTTTTGTAGAGGCAGTCAAACAAACATTGGCACCAAGAACTGCTTCTTTCCCAACATGTACCCCTTCTACAACAATACAACGAGAACCTACAAAAGCACCGTCTTCAATGATTACCGGTGCAGCTTGTAATGGTTCTAAAACACCACCAATACCTACACCACCACTTAAGTGTACGTTTTTACCAATTTGAGCACAGCTTCCTACGGTTGCCCACGTGTCCACCATAGTTCCTTCGTCAACATAAGCACCAATGTTTACATAACTTGGCATCAAAATAACGCCACTTGAAATATAAGCGCCGTAACGAGCTACTGCGTTAGGAACTACACGAATTCCTTTTTCAGCGTATCCTCTTTTTAATAACATTTTGTCATGGTATTCGAAAATGCCAGATTCCCATGTTTCCATTTTTTGAATAGGGAAATACATCACTACCGCTTTCTTAACCCATTCGTTTACTTGCCATCCCTCGCCAACTGGCTCGGCAACACGTAATTTTCCGGTGTCTAATAATTCAATAACTGCTCTGATAGCATCAGTTGTTGTTGTTTCTTGTAACAAAGCACGGTTTTCCCAAGCTTGTTCTATAATAGTTTGTAATGGATTCATTTTAATTAGATTTTTGACAAAGATATGTTTTTTACCGAAAAAGCAAAAAGGTTAATTGATTTGAAAATGTTATAGATTTAACTTGCTTTGTGTTTAATGTTTTTTAAATGTTGTAAATTTGATAAATAAATGAAAATCTTTAGAATATGAAAGATAATTTCTCCAAACAAGCTTCTGAATATTCAAAATTTAGACCGCAATATCCAGATGAATTGATTGATTATTTGGTTTCATTTGTCAAAAATAAATCGGTCGCGCTTGATATTGCAACTGGAAATGGGCAAGTGGCACAAAAACTTTCTAGATTTTTTGAAACGGTTTATGCAATTGATATTAGTCAGAATCAATTGGATAATGCAATTCCTTCGGATAATATAATTTATAAAGTGGCAGCTGCTGAAAACACCTTTTTTAAAAATAAGGAATTTGATTTGATAACTGTGGCGCAAGCGGTTCATTGGTTTGATTTTGATTCGTTTTATAAAGAAATCTACAGAATTTTAAAACCAGAGGGGATCTTTGCTATTTTAGGATATGGATTGTTTTATACCAATACAGATTCGGATAAAATATTACGAAATTTTTATCACAATATAGTAGGTGCTTATTGGGATGCCGAGCGAAAATACTTGGATGAAAATTATAAAACGATTCCATTCCCATTTGATGAAATTGTTGCTAAACCTTTCGAAAATCATTTTACTTGGACGTTTGAAGAACTTATCGGGTATCTAGAAACTTGGTCAGCGACACAACATTATATTTCGAAAAATAATAAAAATCCTTTGGACTTGATTTATGATGACTTGAAAATTTCTTGGCAAAGGAATGATAGGAAAGTGACATTTCCCTTGTTGCTAAGAATTGGGAAATTAAAATAGTTACCTTTGAAAAAAATAAACAAATGCCAAGAATACTCTCCATAGATTACGGACAGAAACGAACAGGAATAGCCGTTACCGATGAAATGCAAATTATAGCTTCTGGATTAACAACCATTCCATCTGAAACAGCAATTGCTTTTTTGAAGGATTATTTTGCCAAAGAGAAAGTAGAAGCAGTGCTTATTGGTGAACCCAAACAAATGAATGGCGAACCCTCAGAAAGCGCTTCCATCATTAAAGGATTTGTAACACATTTCACGAATCATTTTCCGGATATGAAAGTCATTCGGGTAGATGAACGGTTTACTTCAAAAATGGCTTTCCAAACCATGATTGACAGTGGTTTGAACAAAAAACAGCGTCAAAATAAAGCACTGATTGATGAGATTTCGGCAACGATAATGCTTCAGGATTATTTGACTCGAAAAATATTTTAAAATTATTATTCCTAAGACGTTAAAAAGGCTGCGATATTTTCGTGATTTCCTACTTTTTAATAATAATTTGTTATAATTTTTATGGTTATATAAAGTATCTTTGCGCTTTAAAATTTTGTTATGCCTGATACAACCATTCGTTCAAATAGTGATGTAGTTCTTATAGGAGCTGGAATAATGAGCGCCACACTTGGCTTAATCCTCAAAGAATTACAACCAGATATAAAAATTGAAATTTACGAAAGATTAGATATTGCTGCTGCCGAAAGTTCTGACGCATGGAATAATGCAGGAACCGGACATTCTGCTTTTTGTGAGCTTAATTATACTCCTGAAAGTGAAGATGGAAGTATTAGTCCTAAAAAAGCAATTAGTATTGCGGAATCTTTCGAAGTTTCTCGTCAGTTTTGGGCTTATTTAGTCCAACAGAAAAAAGTTTCATCTCCTGAAAATTTTATAAAAAGTATTCCACACATGAGTTTTGTTTGGGGTGATAAAAATGTGGAGTATCTTAAAAAAAGATACGAAGCTTTACATGTTAATCCGCTTTTTAAAGAAATGCTTTTTAGTACTGATTTTTCTAAGTTAAAGGAATGGATGCCTTTAGTTATGGAAGGTAGAAATGAATCTGAGAAAGTTGCTGCAACTTCTATGGCAATTGGAACGGATGTAAATTTTGGAGAATTGACCAGAAGCATGTTGAATTATTTAACTCAATTAGATGGTGTTACCATGCATTTTCACCACGAAGTTCAAAAATTGAAACAGCGTGAGGATAAATCTTGGAGAATAAAAATTACAGATTTGGCTACAGGCCAAAAAAGAAAAGCATATACCAAGTTTGTTTTTATAGGAGCTGGTGGTGGTTCTTTACCATTATTAGAAAAAGCAGATGTTCCTGAAGGAAAAGGTTTTGGAGGTTTCCCGGTAAGCGGACAATGGCTGAAATGTACTAATCCTGAAGTGATTGCAAAACATCAGGCCAAAGTATATGGTAAAGCTAGTGTGGGCGCTCCACCTATGTCTGTACCACATATTGATTCCCGAATGATAAATGGAGAAAAAGCATTGCTTTTTGGACCTTTTGCAGGTTTTTCTACTCGATTTTTAAAAAATGGATCGTATTCAGATTTGCCATTGTCTATAAAGCCAGACAATATTATTCCTATGATTGCTGCTGGTATTAAAAATATTCCACTTACAAAATATTTGATTGAGCAAGTACGTCAATCACCTAAAGATAGAATTAATGCGTTAAGAGAATATGTTCCTGGTGCAAGATCTAAAGACTGGAAATTAGAAAGAGCAGGACAACGTGTACAAGTTATAAAGAAAGACGAAAAGGAAGGTGGAATATTAGAATTTGGTACTGAAGTAATCACAACAGCTGATGGTTCATTATCTGTTTTGCTTGGTGCTTCTCCAGGTGCTTCAACTGCAGTTTCGATTATGATTGATTTAATAGGAAGATGTTTTAAAGAAGAATTTGAAACTCCGGAATGGCAGGAAAAATTAAAAAGAATGATTCCTTCTTATGGACAGGAATTGAATAAGAATCCAACATTATTAGCCGAAATCAGAAAAGATACTGCTGAAATTCTAAAACTGAATAATTAGACATTTTTAAATAATATAAAAAGCGCTGGTTTTTAGATATACGATCTAATTCCAGCGCTTTTTGATTTTAGGAATCCATTAATTCTTTTGTTGTCTTGAGAATGTTTTCGGATAAATTCGTTAACCAGATTAGCTGTTCTATAACTAATTGTGCTTCCTGCATTTTCAATTGAAATGCTTCCTCATCTATTGGAATACCTTCTTTTAATTCTTTTTCTCGAATGTTTTTTAACTCGGTAAAACGCATTGCTAAATCTTCTTTTGGCAGATTTTCTTTTATATCTAAATCATTTTCTTTCAAAAGTGCAATGGCATTATCCATATTTTTAATAACGGTATCTACCACAACATTAAACGCCTCAGAAGCCGATGTCGTTTTGTGTGATTGAATATAAGTCCCCAAGGATGCTGAAGAGGAAAGTAGGGAATGATTGAGTATGGCTAGTTTATATACTTGTGGTAGTTGTTTTTGTTTTGATTTGGGTTCTTGAACCATTCTTTGAAAAGAGGCCATTAAATTGCCTATTTCGATAAAAGCATTCTTTCTGGCTAATCGGTATGAAGTGGAAATAGTCCCCTTCTTATTATATAAAATAGAGATTTCCTTCAAGTAATTTTCATTTGCTTTTATGGATTTTTCCAAATAAATGGGAATGTTTAAAAACTCCCATGATGGCCATAAAAAATGATTGGCAAGAAAAGCCAGAGCAGCACCAACGATGGTATCTAAAATTCTATATTGAATTACATCACTAATATTCGGAGTCAATATTCCATAAATGAAAACGATATACATCGTCACAAATGTTGCGCTGACTTTATAATTTGTTTGTGTAAAGGAGAATCCTAAAAGCATGCAAAGAATAGAAAAAACACTTATTACAATACTATTATGTATGAATGTAAGAACTCCAAATGCAATTAATCCGCCTAAAATAGTACCAAAAATTCGATGAAAGGAACGTTGTTTGGTTAAACCATATCCAGGTCGCATAATTACGATGATAGTCAATAAAATCCAGTATACGTTGTGAAAAGGCAGCACATTACCAATGATAAAGCCAATCAGAATAGTGATGGTTAATCGTAGTGAATGTCTGAAAATAGTAGAAGAGAAACTGAGATTTTGAATCAGCGTACTTAAAGGATAATATTGTGGCGTTAGAAATTTTTCCAAGTCTTTGTCTTTTCCTTTAAAATCGAGTGAATTGATAGCTAGCGTAAAAGCACGTTCTACAATTTTTATTTTTTCAACCTGTTTTTCGGCATATTGAAGCATAGTTGTCAGCATAAAAACACCTTCGGAAGCGGTCCCTTTTCCTAAATCATTTTCGTATTCCGTTATTGCAAGTTGTAAGGCATTCAAATCACCTAGTAAATTATGTTTAGAAACATATTTGGTTCGGTTTTGTACACTTTTATATACTTGCTTTAAACTTGCTGCAAGATTGTAAGCTAAGCTTTGATATGTTAGCAACACCTTTGGATGATCGTCAAATTTTTGATGCAGCTTATCATGGTCGAAAGAAGTAGATAAGGCCAGTTCTAAAATTTCTATCAACGAAATAAAAACAATAAGCATCTTGCGATTTTGATTAGAAGATCCGGAGGTAGTATGACTACTAATTAGCACTTCTCTAATGTTTTCCCGAATGGTATTGAGTTCTACCTGTAGATGCAGTTGTTTTTCAATAATTGCTTTTCTATCAGCGTCAATTGTCCATAAATCACCTCTTAGTTTTAAATACTTTGCCGTGAGTTTGATACACTCGGCAATTTGTAATTCGATATAACGATGAGGGCTTACATAATGAAAAATAAGCGAGATTAGGAGGTAAAACAAACCACCAGCCAAAATTAATCCTGAATATTCAATCATTTCCCAGCCGGTATGCAAATGTGCAAATGCTAATGAAACTGCAAGTAGTGCCGAGAAAGAAACTGCAGTAGCTCTTTTTTCATACACAGAAAGCATGGATAATAAGAAAATCAACAGGGCTAAAAAAGGATAAAAGATCCAAGAATAGGGATGCAGAGTATTCACTAACAAATTGAGACCAGCAACGAGAAAAGCCGTAACCAGAACACCATTTATTTTATGTTTTAAGCTACTTGGAATATCGCTTGGATAGGTAAAAAAGGCCCCTAGTGCTATTGTAAATCCCATTTCAAAATTCCCAAGAAAAGAAAACAACAAAACAGGTATAACGGCTGCTATTGTTACTTTTAATGCATTATTGAAATAGGTGCTGTCGGTAAATTTTCGGATTCTGTAAATCATATAATTGGATTACAAACAAAGGTAAGAATTGTATGAATTATTCAAAGGATAAATAGCTGTGTTTTGGACATAAATGTAAAATAACACTAATTATCAATTCAGGATTAATCATTGTCTATTTTTTTACTATTTTTGCACACTGAATTAATGGAAGCATATTCAGTTTTAGTAGATAATACTTAATACAACAATAATGATTTTACCAATTATAGGATATGGTGATCCTGTTTTGAGAAAAGTTGGGGAAGTTCTTTCACCGGAACATCCAAACTTGAAAGAAATAATTGCCAATATGTACGAAACGATGTATAATGCCTATGGTGTGGGACTTGCTGCACCGCAAATAGGATTAGCAGTTCGTTTATTTGTAATCGATACGACTCCTTTTAGTGAAGATGAAGATTTAGAAGATTCTAAACAAAAAGAATTGAAAGGTTTCAAAAAAACTTTTATCAATGCAAAAATGATAAAAGAAGAGGGGCCAGAATGGAGTTTTAATGAAGGATGTCTGAGTATTCCAGATGTTCGTGAAGATGTGTATAGAAATCCAACTATAACTATTGAGTATTGCGAAGAGGATTTTGTTATGAAAACCGAAGTTTTCGAAGGATTAATCGCCAGAGTAATTCAACACGAATACGATCACATTGAAGGGGTTTTGTTTACTGATAAAATTTCGACATTAAAAAAACGGTTGATTCAAAAGAAACTCAAAAATATCTTGGAAGGGAAAACATTCCAAGAGTACCGAATGAAATTTTTCGCCAAAAAAGGAAGGTAAATTTCCATTTATAGCTTTACCTTGGTATGGTTCTTGGTCTTAAAAGAAAAAATAAATAAGTCAAATTCTTAATAAATAATTTACAAAAAAACATGAATTTAGAAAAAATATTATCCATTTCTGGGAAACCGGGTTTATACATTTTGAGAGTACAAACACGCACTGGGTTTGTTGCAGAATCGTTAGTGGACGGAAAAAAAATCACAGTGAATTTAAAAAGTAATGTGAGCTTATTGTCGGAGATTTCGGTTTATACTTATGAAGGCGAAAAACCATTATCTGATGTCATGCAAAAAATTGCAGATAAAGAAAATAAAGGACAAGCGATTTCACATAAAGAGGATAATGCTAAATTAACGGCTTATTTTAAAGAAATTCTACCTGATTATGATGAAGAAAGAGTATATCCATCTGATATCAAGAAAATTTTAAATTGGTATAATATGCTTCAGGCAAAAGGGTTGGTTACTGATGAAGTAGCGGTTGCAACAGAAGAAGCACCAGCTGCTGAAGAACTTGTTGCTGTTACTGAAGAAACTCCAATAGCGGAAGTGAAAGCTCCGGCAAAAAAAGCAAAAGCTACAAAAGAGTAGTTTCTATTTTAATATATTATTTAATCCTGTTCAGCTATTTTCCTGAACAGGATTTTTTATTTTTACAAAAAATCATTTTTTATGAATTCAAGACAAAACCAACTGCAAGCTTTCGAAAGACTATTAGATATTATGGATGATTTGCGTAAAAAATGTCCTTGGGACAAAAAGCAAACCATGCAGACTTTACGGCATCTTACTATAGAAGAGACCTACGAATTAGGCGACGCTATTTTAGATAATGATTTGAACGAAGTCAAAAAAGAATTAGGGGATTTGTTATTGCATATTGTTTTCTATGCCAAAATAGGAAGCGAAACCAACGATTTTGATATGGCAGATGTATGCAATGAAATTTGTGAAAAGTTAATTCACCGTCATCCACATATTTACAGTGATGTTATTGTAAAAGATGAAGAAGAGGTGAAGCAAAACTGGGAAAAACTAAAACTGAAAGAAGGTAAAAAGTCCGTTCTTGAAGGTGTTCCAAAAAGTTTACCTGCATTAGTAAAAGCCAGTCGAATTCAAGATAAAGTTAAAGGAGTAGGGTTTGATTGGGAAGAATCCCATCAGGTTTGGGACAAAGTTCAAGAGGAATTGGAAGAATTGCAAGTTGAAGTTGAAGCTGGAGATCAAGATAAAATTGAAGCTGAATTTGGAGATGTTTTATTTTCGATGATCAATTATGCCCGATTTCTTAATATAAATCCCGAAGATGCTTTGGAACGAACCAATAAAAAATTTATTAAGCGCTTTCAATATTTAGAAAGTAAAGCGGGAGAATTAGGAAAACCATTGATGGATATGACTTTGGCTGAAATGGATGTTTTTTGGGAAGAAGCGAAGAAACTTTAAGCAGTAGTCAGTCTCAGTATTCAGTAAAAGAGATAATAGTTTTAGTTTTTATATTTTCGATCTTTGGAGGAGGAGGGTTGGAGTAAGGTTTATTTATTTTCTAAAGAATTTATAGTAAACGTGTTAGAGAACCTACTCTGCTAATTTTTTTAGGGCATTCATTTCTTTTAAAATAATCTTTTTACCAGTCAATTCAATCAATCCTAGTTTATTAAAATCTGATAGTAATCGAATACAGCTTTCGGTGGCAGTACCAATCATACTGGCTAATTCGTCTCTTGAAAGTTGGACTTTTAAGGAGTTGTCTTCATTTTTTCCGAAAGTATCGTGTAAATAAAGTAGTGTTTCTGCTAATCTTTCTTTGACTGTTTTTTGTGCCAAATTGACCATATGATCATCGGCTTCTTTTAGATCACCGCAAATAGTTTTCATCACATTCATCGAAAACTGATTGTTTTTGTCAAAGTATCCCATCACTTCCGACTTTGGAATAAAACAAACCTCCATGTCTTCAAGAGCTACTGCACTTAGATTTACAGGCTCGTCACTGATCATGGAACGTTGCCCTAATAACTCTCCTTTTGTAACTAGCTTAACAATGTGGTCTTTACCGTTTGGACTCAGTTTTGTGAGCTTGCAAATACCATCCTTAACGCAATAGATACCATTGACGTTTTCTCCTTCTTCAAAAATCACTTCACCTTTTTTAATAGTGTGAGATGTTTTGCAGTCAGAAAGTTTTAGTAATTCGTCTTTAGTAAGTGCTTTCAAAGAGCTAAATTCTCTAACGATACATTGTTCGCATTTGCTCATCTTGTTTGTTCTTTTATTGGTATTACAAAACTAACTCTTTAATATGATAAATGTCATATTTTTAACGTATTCAATTTGTCACCTTTGTTCAAGGTAAAATGAGCAAAGTTATGGACACACAAAACTGTTTCCATTGTGGGTTAGATGTTATAAAAGAAGATGAAATTATTTTTGATGCCAAAAAATTTTGTTGCAATGGTTGTAAAACCGTGTACGAAATTTTTAGCCTCAATGATTTGACTTGTTATTATGATTTTGAAAAATCCCCTGGAGCAACCCCGCAAGACATTAATGGTAAATATGATTTTTTAGATAATGAAAATATCGTTTCAAAACTTTTGGAATTCCAAGAAAATTCAACCGCTATTATTTCACTTAATATTCCTCATATTCATTGCAGTTCGTGTATTTGGATTCTGGAAAATCTACAGCGTCTTCAAAAAGGAATAAGTACTTCTCAGGTTAATTTTCCTGAAAAGAGCGTTCGCATCACTTTCAATCCAGAAGAAGTCTCAATAAAAACGATTGTTTATTTATTGGGTTCCATTGGTTATGAACCCTATATCAGTCTCGAAAATTATGAAACTGGTACAAGCAATATCGATAGAAGTTTAACCTATAAATTAGGTGTTGCATTCTTTTGTTTTGGGAATATCATGCTGCTTTCATTTCCCGAATATTTTGAGGTTAAGGAATTTTGGTTAGACCAATACCGTGATTTTTTCAGAGGTGCGATTTTTGCTTTGTCATTGCCAAGTTTCTTCTATTCGGCTAGTGGTTATTATGTTTCGGCTTACAAAAGTATCAAATCTAAAATGCTCAATATCGATATTCCCATTGCTTTGGGAATTATTGTCATGTTTGTGCGAAGCACATTCGATATCTTAATGGATTACGGTTCTGGTTTTTTTGACAGTTTAACAGGATTGATTTTCTTTATGCTTTTGGGTAAAATGTTCCAAATCAAAACCTATAGTTTTTTGAGTTTCGAAAGGGATTTTAAATCTTATTTTCCAATAGCAGTTACCAAAATTAATACAGATGCTTCGGAAGAAAGTGTCGCTGTTTACGAAATTGAAAAAGGAGACCGATTACTCATTAGAAACCAAGAACTCATCCCTGTTGACGGTATTTTAATCTCAGAGAAAGCTGAAATAGATTATAGTTTTGTAACTGGAGAAGCGATTCCTATTACCAAACAATCAGGCGATAAAGTATTTGCAGGCGGAAAACAAATAGGTAAAGTGATAGAGATGGAAGTCTTACATTCGGTTTCGCAAAGCTATTTGACGCAATTGTGGAGTAATGATGTGTTCCAAAAAAATGTAGAACAAAAACACAAAACGATAACAGACAGAATTTCTCGTTATTTTACTCCGATACTTTTATTAATTGCTTTTGCGGGATTTGGATATTGGATTTTTATTGACGCAAATATCGCTTTCAATGTGTTTACGGCGGTATTGATTGTTGCCTGTCCATGCGCTTTGGCATTGACAGCACCATTCACTTTTGGGAATGTATTACGAATTTTAGGGAAGCAGAAATTCTATCTCAAAAACGCTTTAGTTATTGAACAATTGGCTAAAGTCGACACTATTGTTTTTGACAAAACGGGAACAATTACAACCAATAAAAAATCGAATATATCTTATGAGGGTGCTGTTCTTTCTGATGAAAATTTGTTGTTGATTAAAAATGTACTTCGGGCTTCAAATCATCCATTGAGCAGAATGTTATATGATTATTTGCCAGTTCCGATTTTACAAAACAAAGTGACAAAGGAAACCAAAAAGTTAAAAGTTGATGCTTTTGAGGAAATTACAGGAAAGGGAATTCAGGCTCAAATTTTTGGATACCAAATTCAAATTGGTTCAGCAGCTTTTGTAGAAAAAACAGAAGAAAAGAACATTCAGCAAACTTCGGTTCATATAAAGATTAACGGTGTTTATTACGGAAAATTCATTTTCAATAATCAATACAGAGAAGGGTTAGGGGAGCTTTTCAAAAATTTAAGCAGTAAATATCAAATTAAGGTTTTGTCTGGTGATAATGAAGGAGAACGGTCAACTCTGGAAAAACTTTTGCCGAAAGGCACTGAATTAATTTTCAATCAAAAACCGGAAGAAAAATTAGAATTCATTAAAAAATTACAACAAAAAGGTAAAAATGTGATGATGGTTGGTGACGGATTGAATGATGCTGGAGCTTTGGCACAAAGTAACGTTGGAATTTCAATTTCAGAAAACGTCAATGTTTTTTCACCGGCATGTGATGCCATTTTAGATGCCAATGAATTTCAAAAACTGAATTATTTTTTAAAACTATCAAAGAAATCCATTACTACTATTAAAATGAGTTTTACATTATCATTATTGTATAATGTGGTGGGATTATCATTTGCTATTACCGGAAATTTATTGCCTTTGGTTGCAGCCATTATAATGCCTTTGAGTACCATAACGATTGTTAGTTTTGTGACGATAATGAGCAATTATTATGCGAGGAATAAATAGAATTAGGTAAGCTTTAAAAATGAGAGTCCGGTAATTTTAGCCTAAAAGAGTAAGTATGATAAATGTCATACTTTTTAAGAAAACAGCAATGTAATTTTGTTTAACACAAATTAAGGTATGAGTGTCATTTATTTATTAATCTCCATCAGTATAGTCGTAGCTCTTGTTTTTTTTATTGCATTTATTTTTGCAGTAAAAACAGGACAATATGACGATGATTACACACCGTCGGTCAGAATGCTTTTTGACGACGAAATTAAGAAAGTACCCCAAAAGGAAATACAAACAATAGAAGAAAAACAAATTTAATTATGGAAATGCAACAGTTTTATTATGACAACAAAATTGTAAAAAAATTCATTTACGCAACCATTGTCTTTGGAGTGGTAGGAATGTTAGTTGGGCTTACTTTAGCCTTTATGTTTCTTTTCCCCAATATAACCGATGGAATTTCGTGGTTGAGTTATGGTCGATTAAGACCTTTACATACTAATGCCGTTATTTTTGCTTTTGTAGGAAATGCTATGTTTGCAGGGATTTATTACTCTTTGCAAAGATTGCTGAAAGCCAGGATGTTTAGTGATTTTTTGAGTAATCTGAATTTTTGGGGTTGGCAATTAATTATTGTTGCCGCAGCCATTTCCTTACCAATGGGTTATAGTTCTTCCAAAGAATATGCCGAACTGGAATGGCCTATAGATATAGCAATAGCATTAATTTGGGTTGTTTTTGGAATTAATATGATTGGAACTATCCTGAAACGTAGAGAGCGTCATTTGTATGTTGCGATTTGGTTTTACTTGGCGACATTCGTTACTGTTGCAGTTTTGCATATTTTCAATAGTTTATCATTACCGGTTTCTGCTATGAAAAGTTATTCTGTTTATGCGGGAGTTCAAGATGCTTTAGTTCAATGGTGGTACGGTCATAATGCGGTTGCGTTTTTCTTGACTACGCCTTTCTTAGGATTGATGTATTATTTTGTTCCAAAAGCGGCTAATCGTCCTGTATATTCTTATAGATTATCGATTGTTCACTTTTGGTCATTAATATTTTTGTATATCTGGGCTGGACCACATCATTTATTGTATTCAGCATTGCCTAACTGGGCACAAAATTTAGGCGTTGCTTTTTCAATAATGTTGATTGCGCCATCTTGGGGCGGAATGATAAACGGACTTTTAACGTTGAGAGGAGTTTGGGACAAAGTACGTGTAGATCCAGTTTTGAAATTCTTTGTTGTAGCGATTACAGGTTACGGAATGGCTACTTTTGAAGGTCCAATGTTGTCTTTGAAAAATGTAAATGCAATTGCGCATTACACGGATTGGATTATTGCTCACGTTCACGTTGGTGCATTGGCTTGGAATGGATTTATGGCTTTTGGTATGATTTATTGGTTGGTTCCTAGAATGACCAAAAGTAGTTTGTACTCTCTTAAATTGGCTAATTTTCACTTTTGGATTGGGACTTTAGGGATCATATTATATACGATTCCCATGTATGTTGCCGGATTTTTACAGGCTTCTATGTGGAAACAGTTTAACCCCGACGGAACTTTAACCTATGGTAACTTCCTGGAAACAGTAACTCAAATCATGCCAATGTATTGGATGAGAGCTATTGGTGGAACTCTTTACTTAACTGGAATGTTTGTTTTAGTTTATAATATTATTCAAACAGTAAGAGCAGGTTCTAAAATTGAAGATGAATTAGCCGAAGCTCCTGAATTATTGAAAATTAGTGCAGGAAGAGTAAAAGGAGAGAAATTTCACCCTTGGTTAGAAAGAAAACCTATCCAATTGACAATTTTAGCTACAATAGCAATTTTAATTGGTGGTGTGATTCAAATTGTACCAACGATTATGGTTAAATCCAATATTCCAACAATTGCAAGCGTAAAACCATATTCTCCATTAGAACTCGAAGGACGCGATTTATACATTCGTGAAGGTTGCGTGGGTTGTCATTCGCAGTCTGTCCGTCCGTTCCGTAGTGAAGTGGAACGTTATGGACCACAATCTAAAGCAGGAGAATACGTGTATGACCATCCATTCCTTTGGGGTTCAAAACGTACAGGCCCGGATTTATTAAGAGTGGGAGCAAAATACAATGACAATTGGCATTTTAACCATTTTTGGAGTCCTCAAAGTATATCTGCCGGATCAATTATGCCGGGTTATAAATGGCTTTTTGATAATAAACCAATGGATATTTCTTTAACCAAAAAGAAAATGGAAGCCATGGTTACATTGGGCGTACCTTATACAAAAGCTCAGGTTGCAAGTGGTTTGGATGATTTAAGAAAACAAGCTATTGCAATTGAAGAAAACTTGAAAAACGACCCTGACTTTGTCAAAAGTTATAATGAAAGCAAGAAAAAAGCAGCAGCCAGAGGAGAAAAATTTGTTCCAATGAACGAAAGGGAAATCGTTGCCTTGATTGCTTATATGCAAAGACTTGGAACCGATATTAAAGTAAAAGATTTAGCTAAAAAATAAAAGTCATGTTCGAACAAATAAAACACAATATGGAAACTATCGACGGAGTTGCGATATATCCAATCGTATCGTTATTAATTTTCTTCTTCTTTTTTGTAGGACTTGGTATGTGGGTTTTCTCATATAAAAAAGAGAAGATTAATGAATTGAGCCAAATTCCTTTGAACGACAATTAAATAGTATAATTTTTTAAAATTTAGAAAATGAAAAAATTAATTCCAGCATATGTTAGAGTCCCAGTTATTTTCTTTGCTGTATTTGGGGCAATGGAATATTTTATTGACTCCGGAGATAAACCGGCATTTATAAAATTCCCAATGGTTTCCGTCTTTTTGTTTGTGTTTCTTTTCCTTTTGATAGCAATAGAAATTACAATGAGCGCCGTTGATAATATTACCTATCAATTGTTATCAGAGGAACAAAAACTAAAATTAGAGGAAGTTAATTCTTTGGGTCTAAAAGAAAAAGAATGGTTTAAAAATCTGATGAAAAGTTTAACAAATACAGTACCATTAGAAAATGAAGGCGAATTATTGTTAGAGCATGATTATGATGGAATCAAGGAATTAGACAATAATTTACCGCCTTGGTGGGTATATTCATTTTATGCCTGTATTGCTTTTGCCTTAATTTATATGGTTCGATTTGAATTATTAGGAGCAGACAATCAAGAAATGGAACTTAAAAAAGAGGTTGCTCAAGCCAAAATTGATATTGCCGAATATATGAAAACTGCTCCGGATTTAATGGATGAAAAAACAGTTGTTTTATTGACGGAACCCGCTGATTTAGCGGCTGGAAAAGAAATTTTCACAACGAATTGCGCAGCTTGTCACAGAGCGGATGCCGGAGGACAGATAGGACCTAATTTAACTGATGCAAATTGGATTTTGGGCGGTGGAATTAAAAATCTATTCCACACCATTACAAATGGAGGCCGTGATGGAAAAGGAATGATTGCCTGGAAAGGTACATTAAAACCAAAAGAGATTCAGCATGTTGCAAGTTATATATTGTCTTTGCAAGGGAGCAATCCTAAAGATCCAAAAGCACCCGATGGCGAAGTTTGGGTAGATGAGAATGCACCTAAAACGGTTGCATTAAGCACTGAAGTTAAAAAATAATAGGTAGTCTGTTAACTATGTCAAAGGCTAAAACTTTGACGTAGTTTTTAGATTAAATATTTAAAAATAAAAAAATGTCAAAATTACCAGACGAAGCTTTTAGAGATACCATCGGAACGATTGATGAAGAAGGGAACCGAAAATTTATTTTCCCTAAAAAACCCTCAGGTAAATTTTATGAATATAGAAAGTGGGTCAGTTACTTTTTGTTGACTGTACTTGTCGCGAATCCTTTTATAAAGATTAATGGCAATCAGTTCATGATGTTCAATATATTGGAAAGGAGATTTAATATTTTCGGATTTCCATTTTGGCCTCAGGATATTTATCTTTTCGTTCTTTTTATGATTGTTGGCATCGTTTTCGTCATCCTTTTTACGGTAATTTTTGGACGTATATTTTGCGGATGGATTTGTCCGCAGACTATCTTTTTAGAAATGGTTTTCCGAAGAATTGAATATTGGATTGAAGGCGATCGTGGTGCCCAAATTCGCTTGGAAAAACAAGAATGGAATGCGGAAAAAATCAGGAAAAAAGGAATTAAGTGGTCGATATTTTTAATTATTTCTTTTTTTATTGCCAATGTCTTTCTGGCCTATCTGATCAGCAGCGACAAGTTATTTTTAATGATTGAGGAAGGACCGGAAAACCATGTAAGTACTTTGGTTTCTTTATTGATTTTTACAGGAGTTTTCTATTTTATTTTTGCATGGTTTAGAGAACAGGTTTGCATTATCGCTTGCCCTTACGGAAGATTGCAGGGCGTTTTATTAGACGATAAATCAATAAATGTTGCGTATGATTTTGTTCGCGGTGAAAAAGAAGTTGGCAGGGCTAAATTTAATAAACAAGAGGACAGAGCTGCAACAGGAAAAGGAGATTGTATTGATTGTAAACAATGTGTGAACGTTTGTCCTACCGGAATTGATATTCGAAACGGGACGCAAATGGAATGTATTAATTGTACCGCTTGTATTGATGAATGCGATACCATTATGGACAGGGTGGGTTTGCCAAAAGGACTGATCCGTTATGCTTCGGAAGATGAAATCGAGAAAAAAGTGAAGTTCAAGTTCACACCCAGAATGAAAGGCTATTCCGCTGTATTGTTTATTTTGACAGGGATTTTAATAGGATTATTGTTTTTACGTACGGATGTAGAAGCCAGTATTTTGAGATTGCCAGGACAATTGTTTCAACACAAAGGGGATAATATTAGTAATATCTATACTTTTAAAATTATCAATAAGACCAACAATGATTTTAATGACATTCATTTCAAATTAGTTGGCATAAAAGGAACTTTAAAAGTTGTGGGAAAACAAGATATCAAAATCCCAAAACAAGGAATGGACAATGGGACTTTGTTTATAGAAATCAATCAGAATTTATTGGAAAGTGATAAAACTAAATTAAAAATTGATGTTTATAATGGACTGAAAAAAATTGAAACCAGCACAACCAGTTTTTTAAGTCCGAGAAGTTTTGATTAGCAGATCCGTTTTTTAGATTAAATATATAAATAAAATAATATGAAAATTAACTGGGGAACGGGAATCGTCATTGCTTTTGGGTTGTTTATAACCTTCATTTTATATTTTGTTTTTACGGTGCAATCCGATTCAAAATATGACAACGAGTTGGTTGTGGAAGAGTATTACAAACATGATGCTCATTTTGGAGATGAAATGATACGCATTCAAAACGCGCAAAATTTGGTTCAAAAACCATTAGTAAATGTTACTTCAGATGGAATCACAATTGTATTTCCTAATGTGTTTGTTCCAAAAGATATTAAAGGAAAAGTATCCCTTTACAGGCCGTCGAACAAAAAATTAGATTTTGAAACTCCAATTTCGTTATCTGATTTTACTTTGCTCATACCTAAAAAAAGTTTGTCAGGCGGTCGTTGGGATATTAATATGGAATGGCAATATGAGGGAAAATCATATTTAACCAAAGAAACGATATACATAAATTAGATTTAAACAATGCTTTACACGGCTTTCATTTTCGGTTTAATAAGTAGCTTTCACTGCATTGGAATGTGTGGTCCTATTGCTATGATGTTACCCGTGGACAGGTATAATCAGGCCAAAAAAGTTACTCAAATAATTACATATCATTTAGGAAGAGTAACGGCGTACGCCACGATTGGTTTTGTTTTTGGGCTACTTGGAAAAGGGCTTTTCATGGCCGGTTTGCAACAGAAACTTTCCATATTCATAGGTATAGCCATCATCATTGTGGTTTTGACTCCTGAGAAAATTTTTGCTAAATATAATTTTTCAAAACCAGTTTTTAAATTGATCTCTAAAATTAAAACAATTTTAGGAAATCAGTTTAAAAACAAGAGTTACCAATCATTGTTTACTATTGGTTTACTCAACGGGTTTTTACCTTGCGGAATGGTCTACGTTGCTTTATTTGGCGCCATTGCCATGCAGAACGAAGGCCTGGGAGTTTTGTACATGATATTATTCGGATTAGGAACTATTCCTATGATGAGCAGTGTCGTGTATATTAATTCATTTTTGACTATCCCTGTTCGAAACAGAATCCAAAAAGCAATTCCTTATGTTGCGATAGTTATTGGTGTTTTATTTATTTTGAGAGGATTGGGATTGGGGATTCCTTATATTTCGCCATCCAATATGAGTTTGTTTGTACAGGCGAACCCTAATTGTCATTAATTTTTAAATAATAACCTGAATTCGATTATTATTTTGCCACTAATAAATTGTATATCATTAATTTGCGGTTAACTTGTTTTCCTGCAAGGTCATTTTTTGACCTTGTAGGTATGTAAATCTAAAAAATGATACCTACAAGGTTTTGGAAATCTTGCAGGTATGAAAATTAATACTTTAATAATCGAACTCAGGTTAATAGTACATAAAAAAGCACGCTGAAAGTCCTGCTGTCTTGACGCAAATATCGTGTTTAACTTTTTAATGTTATTTTAAAAAATAATGTTAATCTAATCCCTAGATTGTCATCGAAAACAATTCGGTTTCTGGAGCTTTTCTTTTTAAACGCAAATCAAATGCCATACAGATATTACGAACATAAGGTTTGCCTTTTTCTGTAACCTGAATAGTATTGTCATTTATAATTACTAATCCATCTTGTTCCATTTCTTTTAACTGAATTAAAACTTCAGGAATTTCATTAAAATAACCAGCGTTATTTTCCCAGAAAGTTTCAAATTGGCACATTAAATTTAGAATATGTTTCCTGATGATGAGGTCTTCATCAGTCAATAAATGGCCTCTGAAAAGAGGTAATTTATTCCATTCTAGGATTTGATAATAATCTTCCAAATTTTTTACATTTTGAGCAAAACTAAACCAACTGTCACTGATGGAAGAAACACCCAATCCGATCATCAATTTTGTTTTTGAGGAGCTGTATCCCATGAAATTTCGATGCAGTTTCCCATTTTGAAAAGCTTCAAATAAACTGTCCGTTTTTAAAGCAAAATGATCCATTCCTATTTCATGGTATCCATTTTCATGCAATAATTTTTTGCCCGTTTCATACAGCATTCGCTTTTTATCATCTTTTGGAATGTCTTCGTCATTAAATCCGCGTTGCCCGTTCCCTTTAATCCAAGGTACGTGCGCGTAACTATAAAACGCCAATCGATCGGGCTGCAATGATTTTGTTTTCTCAATAGTATCGATTATATCTTCAATTTCCTGAAACGGCAAACCAAAAATGATATCATGACCAATCGAAGTATATCCAATTTCTCTGGCCCAGAACGTAACTTTTGCCACATTGTGAAAAGGCTGTTCTCTGTGAATTGCTTTTTGAACTTTTTCAGAATAATCCTGAACGCCAAAACTCACTCTTCTAAAACCTAAATCGTATAGTTTTTGTAAATGCTCATGTGAGGTATTGTTTGGATGGCCTTCAAAACTAAATTCATAGTCTTTGGCTTTATTAGCATGACTAAAAATGCCATTTATTAAATCTTCCAAATTTTTAGGCGAGAAAAATGTGGGAGTTCCACCGCCTAAATGAATTTCTTTGATGGTTGGTTTTGCTCCGAGCATTTTACAATATAAAGTCCATTCTTTCAAAACAGCATCTATATATGGATTTTCAACAGCATGATTTTTTGTAATACGCTTGTTACAGCCACAAAAAGTACATAAGCTTTCGCAAAAAGGCAAATGGATATACAAACTGATTCCTTCGGAATTATTACTTGCTGTAAATGATTTTTTTAAAGTTTCGGTCCAAATTTCATACGAAAAATCAGTTTCATCCCAATAAGGAACTGTTGGGTAACTGGTATATCTGGGGCCTGGAACATTGTATTTTTGAATTAAGGAGTTTTTCATGGCAAATCATTTATCAGTATTCAAAAGTAGCATTACTCCTAAATATTTAAAATGATAATTATCATATTAAAAAACAAGCATAAAAAAAAAGAGACTGTCTTTTTAAAACAATCTCTTTCAGTGAATAATGAGTAAATTTAGGAAATACAATCGGTAATAATTTTTGTCCATTTTTGTGCCATTACATGGTCTTCGTACAAACAAACCTGATCTATTATTTCGTTTTCAATAGTGTAGAATTGAACTAATTCTTTTTTATGGGCTTCTTTGTATCCAAATTCAAATTCGATTTTTATGATTTTAGCAGAATTGTTTTCCGTTGTAGCAACCAGTTTGCAAGACGCAATATCATTTAAATTAACAAAAGTGACTACTTCTTCTGGAGCGTTAAAATCCATTAAAAGGAAGCCTTTGTTTTTTTCGTCTAACGCCAATACTTTTTTGTTTTGTGTTTCAGTCAATTCAAAATTTGAATGATTATTACGACTGTATTTCTTCTTTATCTCCTTGATTTTATTTTTGTTAATGACATTAGAGCGAAATACAAAGAATAGTGGAATGCCTATTAAGATTGTTATTATAAGGCCTATTATAGTTACGGATGTATCCATTTTTTTATTTTTTTGAGTTATTTGTAAAGCATGATAAATTCGATTGAAAACCAAATGGAATCCATTCAAAAAAGAAAGATAAGTGTATCTCTAATTACGGAATCAGCGCTTTAAATCACCAAAAATAATGGAAAGGAAAGAGTAGGAGCGAAACCATTTCACATCGATTGATGTCTTGTTTCGCATGACGAGAAAAGATTTTTAGGACTTTAAAATCCGGGATTGCAACTAGAAAATTTTCAAGATATTTTGCAATTGTATAATCGATGGTTTTATAATGGAATCCAACTATATTGTTTGCATGGGTTTGAATAAAAACCGAAGAATGAATCGAGTCAGGAGAAAAGGAAGAACTGGTTTTTTCTATTTTAATTTTTTCAATAGGTGATTGGTTTGCATTAAAAGCAAATAATAAAACTATTGAAAGTCCAATAAAAATAACTGTTTTCCGAATCCAATTCATTTGGCAAATTTAAAATTAACAGCCGACTGTAGGTAGTTTTTTCTGATAAATGAAAGTTAAATTTTTAAATTCGGAACCTCTTTTGCATAAAAAAACCTCGTACTATTTAAGAACGAGGTTTGTAATTTTAAAAATTGCTGAAAATTATTCTATTTTCAAATTTCTCAATTGTTTTAGTTTTTCTTTCCAAACATCAAGACTTTCTTTGTGAATAGCTATGTTTTTACGAACTTCTAATACAATGGAATTTTCTTTTTTTGCATTTCTTGTGTTGGTGAAAAACTGAATGTTATTCTCTAGTTGGAAAATTTCATTCTGCACTTCCTCAATTTTACGCATCAGGAATATCTTTTCGTTATCCAATTTGCGAATATCGTTGCTTTCTGATAAGTTGTCCATTCTATTGGCAAAACGAATCATATCAGTGTCCTTTTTACTCAAACTTAATTTTTCAAAAAGGGCATCTAAAATTTTATTGAATTTTCCTTCGATATGTCTTCTTGGAAAAGGAACTTTTCCAAAGTTTTTCCAAGTTTCAATATGTAATTTTATGGAATCTAAATCCGTTTTATGATCGCCGGTCAATTGGAATTCTCTCAACGTTTCTAAATAAGCTTTTTTATTATCAAAAGCTTCTACTTCTTCGCCATTTTCCTCATTCTTTTGCTCTTTTAATTTGTCAAAATAATGATTACAAGCATCTTTGAACTCTTTCCAAATTTTATCGGAATATTTTCTAGGGACATGTCCTATTTGTTTCCACTCATCCTGAATTTGCTTCATGATAGGTGTAGTCGCAGCGAAATCAGTGCTTTCCTGTAGTTCTTTGGCTTTAGCAACAAGAACTGTTTTTTTGCTTAAATTATCGTTTTGATCTTTCTTAATGTCTTTATAAAATGAATTTTTGAAAGAATTAAAATTTCTAACGGCAGTTTTAAAACTTGCCCAAGTTTCTTCATTTACATCCGATGGGACTTTTCCGGCTGAAAAGAAAGCAGTTCTTAAGGCTTCTATTTTTTCTATTTGAGTCAGCCATTGCGAATGAGCATTTACTTTTTCGGTCGCTAAAACTTCAATTTTGGCGATAATTTCTTTTTTCTTTTCTAAATTTTCAAGTTCTGTTCCTCTTTGATTTTCAAACAAAACTTCACGTTTATCATGCATTTGCTTAGTCAAATCACTAAACTTGTTCCAGATTTCATCACGATGTTCTCTAGAAACAGGTCCAATATCTTCTTTCCAGATTCTATGTAAATCTTGTAATTCTCGGAACGCTTTATTAACATCGGCTTCTTTTACCAATTCTTCAACGCGCGCTACAATTTTTTGTTTTTGTTCTAGATTATGTTTGAAATCCAAGTCTCTAGCTTCTCGGTCAAGATGCAAATAATCATAGAAATTTTCCACATGAAAATGGAAATTATTCCAAACGTGATTGTATTTATCTTTCGGAATTGGTCCCGCATTTTTCCATCGTTCTCTTAAATCATTAAAATGTTTTAAGGTGTCTTTGATGTTTTCCTGTGGATTGATTAACTCTTTTAATTCCTCAACAATAGCCAAACGATTTTCCAAATTGGTTTTTAAATTCGTTTGTAAACTCTTGAAATGTGTATTTTTAGTATCTCTAAAAAGAGAATAATATTTGTCAAATTGGGTTTTTAACGGAGAATGATATTGAAATTCTTCATTTAGATCTTGATTTTCAGCGAGAAATTCCTCTTTTTTCTCTTCAAGAAGATGATTGTATTTTGCTAAGAATGCTTTTTTTATCTCTTCGATATGATCCTTTGCTGACATCACTTTCTCACTGGTAACTAAACTTTTAAGTTCTTCAACCAATGCCTCAAGAGACAATGTATCATAATCCTGCATCGGAATATCGTGACGCTCCTTCAACGTGTCATCTTCGCTTTCTTCAGCATTAGCTTCCGTAATTGCGTTTAATACCGATTGGTTTTCAGTTTCTATAGTAGGTTCATCATGTGTCAACTCTTCCCCTGTTAGGGTTACAACATTTTCGTCAATAGAATGAACAGCTACGCTATCGTTATTTTCGTCAATTGTTTCAGTTTCCATAATAGTATCTGATTGATTTAATTCAAGTGAATTATTTTCTAAACTTCCATCTGCTTCCAGCAGGTTATCATTCTTTTCTTCTAACATTTTTTCAATGTATAAGGTTTTTATTTTTTGTATCGAACACGAAAGATAGTGAAGGAGCATGAAATTACAAAATAAATCCTTTATTTAGAGTCGTTTTATGTTAAAATTTTCTTTTTTTTGAAGCAATTTCCTGCTATTCGCTGTATCTTTTTTATCCGCCGAAAAAGCTGATAAAAAAGGATGCCGCTGTTATCAGGGCTAGGGTTTTGGGAATTAATCAGGATTTTTTTATTTACTGCAGTTCAATGTTTTAAACAAAAAGCCACTCTTTTCAAATGGCTTTTTTACTTACATAAGTGCGTGTACGAAAAATGAGGTTTTTCTATTATTTATTCCAAATCTTCCAGGCTTTCTCCGCTTGAAAAATAAGCATATCCAGTCCGTTTTTTATTTGGGCACCTTGTTGTTTGGCTTTTTTAAGAAATTGAGTTTCGGCTGGATTGTAAATCAAATCATAAGCAATATGCTTATCCGTGAAAAATTCATACGGGATTAATGGAAATGCATCCACATTAGGGCTCGTTCCTACCGGAGTAGAATTTATTATGATTTGGTAATTATCAAATGTCGTCGCATTGATTCGGTCATAATCGATAGCATTTTCTTTGGCTTCCCTGGAAACAAATGTGTATGGAATATCCAGTTCATCTAACGCAAAAGCAACCCCTTTAGAAGCGCCTCCTGTTCCTAAAATCAAGGCTTTTTTGTGGTGTGGCTGCAATAAGGGTTGTAATGATTTTTTGAAACCATAATAGTCCGTATTGTATCCTTTCAATTTTCCTTTTTTAGTAATTTTAATCGTATTAACAGCGCCAATTTGTGCTGCGTTTTTAGATAATTTATCGAGAAATGGGATTACTGTTTCCTTGTACGGAATGGTAACATTCAATCCTTTTAAATCCGAAGTGTTTTTAATTACCTCAGGAAAAGAGGATATTTCAGGAATATCAAAATTCTCATAGGTACAACCTGTGAAGTTTTCGTTATTGAATTTATCTGTAAAATATCCTTTTGAAAAAGAATAATTAATGTTGCGTCCTAATAAACCAAAGCGTTTTCTAACTATGTCAACCATTATTTTTTATATTTTGCTATGTAATTTTGTACCATTTTCTTTGTCCAAACAACAGGGAATAAATCTTCTAAAAGAATATAGTTGTCAAAATTCAATCGCAAAGCATTACTTAAATGGAATTTTGCTTTAGTGTTTTGTCCAATCATAAAATACAATCCAGCCAAACGGTATTCTACTTCATTCTCTTCCGGAAAATATTCAGAGGCTTGTAATAAAGTTTGAATAGCACTTTCGAATTCGCCTAAAAACTGAAGAATATCTACCCAAAATAACCAAGTGTCTAACCCGTAATCACCAAATTCTACCGCTTTTCTATAGCCAAGTTCGGCTTCTTCAAAGAAGTTCATTTGTTTGTTGATGGTTGCAAAGCGTTTCCAATACAAACGATTTTGGTTGTCAATTGCTAAAGCTTTGTTGACAAAAAACAACGCTTTTTGGTAATTTTTTTGACGTACGTAAAAGTCAGTTATGGCAATCCATCCTTTATCTAAAAGGGGGTCTTCATGAACGGTTTGATTGAAATATTTTAATGCTAAAACTTTGTTTCCTAATTTTTCATAACATTTACCCATTCGAAGTAATGCATAGGATGTCGCATCATCTAATTCGATGGTTCTGCTGTAACTTTCGATGGCTTCGGCGTATTTTTTTAAACGTTCGTAAGCTTTGGCTTTCTCCATGAAAGCACCAAGGAATTCATCATCGATTAAAGTAGCATAATCAAAGGCGCGAATCGCATTTTCATATTCTTTTACACCGTAATGCAAACGACCTAGTTGATGCCAGGCGATTTCGCTATATGGATTTTGGTCAATGTATTTATTCAAATAGGCAATAGCCTCTTGATTCTGATCTAAAAATTCAAAACAATACACAACGTTGTATAATGCGGATTGGTCTTCCAGATCTTCTTCCAGACACTTGATAAAGCTTTCTTTGGCCATTTCAAGATTATCCATAAAAAGATATTCCATGCCTATTAAATTATAAACATCGGCGTAATCATCAGTGTATTGTAATGCTATTTTCAACATTTCTACGGCCTTCTCATGCTGGTCTCTTTTAGAACAGATGTTGGCTTTTTGAATGTAAATTTCTTCATTGGTTGGTTCAATGGCGTACAACTCATTCAATAGCTTTTCGGCTAATTCGAGTTTATCATCATACACAAGCATTTCCACTTGGACTAGTTTTAGTCCGGTAGATTTTGGATGTTGTTCCAATGCCAGTTTGAGTGCTTTTTTTGCCAAAGCGGCCTTACCCATATCGAGATAATGAAGAATAATTTCTTCAAATTCTTCGGAGTCAAAAAAGAGAACTTTGTTGGTTTTCAACATGGACTCAAATTTAGACAATGATAAGTTATAGTCTTCTTCTTCGTTGCTTAATTGCATACTGTGTGTTTTTAATTTGGCCTAAATAAATTTAGGGAATCGTGCGTGTACTGTGAGGGAAAGTTAGAATTGTTGTGAACAATTTAATTAACAAAAAAAGCTTTGGTTTAAACTGATGCCATAGCCCCGATAAGAGTAGAAATCCTTTTACTTTTTTTCTTTAAAAAAGTAAAATATTGCAACGGATAGCGGGAAATAGCTCCCAATTGCGATATTTTAAAATAATTAATTCTTGTTCAAAATTTCATCCATTACTTCAAGCATGATGCTACAACCTTCTCGTATTTCTTCTTCAGAAATGGTTAGCGGAGGTGTTATTCTGATGGCACATCCTTCAAATAATAACCAAAATAAAATGAGTCCTTTGTCTTGACATTTGAGAATCACTTCGTTTGTTATATCGGCACTTTCTGTCATTGCGGCCAGCATTAATCCTTTTCCTCTTATTTCTACTATCAAAGGATGTACCAAAAGTGTTCTGAATAGCTTTTCTTTCTCCATTGCTTCGGGCATGAGATTGGTCTCAGTAATTTCCTGCAAAGTCGCCAAACAAGCTGACGCAATGACAGGGTGACCTCCAAAAGTCGTGATATGTCCCAGTTTAGGATTATCGCTCAACAAATCCATCATGGCAGATGAAGCGGTAAAAGCACCTACAGGCATGCCGCCGCCCATTCCTTTTCCCATTACCACAATATCTGGAACGACATCGTAATTTTGGAATCCAAATAGTTTTCCTGTTCTCCCAAAACCCGGTTGGATTTCGTCGAGAATCATAATCGCACCCACTTCAGTGCAGCGTTTGCGCACTTTTTTAAGAAAATCATTGTGTGGCTGAATAAAACCGGCGCCACCTTGAATGGTTTCCAGAATTATTCCTGCGGTTTTGGTCGTTATTTTTTGTAAATCTTCTTCGTTGTTGAACGTGATAAAATCAACATCAGGAATCAATGGGCGAAAAATTCTTTTGCGCTCTTCAAATCCCATTACACTCATGGAACCCATAGTATTTCCATGATAGGCGTTGTGACACGAAATTAATTGGCTTCTTCCCGTGGTTCGTCTGGCGAGTTTTAAGGCACCTTCAATAGCTTCTGTTCCTGAATTGACCAAATAGGTTTTGTCTAAAGGCGCTGGCAGGAGTGAGGCTAATAGTTTGCAATACTGAACTGCGGGACTTTGGGAATATTCGCCATAGACCATGACGTGTGAATATTTGTCTAACTGATCTTTGATGGCTTGATTGACTCTAGGATGCTGATGCCCTAATGCGCAAGCGGAAACTCCCGCCACAAAATCCAAGTATTTTTTATTATTGGAATCGTAAATATACGAACCTACTGCATGTGATACTTCCATACCCAATGGATACGGGGATGTCTGTGCTTGATATTTTAGGAAATCGTTATTCACGGTTATTTGTTTAATCGTTTAATTGTTTATTCGTTTTGTGAATTGTTACCTGAAACCTGTTATCTGGAATCTGAATAACTGCGAATGACTACTATTTTTTACCCTTTTTCTTATCATAGTTCAATGTTTCCTTTCGGATTTTTATTGGAACATCTTTCTTTGCTTCTTCGGCTTTAGTTGCTTTGGCTATTTTATCGTTGTCTTCATTTTCTTCCGGAGGAAAAATATCGTCTTTGGATTTTATTCTTTCGTCACCACGCCAGACCAAACCCCGAAGTTTTCGTGCGTTTTCAGGCAAATCTTTTTCGGGAAAAATATCGCCATCTACTTGCTTAAAAAAGGTGATGGTTTCTATTGTTTTTTTGTCAAAAATAATATTGATTTTACTACTCACATTTTTGTTGATTCCAATGAGTTCTTTGGCGTCGTTCCGCATATAATAAATCACTTCCGTGTTTTTTATGATGTCTACATCATGCAAATTTCCTTCTTCAAATTTCCCAAAGAGATTTTGTCCTTTTACCTGATTATAGCCCGTTCCCAGCGTATCTTTCGAGACTAGAAAAGTATTATTCAGGACTTTAAGCGAATCAAGCGCTTTGGTGTTGTTATTTCCAATAAGATGCATGATATCACCTGTAATCTGGTTTTCACCATTCCAAAGTATTGGATTTCCTATCAGTTTTGTCAAGGCTGTTTTGGAGCTCGAATGTATCGAATCACATTTGCCACTCATATCCGTTTTATAAAAGCGAACATTGTTGAAAGCCCGAATAATTCGGTTTCCTTCTTTACCGGTAACCATTAGTTTTTTTCCATGAATGTAAACCGAGTCATTTTCGACAAAGTTTACCGCCACAGCTCTTTTGGTGACAAACATAGAATCCTGATTTTTATATATTTCGGCGTAATTTCCTTTAACAATTCCGCGATTGATGGAATCCGTTATTTTTACATTCCGAGTTGCCGATGCAAATTCCCTGTTCCTGTCATAGTACAAGCTGTCTCCTTTTATAACCCGATCATCGTATCTAATATACGATTTATTAAGAAAATGCGCCAGATTTTTTTTGGTGTCATAAAATCCTTTTTCGGTATAAATATAATTGGCTTTACTGGTAACTGTCGAAGGCCCTAAAAGATAGGAATGTCCTGAATTACTGAAATAATCCAAATGATTTGTTTTTATTACATACGTTGGATTCGTAATAGTAACTGCCGTAATAAATTGGAATTTTTTTTGAGCTACATAATACCTTCCTGATTTGCTTTTTAAAGTATTATCCTTATTTACGATTGTTCCGGGTGAATTATAAAATACCTCCTGTGTGTTTCTGTCAAAATTGATGGTGTCTGTAGCCAATGTCGCATCCGGGGAACTCATCACTGCATTTCCAGTAGCCAATGCTTTTTTTACATTTCCGTTATATTCAGCATATTTACTGTTTAAAAATAAAGTGTCTCCTTGAACTAATTGAACATTTCCAAATGCCTTAATGTAATTTTCCTTTTGAAAATAGTAGGCTTTATTACAGGTCAAAACTACTCCGTCATGATTTACACGTACATTTCCGGTAAGTAAAAAAGCATCCGGCATTTCAACTTGATTTACATCTGCGAAATCGGAATGTTCGACAATAATTTTTTTGGGAGCTTGCGCCAAAACCAAATTAGTACAAAGTAAGAGTAAACAACAACGAATGAAAAATAGCGTTTTCTTCAAGGGATTTATTTTTTGTCAAATTTATGAAAAAGGAGACAATCCTAATCCATATTAGGATTTATTTATACTTACATGATATGACGCCGAAAACCACTGGTGTTTACTTTTAAAGTTATCAACAAATAATGATACTCTTTCGAGGTAGTGTGCTTTATTAAAAAGGAATTCATTTTAATTTCAAATGATAGCGGCATCTTTATTCTAAAAAATATTAAATTTAAAAATTGATTTATAAATCACAAAAAAAGACAAAAATCAGCATAAATAATTTTGTATGATAAAAAAAATAACTATTGTTGCAGGAATGAGCGTGGTGCTTTTGGCGACGGCTTGTAAAACGAAAGATTTAAAAATGAACGCAGCACAGAAAGAGATTGTCTCAAACAAAAAAGAAGTTGTATATCAGGTTTTTACACGGTTATTCGGAAATAAAAACACCAATAATAAACCTTGGGGAACTCTTGAGGAAAATGGGGTTGGAAAGTTTGATGATTTTACCGATGCCGCATTACGGGAGATAAAGGATTTAGGGGTTACTCATATTTGGTACACAGGTGTCCCACATCATGCTTTGATACGGGACTATACAGCAATCGGAATTTCTAACGATGATCCAGATGTAGTCAAAGGCAGAGCAGGTTCTCCTTATGCCGTAAAAGATTATTACAATGTGAATCCTGATTTGGCAGTGAATCCAGCCAATCGATTACAAGAATTTGAGGCTTTGATTGCTAGAACCCAAAAAGCGGGATTAAAAGTGATTATAGATATTGTTCCCAATCATATTGCTCGTAAATACGAAGGGAAGAATAATCCTAAAGGAGTTAAAGATTTTGGTGCCAATGATGACGTAACTGTCGAATACAAAAGAGATAATAACTTTTATTATATTCCAAATGCCCGCTTTGAAGTACCTGATACTGATAAACCATTAAACGGAGAAAAAAATCCGCTTGTCGATGGGAAATTTGAAGAATATCCTGCAAAATGGACTGGTAACGGCTCTCGTTTGGCAAAACCAGATCGTAATGATTGGTATGAAACGGTAAAAGTGAATTACGGAATTCGTCCTGATGGTTCGAAAGATTTTCCAGAACTTCCTGCTGGTTTTGATGCAAAATCATACAAAGAGCATTTTGATTTTTGGAAAGGAAAGGATGTTCCGGATTCTTGGAAAAAATTCAGAGATATTGCATTGTTTTGGACTGCCAAGGGGGTTGATGGCTTTCGATACGATATGGCCGAAATGGTGCCTTATGAGTTCTGGAGTTATATGAATTCAGCTATTAAAGTTAAAAATCCAGATGCTTTTTTATTGGCGGAAGTCTATAATCCGAATGAGTATAGAAATTATATTCGTTTGGGTAAAATGGATTATTTATACGATAAGGTAGAAATCTATGATAAATTAAAAGATGTAATTCGAGGCAAGTCATTGCCAGATGGATTATCGGACATACAAAACGGTATGGCTGATATTGAGCATCATATGTTGCATTTTCTGGATAATCATGATGAACAACGTTTAGCAAGTCCAGAATTTGCAGGAACGCCAGAAAAAGGAAAACCTTTAATGGTAGTTTCAACCACAATAAGCACTTCGCCAACTATGATTTATTTTGGTCAGGAAGTAGGAGAGGCAGGAAATGAAAACGGAGGTTTTGGTACGCATTCCAGAACTTCAATTTTTGATTATATAGGGGTTCCTAGTCACCAGCGCTGGATGAACGGAGGGAAATTTGACGGGGGTCAATCGACGAAAAGCGAAAAAGACTTGCGTGATTTTTACAAAAGATTGCTAAATTTTTCTCTTAAAAGTTCGGCCTTGATGGGTAAATACCAAGAAATTCAATCGGTTAATCGTCATGAAACTAAAGGGTATGATTCAGGGATTTATGCTTTCACTCGTTGGTCAGATACTCAAAAATTAATAGTAGTGACTAATTTCTCGTGGCTTACCACTAGCAATTTCGAATTAAAAATTCCTTCGGATATTATTCAAAAATGGAATTTGAAAGACGGAAATTATACAGTAACGGATCAGTTGTATAATAAGAGTTCCGTTCAGTTACAGGTTTTAAATGGGGAAGGAAAAGCCCATATTACAATTGCTCCATCAGAATCGTTTATTTATCAATTATAGAAAATAAAATAGCCAAATCATAGTTAGTTTTATTAAGATTTTAAAATGCCGAGAATGTTTTTAAAAACAAAAAATGCTGATATAAACATATCAGCATTTTTTTATAATTAAATTTTAGAATATTATTTTTTTATAGCTGCATCATAATTTTCAGTTACTTTTTTCCAATTGATTACATTAAAAAAAGCATCGATATAATTTTTTCTTTTGTATTGATAATCGAAATAATAAGCGTGTTCCCAAACATCTAAAGCTAATATTGGTGTTCCTGGGATAAGTGCATTTTTCATCAAAGGATTGTCTTGGTTTTGAGTACTTGTCACTTGGAGTTTACCAGTTCTATCAACCACAAGCCATACCCAACCCGAACCAAATTGTTTTGTAGCTTCATCTTTGAATAAAGTCACAAAATTTTCAAATGAACCAAAATCGTTTGTAATCGCTTCGGCTAAAATATCTGTGGGCTTTCCACCGGCTTTAGGAGCCATAATTTGCCAGTATAAAGTATGATTGTAATAACCACCAGCATTGTTTCTTGTATTGATATCATTCAAATCTAGCTTTGCTAATACTTCCTCAATCGTAAGGTTTTCTAATAAAGTTCCGGCTACAGCCAGATTCAAGTTGTTAGTGTAGGTCAAATAATGTTTAGAATAATGCATTTCTAGCGTGATAGCCGAAATATTTGGTGCTAAAGCATCATAAGAATAGGGTAGTTTTTCCAGTTGAAAAGAACCTTCATTAGCCTTTATGTCATCAGGAATTCCTACTGATATTTTTTCTTGAGCTGTTGGTAGAGGAACTTCCACAACTTCAGTGAGTTTTTTGTTATTGCAAGAGAGTAAAAGGGTTACTAATACTAAACAAGGGATACAAAAATTAAACTTTTTCATGAGTTACATTATTTTTTTACAATAGAATTGATGATTTCGATATACTGTTCTTTAGCTTCATCTGTAGTAAGATGACTTATTTGCATCCAAGCATTTATTTTGAAAGCATCTCTTAAATGATAATTTGAGGTTTGTTTTAGATCTAAAGTTCCCAGAGAAGCCTGTTTATAAAAGGCATAAAGCCTTAGCTGAACATCTTGTGGTAAAGATGCTTGAGTCATTTCAGAAGCTATTTCAACTGCTTCTTGAAATCGGATATCTAAATCTTTTTCAATCATTATCCTTTTGTAGCAATAATTGTTTTTCCTCCAATTGCTTTTTGATTAAGAACTACATTTATGGGTGTTCCTAAAGGTAAAAATATATCTACTCTTGAACCAAATTTTATAAAACCGGCATCAGTTCCCTGAATAACTTGCATTCCTTCTTCGGCATAGTTTACAATTCTTCGGGCTAAAGCGCCCGCAATTTGTCGGTATAGAATGGCACCGAATGTTTTATTTTCAATGACTACTGTTGTTCTTTCGTTTTCTTCGCTTGCTTTTGGATGCCAAGCCACTAAGAATTTCCCAGGATGGTATTTACTGAATTTTACAATTCCGCTTAGTCCATAACGCGTTACATGTACATTTATTGGAGACATGAAAATCGAAATTTGCAAACGTTTGTCTTTGAAATATTCTCCTTCATATATTTCTTCAATAACTACTACTTTTCCATCAACTGGAGCAAGTATTACATTATCATTAAGTATGGCAGTTCTTTTTGGATTTCTAAAAAACTGTAAAATGATAATCAAAAGTAAAAAGGCACTTAATTGAATTAACATTTTAAGCCAATTGGTGTCAATAAATTTGTCGGACAATAAAAGGACTACAGCAGTAAAAATAGTACCTAATAAAATTGTTGGGGTTCCTTCTTTATGAAACATAGTTTAAGATTTGGTAAAATAAAAATATAATTGGTGCTACAAATATAACACTATCTAATCGATCTAGAATGCCTCCATGGCCTGGCATGATACTTCCGCTGTCTTTTACACCAGCTATACGTTTGAATTTGGATTCAATTAAATCTCCGATGGTGCCTACAATTCCAACAATTACAGCTATTGAGGTCCAAATTAAGATAGATCTGTCACTAAATTGAGGTTTGGCTCGGATATAGTATTTTGATATTAAATAACCCGCTAAAACCGCAAAAACGATTCCGCCGAAGAATCCTTCTATAGTTTTTTTAGGTGAAATTTTTTCGAATAATTTGGTTCGACCTATAGATTTCCCTACAATGTAGGCAAAGGTGTCATTAGTCCAGATTAAGATAAATAAACCAATTATAATTTTAGGATTATAGTCATTTATTCCAAATGAAATTTTAGTTATAAATACAAATGGTAGTATAATATACCCTAATAAATACAAGTATTTTGATGAAGTACTTATTTTTTGAATATTATCATAAAACAAGAAAAGGATGCATTTTATGGATACCACCAATGCTACCACCAATAAAACTACGTCTAATTGTTGTATGTTTATCGAAATTTCTAAATCAGTATTGAATATCTGATTGATAGTATCTGTAGTAATTTTATTGTAATGGGTTACTAAAGTTACTATAGTATATAAAACTGTTCCGAAAAGAATTGGAAATAATTTATGTATTTGAATTAAATTGCAAAATTCATAAACTGTAATTATAAGAAAGATTCCAAATAGAATAAAAAAGCTTTCCGTTGAATATAAAATAGAAGCGAGTAATAATATGATATAAATGGCTCCTGATATACCTCGTTTTAGAGTTTCATTCATTTTAAAGATCTTCTAAAAGCAATAAATATAGATTTTTTGCCGAACTTCCGTATTGTGTAAAATCTTCCTCTTTCGCTTTTTCGAAATATTTTATTGTAGTTATATTGGTAGGGTAATCGGTTTGGTATTTCTTTTTTATAGCACTTAGCCCGTCACTTTTAGCATCAAGGATCTGACTTGTATATGCTAAAATGATGATATTTGCAGGTAATTCGTTTGGTTTGTTTTGTTTAATCTGTTTTGAAGAGAATAATATAGATCCTTCTTCAGCAATTAAATTTTCACAACTTGCAAGAATAAATTTTGGATTTTTAGGTTTGTCATAATTAAGCTTATTGTCATCCAGCATCCCAAAAAGAGCAGGCTCATAACATAAAACTTCACTTTCAAACCAGTCATTTTCCTCAAGTATGTTTTCGAATTGTTCTTTTACTTCTTCAGAGTTCTCACAATATAAAAATTTACCACCATTTTTTTTAAAATTGTAGATAAATTTTTCATCTATAGAGGTAGCTTTACCAGCAAAGGATTTATTAAATTCACTTTCTTTATCTTCCTCAGAAGCCGGATTGCTAGAACCAAAAATTTTTCTAAAAAGACTCATATTTTTGTAAACTACTTAATTTATTATTTGAAAACGTCCAAAGATAAAAAAATCTTAATTCAAAAAAGGTTTTTGAATTAAGATTTTAAAAATAATTAAATAATATGTGTGTTTTTAGGAGACTACTTCCTCAAGATTTTTGTCAAAAGTTCTTTTTCCAAAAATAGCTTCTAAATCATCTTTGAAAATAACTTCTTTTTCTATTAGAATATTTGCAAGTTGATCTAGTTTGTCTTTATTTTCTTCTAATATTTCAATAGCTCTTTGGTACTGACTTTCAATAAGTAATGAAATTTCTTCGTCAATTACTCTAGCTGTTTCTTCAGAATATGGTTTTGAAAAACTGTATTCACTTTGTCCGGTTGAATCATAATAAGTAACATTACCTATTTTTTCATTCAAACCATAAATGGTAACCATCGCACGAGCTTGTTTAGTTACTTTTTCTAAATCACTTAATGCACCTGTTGAAATTCTGTTGAAAGTTACTTTTTCTGCAGCTCTTCCGCCCATAGTAGCGCACATTTCGTCTAGCATTTGATCAGGACGAACAATTAATCGTTCTTCCGGTAAATACCATGCTGCACCTAAACTTTGCCCTCTAGGAACAATAGTTACTTTTATTAACGGAGCTGCATGTTCAAGCATCCAACTTACCGTTGCGTGACCAGCTTCATGGATTGCAATTGCTTTCTTTTCTTCTGGAGTTACAATTTTATTTTTCTTTTCAAGACCACCTACAATTCTATCAACTGCATCAAGGAAATCTTGTTTGTCAACTGCTGTTTTGTTATGTCTTGCTGCAATCAAAGCGGCTTCATTACATACGTTGGCAATATCAGCACCAGAAAAACCTGGAGTTTGTTTAGCTAAAAAGTCAGTATCTAATCCTTCTATTTTTTTCAAAGGAGCTAAGTGTACTTTAAAAATTTCGGCACGCTCACGAATATCTGGTAAATCAACAAAAATTTGTCTGTCAAAACGACCCGCACGCATTAACGCTTTGTCAAGAACATCAGCTCTATTTGTTGCTGCCAATACAATTACATTTGAATTGGTTCCAAAACCATCCATTTCTGTAAGTAATTGGTTTAGTGTGTTTTCACGTTCGTCATTTCCACCTGACATATTGCTTTTTCCTCTGGCTCTACCTACAGCATCAATCTCATCAATGAAAATGATAGCTGGAGATTTTTCTTTGGCTTGTTTGAATAAGTCACGGACACGTGAAGCACCTACACCCACAAACATTTCGACAAAATCAGAACCTGATAAAGAGAAGAACGGTACTTGCGCTTCACCGGCAACGGCTTTAGCTAGTAACGTTTTTCCTGTTCCTGGAGGCCCTACGAGTAAAGCTCCTTTTGGAATTTTACCTCCAAGATTGGTGTACTTTTCAGGGTTTTTCAAGAATTCTACAATTTCTTGTATTTCTTCTTTCGCTCCTTCAAGACCAGCTACATCCTTGAATGTGGTTTTGATATCGGTTTTTTCGTCAAAAAGTTTCGCTTTAGATTTTCCAATATTGAAAATTTGTCCGCCGCCGCCGCCGCCGCCGCCTGACATTTTTCTCATGATAAAAATCCAAACACCTATAATGATGATGATTGGCAATAAACTGATTAAGATATCAGACCAATTATTTTTTGGCAAGAAGTTAAAATCTTTTAATTTTCCTTCAACAACAGCTTTTTCAAGTTTAGTTTGAAATATTTGATCATTACCAATATCGAATGAATAATGAGGACCTTTGTTAGGTCTGTCAAAAACATCTTTGGCAACTTTTTTGTTTGCAGGATCTTTCAAAGCTGCTGCGTTAAGATATACTTCAGCCTCAGTTTTATTGTAAACGATAACTTTTTCAATTTGACCTTTTTCTAAATAATTATTAAATTTAGAAGAAGTTAATTGAGCTGGTTCGCTTAAAGTTGAACCTCCAGTTATGAAACTTATAAACAAGAAAATTAAAAGAATTGCTGTATAAATTAACCAAGGACTTATTTTAAATTTATTCGAATTTGGATTATTCTCTTTAGCCATTAGAAGTTTGTTTCTTTAGTATTTATTTTCGATTGTAGTGATTTTTGCATCACCCCAAAGACTCTCAATGTTGTAATATTCTCGGATGTGTTTTTGAAAAACATGAACCACGATATTTACATAATCCATAAGAACCCATTCTGCATTATCAGTCCCTTCAACATGCCAAGGCTTGTCTTTTAATTCTTTTGAAACTGTTTTTTGGATAGAGTTTACAATTGCGTTAACTTGCGTGTTTGAATTTCCATTGCAGATGATGAAATAGTCGCAAACTGCCGTGTCTATTTCTCTTAAATCAAGAATATCAATATCATTTCCTTTTACCTCTTCTATTCCTTTAATGATGTTCGCTAATAGCACGTCATTGTTTATAGTCTTTTTCGCCATGAATTATTTTTATATATAAGTTTGTAAAGTTACCATTTTTTGTGATTATTTTTGAACCTTAACATAATATTAAATTCTGTTTCACAAAAAAACGTATATGAAAGTTATCAAACTCGATGCCATAGATTCTACAAATGAATTCCTAAAAGGGTTATCGAACAAACAAGAACTAGAAAATTTTACTGTTGTTACTGCAGAAAGCCAAACAAAAGGCAAAGGACAAATGGGTGCTGTTTGGGCCTCTGAGGCTAGTAAGAACTTAATAATGAGTGTTTTGGTTAAAGATTTTTTATCAAATATTTGTCAGGTATACAATCTAAATATTGCAGTCTCTTTTGCTGTTATTACCGTTTTAGAATCCTATAAGATTCCCGATCTTAGTATAAAATGGCCAAACGACATAATGTCATACAATAAAAAAATAGGTGGCATTTTGATAGAAAATAGTATCAAAAGTGACGGAACGATTATTTCTATAGTAGGTTTAGGCCTAAATGTAAATCAAACTGATTTCGAAAATTTACCTAAAGCATCATCCTTAGCGGCTGTTTGTAATAAACAATTTGATAAGGAGGAGTTGCTTTTTTCTATTATGGATAAGATTGAATCTAATATAAAATTATGGAAACAAGAATCGGATTTTTTATGGTCCAATTATACTCAAAGACTATTTAAAAAAGGAATTCCAATGCCTTTTTCAGATCAGAATAATCAAAATTTCATGGGAATTATCCAAGGTATTTCTCCTATTGGAAAACTTCAGGTTCTTTTGGAAGATGATAGTATTTGTGAATTTGACATCAAGGAAATTCAGATGTTGTATTAATCTTGATTAAACTAAAGCCTTTCAAAGAATTAAATAAAAAAACCTTTCAGTTTGCACTAAAAGGTCCTTGTATATTTTGAAAACTGGTTTTTATAATTTAACCATGTTAATAGCCAATGTTTCGATAAATTTTCCAATAGGACCTTTTATCATCATAGCCATCATTGGATTAAAATCTCCTTCAAAATCGAGTTTTACATCGCTTGAATTATCTGAAACAGCATCAATATTTGCGATTAAAGTAAAAGGAAGTTTATCACTTGCAGCACCCAAAACAATTTTGTTTGGCGCTACTTTTTCTTTCATTTTCAATTTTATTTCCGGCATGCCTTTCAATCCAAAAATGAATGCATCGTCACCAATAATTTCGAATTTAGCAATACTTTCCGGCATTAATTTTTCGAAATTTTTAACGTCACTCAATAGATCAAATAATTCTTGAGCTGATTTTGGAACAGTAACTTTTGGACTTTGTAAGTTCATAGTTTCGCGGATTTGTATTTTTAAATTTTTTAAACTTCAATATTCCAAGTTGACGGACTCACGTTCCATTCTCTCAAGGTTTGTTCCTCTTCTTCAGTAATATATTTTTTGGCAACAGCCAAATTCAACAAATTTTGATAATTACTAAGGGTAAACAAATCAATATTTGCAGCTTTGAAATTTTGGTCTGCAACATCAAACCCATAAGTAAATATCGCTGCCATACCTTTTATGTTTGCTCCTGCCGCGCGTAAAGCCTCAACGGCAAGTAAACTACTGTTTCCAGTACTGATCAAGTCTTCTACAACGACAACATTCTGTCCTTTTTGTAAAAAACCTTCTACTTGGTTTAATCTTCCGTGTTTTTTTGCTTCTGGGCGAACATAAACAAATGGTAACCCTAAACTCTCGGCTACGAGCATCCCAATTCCTATTGCTCCTGTGGCAACTCCGGCAATAACATCGGGTTTGCCAAATTGTTTTTCAATATTTTTGGCAAACTCATCCCGAACATAATTTCTTATGGCTGGAAATGAGAGTATTAATCGGTTATCACAGTAAATAGGAGATTTCCATCCAGAAGCCCATGTAAAAGGATTTCCTGGATTCAATTTAATTGCATTTATTTGCAAAAGCAATTCGGCTGTTTTTTCGGCTGTTTCTTTATTAAAAATCATAGTACAAATGTATAAAGTTTTTGTTAACGACAAACCACTTTTTTTGACAAATCACATCTCCAAGGAGACTGATTTTCAGCTTTTTTTATTAGAAAGTATTGACATAGAGCAACTTATAGTAAAAATATTTCAAAATAAAATTCAAAAAGCGTACTTATATCATCCTGATGAAAGGGAGATTATGAAGACTTTGAAAGCAAAAATTCCTGTTAACAAAGCAGGAGGCGGCTTAGTTTACAATAAAAAGGGGGAGGTTTTATTCATTTTCAGAAACGGAAAATGGGATTTACCTAAAGGCGGAATCGAAAAAGGAGAAGAAATTGAAGCCACAGCCATGCGGGAAGTAGAGGAGGAGACTGGCGTAAATGGTCTGACAATATCCCATAAACTTCAAAAAACGTATCATATTTTTAGACGCAATGGAAAATATAAACTAAAAATCACACATTGGTTCGAAATGCAATCTGATTTTGAAGGTACCCCACAAGGACAATTAGAAGAAGGAATCGAAAAAGTGGCTTGGATGAATCCGGAACAAATTAAGGAAGCTTTAAAAAATTCCTACGAGAACATTAAGTTATTGTTTGAAGAAGAAAAGAGTCTTCATTCGTAAATTAATGCCATTTTGGGCGTGCCACCAGTAATAAAAAGGGGCTAATCATCGTAAAATGCTGATTAGCCCCTTTTTTTACTGCTGTCAGGCTATCCGCAGCACATGGTGCTTAGCTTTTATCCTTCACGCAGGCAGCTGTGTTCATTATTCAGTTTGTAGCTGTAATATACTGCGTACTTTGTCTTGTAGATTATTTTTTTTCGTTTTACTTCTTTATCAAATTAGTATCATAAAATCGCTTCTGAAACTCTGGGATTCTCCTCTGTCAAACTGATCACCGACGACTGACGACTAAAAACTGAATATTTTTTACTTTAGTACGGACAGTTCGCGAACTGTCCCTTCATTTTTTAATTACCTTTGCAAAATGAATAAGAAACACCATTCCAACAATATACTTTTGAATTTAGGCATCGAAAGCCTGAATGAAATGCAGGAAGTAGCGCAAGATGCTATCTTGAATGATAATAATGTTTTATTGCTTTCTCCAACAGGTTCCGGGAAAACCTTGGCTTTTTTGTTGCCGGTTTTAGAAATGTTACAACCCGAAATCCAATCGGTTCAATGTTTAATTCTGGTTCCATCTCGTGAATTAGGTTTGCAAATTGAGCAGGTTTGGAAAAAAATGGGAACCGATTATAAAGTAAATGTATGCTACGGCGGACATTCCATTGATACCGAAATTAAGAATTTAAGCAATCCACCAGCAGTTTTAATAGGAACGCCGGGAAGAATTGCAGATCACATCGACAGAGGAACTTTCCGAGTGGATAAAATCCAAACGTTGATTCTGGATGAATTTGACAAATCATTGCAATTGGGTTTCCATGAGCAAATGTCATTTATCATTGGGAAATTAACCAAACTGAATAAACGTGTTTTGGTTTCAGCCACTTCCGATATTGAGATTCCAAGATATACAAGAGTAGTAAATCCAACAATTTTGGATTTCATTCCAGAAAACGTGCAAGAAACGAATCTTTCCATGAAAATGGTCGTTTCTAAAGAGAAAGACAAAATAGGAAGTTTGTTTAATTTGATTTGTTCGTTGAAATCGCAATCGGCAATTGTTTTTTGTAATCATCGTGATGCTGCAGAACGCATTAGTGACACGTTGAACGAAAAAGGGATTTATGCCACGTATTATCATGGCGGAATGGATCAGGATGAAAGAGAACGGGCTTTAATTCAGTTTAGAAATGGAAGTGTGAGCTATTTAATCACCACTGATTTAGCTGCTCGTGGACTTGATATCCCCGAAATGAATCACGTAATTCATTATCATTTGCCATCCAAAGAAGACGAATTCACCCATAGAAACGGTCGTACCGCACGTATGTTGGCTTCTGGAACGGCGTATATCATTGCTCATGAAAGTGAGAAAAAAATGGATTACATCGATTACGGTATGGAAGCTTTGAAAATCGAAAATTCGACTTCATTGCCAAAACCACCTGAATTTCAAACGATTTACATCAGTGGTGGAAAGAAAAATAAACTGAATAAAATTGACATCGTAGGTTTCTTTTCCCAAAAAGGAAAATTAGAAAAAGGCGATTTAGGATTGATTGAAGTGAAAGATTTTATCTCTTTTGCGGCAGTGAAATTCAATAGAGTAAAAGATTTATTGCACGCCATTAAAGACGAAAAAATGAAAGGCAAAAAGTTTAAAATTGAAGTAGCCAGAAAAGTGATTAAGAAAGAAGAGGAGTAATTAGTGTTCAGTTTTTAGTGAGCAGTAAAAAATTTTAACAATAAAAAAATAGTTAATAGTAAATCAAATTTACTATTAACTATTTTTTGCTATGATGAAGTCACTGACCACTAAAAACTGGCTACTGATGACTATATCTTTTTCACGTATTGTGTAATAATTACAATCTGTTGGCCATCAACTTTTCCTTCAATGTATTCCGCATTTTCGTGGTCTAGTCTAATGTTACGAACTGCAGTTCCTTGTTTGGCCACCATGCTTGAACCTTTTACTTTCAAATCTTTGATTAAAACTACAGAATCTCCATGCTCTAAGATTACTCCGTTACTGTCACGGTGAATCACTTTGTTTTCATCGTCTTCACCTTCGCCTGTAGCTTGCGCCCATGCTAAAGTATCCTCATCTAAATACATTTGGTCCAATAATTCTTGAGGCCAACCTGCCGAACGAAGACGACTTAACATTCTCCATGCTACCACTTGTACTGGAATATGTTCACTCCACATGCTGTCATTCAAACATCTCCAATGGTTTAAATCTACATTGTCCGGGTTTTCAATTTGATCAATACAGGTATTACAAGCTAAAATACTTTCGTCAATTCCACCTTTTTTGGTAGGTAAAACTTGATATACTTTTAAGTTTTCAGTTGCAGCACAAAGTTCACATTTCGATTCGCTGCGTTTATTTAATTCTCTTTCTATACTCATGTCTAATGGCTTTTATTTTCGGCGAAAATACGGCTAAATAGCGCTTTTCACAAATTTATATCTTTTGTTTCGGAAAGTATTATTTAACCCTAACCGCATCAGGAACTAGCATTTCGTACTGTCCTCCATTACGGATTACATCTCTCACAATACTGGAACTAATATACGAAGTTCGTGCTGCAGTCAATAAAAATACGGTTTCAATTTTTGATAAGCGTCTGTTGGTATGAGCAATAGCTTTTTCAAATTCGAAATCAGCGGGATTACGCAAGCCACGCAGGATGAAATCAGCTTTAATTTTATGGCATAAATCAATGGTTAAACCTTCATAGGTAATCACCGAAACTTTAGGTTCGTTTTTGAATGTTTCTTCGATAAATCGTTTTCTTTCTTCGAGTGTAAACATGTATTTTTTTTCGGCATTGACACCAATGGCAATAACGATTTCATCAAATAAAGAAATGCTTCTTTTGATGATGTCTTCATGACCTAAAGTGATTGGGTCAAATGAACCTGGGAATATGGCTTTTCTCATTTTTATTTTCTTGTTATAGAAAAGATCTCCTCTTTTTGATGAAGATCTAATATATCTTTTTTTGAATAATTTGCTTTTCTATCGGTATAGTTCTCAGGTTTATCTATCTCATCAACTTCGTAAGGCATATATGCATTGTAATCATTTTGAGTTACATAAACACTATCTCTAGTTACTTTATCAATACGCATTGTTGAATAATAACCATTTGAAAATTTTAAATTATAAACATCTCCAAAAGTTGGATTTTGAACAAAGACTTTTGTTTTATCGTTTGTCTGAATATAGGTATAAATCCAAAAAATAATAAATCCAGCAAGAATGATAAGTCCAGAAAACATCCAAATAGGTGTTTTTAGTATATTGATTTCCTTTTCATTTTTAAGTTTTGTTTTAATCTTTTCAGGTAAATCCTTATATTCAAATATTTCTTTACAATGGTTACATTGTGCATTTATAATTTTGCCAACTGGAAATATTGGAATTAATGTGATATGTATGTATCGAGAATATATGCTGTAAAGTATAGAAGTTTTTGATTCACATTTTGGACATTTGAAATCTACAATTTCCCCGTTTTTTATTTTTGAATTTCTAGTTCCAATAAGTATCATCATGAATAGACAAAATTAAGATATTAAAGTAAATTCTATTATTTTTTGTCATTCCGAAGGAAGGAGGAATCTCATTGTGTTGTTTTTCTCCTTCGTCGAAATATCAATTTTATGCTGAAATAGTGTCCTTAAATTATTTAATTTCTAAACAAGCAATTTCGGAATAAACAGCGGAACTAATAAAATCTTTAATAATTGAATTTCTAGAGTTTATAATATCTGCCAGAAAATCAGTTTTTGTATTACCAAAACGCAACCAAATTATTTTTGGCGGATGACCTTTAAAATTTGATAAGTCAAAAAAATCGGCATCAAAAGTTACAATAGTAAATTTGTTTTCTTTGGCATATTTCCATATTTCAACATCTGAATAATTTTCAATTCCAAGTTGTCTGACTTGTTTTGCTTCAGGGAAATTTGCTTCAATCTTAGCGATTATTCTAAAAGAAATGTTTTGGTCAAACAATAAACTCACGATGCAATTTGAATTTTATGTTCCCTATCTGCAGCATAGGCTAAACAAGCTTTGATTTGATTGTCGTTAAGTTCCGGAAAGTCTTCAATGATTTCATTTGTTGTCATTCCATTTGCTAGCCAATTCAAAACATCAAAAACTGTAATTCGGGTACCAATTATTGTTGGTTTACCAAAACGAACTTCGGAATTTATTGCTATATATTGTTTATAATCAATCATAATGATTTTGTTTTATACAAAGTTAACGAAATAATAAGTTATTCAGGCAACGCCAATTCTATCGCATTCGTAAACAAATCTTCTAAAGAAATTCCGGCTGCTTTGGCTTGTTGCGGAATCAAACTTTCGGTGGTTAGACCTGGAATAGTGTTCATTTCCAGCATGTGTGGTTCACCATCTACAATGATGAATTCGCTTCTGGAGAAACCTTTCATTTTTAGGACATCGTAGGCGCGTTTGGCTATTTCGTTTACTTTTCGAGTCATTTCATCTGAGATTCTTGCCGGCGTAATTTCTTGGGATTTACCCAAATATTTGGCTTCATAATCGAAGAAATCATTATCAGAAACGATTTCAGTTATTGGTAAAATAATTACTTTTCCTTTGTAATTGATGACTCCTACAGAAACTTCGATTCCATCAAGGAAACTTTCTATGATGATTTCATTGTCTTCTTTGTACGCCATTTCGATTGCGATTGGCAATTCGGCGGCAGTTTTAACTTTGGAAATTCCAAAACTGGAACCCGCTTTATTGGGTTTTACAAAACATGGTAATCCTACTTTAGTTACAATTTCTTCGGTATTGATAATGTCCCCTTTGTTTAAGTAATAGGAAATGGCCGTTTTTATTCCGTATGGTTTTAAAACCGACAATAAATCACGTTTGTTGAACGTTAAAGCCGCTTGATAATAATCGCAAGATGTTTGTGGAATTTGCAACAATTCGAAATAAGCTTGCATTAATCCATCTTCGCCCGGAGTTCCGTGAATGGCATTGAAAACGCAATCGAAAGAGATTTTAGTTCCGTTTATTGTTACTGAAAAATCATTTTTATCGATGGGGAATTCGGCATCATTAGCATCAACATAAACCCATTTTTCTTTAAAAATATGGATTCGGAATCCGTTGTATTTAGTTTTGTCAAGAAATTGATATACGACGTTTCCGCTAATAAGTGAGATTTTGTATTCGCTGGAATATCCGCCCATGATGATGGCAATGTTTTTCATTTTATACGTTTAATCGGTTAAACGTTTAATCGATTAACCGATTAAACGTATTCTAAACAAAATTATCATTTTTTTTGAAACGAAATAGCTTTATCTTTGCCGCATATAAAAATAAATTTATGACTTTACGTAAGTATCTTACAAGCCGTGTCTTTTTTGGGCAAGTATTCATTGCTCTTGCCATTATTGCCGTTTTGGGCTATTTGTTTATGCATTGGTTGACGTTTACAACGGATCATGGTCATGAAATTGCTGTTCCGGATTTGCGCAAGCTAACTGAGGAACAAGTAGAGGATAAGTTGGATGAATTGGATTTAGACTATGTGCTTTTGGACAGTGTGGATTTTAGAAATGATTTCCCTAAGTTTAGTGTGGTGGAGCAAGATCCATTGCCAGGAACGAAAGTAAAAGTAGGTAGAAAGGTTTATATAAAAATCAACGCTTCGGGATTTTCGTCTGTACGAATTCCTGATTTGATTGAAAAAACATATCGTGAAGCAGTCCCAACATTGAAAGCTTTAGGCCTTGAAGAAGGAACTATTACTTACGTTCCAAATCTTGGAAAAGATATGGTACTGGAAATGCGTTACAAGGGCAGAAACCTGAAAGTAGGGGACAGAGTATTGAAATCATCCAAAATTGATTTGGTTTTAGGAGACGGAAAAATGAGTTATGAAGAGGAAAGTGCAGCAGTAGACAGTCTTGCAACACAGTTAGAACCAACACCAGCAGATGAACAATAATATCGATACAATAGATTTAGAAGAAGAGTTATTTGAACACTTTAGATTTGAAGTTCCTAAAGGGCAAGCGCCTTTGCGAATTGATAAATATCTGATGGGTTTGATTCAAAATGCAACTCGGAATAAAATACAGACCGCTGCAACAGAAGGAAATATTTTTGTAAACGACGCCACAGTGAAGTCAAATTACAAAGTAAAAGCCAATGATGTGGTTCGTGTTATGCTTACGCATCCTCCTTATGAAAACCATATTAATCCGGAGAATATTCCGCTTGATATTGTTTATGAAGATGATGCATTGTTATTGATAAACAAATTGCCAGGAATGGTGGTGCATCCCGGTCACGGGAATTATACAGGAACTTTAGTGCATGCTTTGGCCTATCATTTTGATAATTTGCCAATGAATAGCAGCGAACGTCCTGGACTTGTGCATAGAATTGATAAAGACACATCTGGTTTATTGGTTATTGCCAAAACAGAAGTAGCAATGACGCATCTTGCTAAACAATTTGAAGCAAAAACTTCCGAAAGAGAATATGTTGCTTTGGTTTGGGGAAATGTAGTCGAAGAACAAGGGACGATTGAAGGAAACTTGGCGCGTCACCTGAAAGATCGCATGCAAATGGCGGTTTTTGCTGATCCGGAAATAGGGAAACCTGCTGTGACACATTATAAAGTGTTGGAGCGTTTTGGTTACGTGACTTTGATTTCGTGCCAGTTGGAAACAGGAAGAACACACCAAATTAGAGCGCATTTAAAACACATAGGACATCCACTTTTTAATGACGAGCGTTATGGCGGTCATTTGATCCTAAAAGGAACTACGTTTACCAAATATAAGCAATTTATAGAAAACTGTTTCAAAGCCTTGCCAAGACAGGCTTTACACGCCAAAACTTTGGGTTTTGTACATCCTACAACCGGCGAGATGATGCGTTTTGATACGGAACTTCCGCAGGATTTTCAGAATTGTATCGAAAAATGGCGAGGGTACTCGAAATCCCATAGCAGTGATGAAGAAGAAGAAAATTAAAAATATGAAAGCCCCGATTTGGGGCTTTTTTTGTGGGGTTTATGTGCTTCGGGCATGCGGATTATAGTTTGTAACTAAAGTTTTATCGCTCTTTTTTTGCAGGGCGTAATGCATCGTTCTTCGTTCAATCGTTTCGATGTTATACAATCGACTTGGATTTGTAAATAAATTTGTAAATAAATTTGTATTTTCAAATGTAGTCAAATTTACAGTTTTGAAAATTTATTTATATTTGGAAACTCAAAAGCATAGCTTTTTCCAAGAAGAAATAGTAATCCATGAACAATAGACTCCGGTAGAAAGTTTAGTTTATTTAAATAGGAGTCGTATGTTTTATTGCAATAATTAGTGATTAAAAAAGGAGAAGAATTAGAAGTTATATAAATATCCGTTATCCTTTTACAATCAGGTACGGTATTTTCGTTAAAACACGAGAAGGTTACTTTTTCATTTTCATTTTTTAGAGTAACTAAATCAAAAATGGACAATGGAATCGTTGGATTTATAGGATAGAAAAGTAGTGATTTGGAAACATCAATTATAAACCATTTTTGCAATTCTTTGGAATATACTTCGTTAAATGCATGACCGCCTTTAAGACTGGGGTCATTTGAAATTACTTTCAGTCCCCATTCTTTTACTTTTAAATCATTAATCACACAAAAATTATTGAAGACTTGCGAAAAATCACTGCAAACCCCTCCTTCTCCGTTCATCATTTTTCTTAAAGCGATTTCTGATGATTTCCCTAATCCAGCTCCGCCTTTTATGTTGTTTCTAAGCCAAATAGCTATTTTTTTTGCTTTATCAATATCACTTAAGGCGACTTTTATTTTTTCGAAAATTAAAGGATTTAACTCAAAATAAATTTCAGGAATATCGGCTGTTTTATTAATGTTGTTGTAGCAAAAATTTTCTACACGATCAACAGATGCGTTTTTAGATAATAATCTAAATCGTACTTCGTATAGTAAAGGATGCCTTCTTAAATACCAAATTATAGATCTACTCATTATTCAATAATTTATCCTGTTTTTAAACAATTAAAATAAAGAAATGAAATGTAAAAAAATGATTTTTTGTAATTGTAAATATATAGTAGTTAAGTAGGTATATCAAATATAGTGAAATTAACTATTTAAAAAATATTTTTTCGGGTTAACCGTTTAAGACTGAATAAAAAGCTCCAAATGGGACTTTTGAATTTGTTTTTAAATGAATTCTAACGAGTTCCGAAAATTATTTTTTTAGAGGATAATTTGCTTCGAAAGTTTTAAATCGAGTGTCGAGATTTTTAAGTAATTGTTTTTTTACAGAAGTGTCTTTTATAAAACTATACTTGATGCTATTGTAAACAAACTGTTTAATATTAGCGTAAGTTATGTCTTTGTATCTTTTTGCTAATAGCACATATTGCTCTGTCATATTGGTTCTTAATATTCCAGCATCATCGGTGCTGATGACAATTGGAACGCCAAATTCTTTATACAATGTCAACGGATGGCGGTTTTCTTTTACTTTTAAAATGAATTCATTACTCACCAGATTTATTTCGATAGGAATTGTTTTTTTAGCCATGTACCGCAATAAATCATAAGAATTTTGTTCATACGCCATGTCCACACCATGACCAATACGGTTTGCTCCGGCAATATAAACAGCAGCATTGATATGCCAAGTCAGGTCTTCCGGCTGTACTAATCCCAGAGTAAGTTCACCGGCATGTAGCGTGTATTTTACATTTGGATAACGAGAATGGCAATATTTAAACATCACCATATGCAGCCAATAATCTTTCATGGATGTTTCGCCATCTTCCGGAGAAACAATGTTTACTCCAGCCATAAGCGGACTGTTATCTGCCGAGATAAAAGCAATGACCAGATTTTTAAATAAATCTACAGGTTCCATGAAACGCAATACAAAATTTTGATAACGCATTGTGAAATGGGCATCATCAATTTTAAGGTCATTGTGAAGATTCGTTACAAAGTTAGTATTGAAATCATTGGCGTAAGATGCAGCATCTTTTAGTAATAATGCATTGTAAACGGAATCCAGCGATTTTATAATTGCTTTTTCATCTTTTACTTTTGCTAATTGTCGCAATCGGGTATTGAATTGGGTCAAATCATCCGTGTTCATAGCACAAGGAATCGTAGCTAATTGCGTTTCAATATAACTCACATTCTCAGTAATGGCTCTGTTTTTTAGTTCCAATACTCCTTTTCCAAAATTACCTCTGATTGCTGGCTCAAACTTCATAAAAGATTCAAAAAACAACTTGTCTGATGGATAATCCACATAATTGTAATCTTTCACAGACCATTTTTGCATGATTTTTTGTTTATAGACAGCTAGTTCCCCACGACTTTTCAGTGTAGAAAATTGTTCCCAGTTTCCAGTGGATGGTTTTTCTTTTTGCACTTGCATGGTTTCGGTATTGAGATAAAGATTATCTGCAATGGCTCGTTCTAATAGTGGTTCTGCATAAATCGATCCAGAATAGTGGTGGTGTAAATCGCCGCCTTTAGGCATTTGAGAAAAGAAAGCGGTTAATTTGGCTTCATTATTTCTAATCTTTTCAAAATACTCGTTAGTAGATTGTGAGTAACCGATATTTAAAAGAGCAGAAAAGAGTAAAGTATAAAGTAATTTCATATTGTAATTTCAATTGAATGGTTTGTATATTGATCTTTGCTAAATCGTCAAAAATGAATTTAGCTTATAAAGTAAGAAGTTTAATAAGCATTTTAAACGAAGATTTATTTTTTTCAAATTTAAGCAATTCCGTTTTCTATTTTATGCATCGAATAAAAAGTTTTACTTTTGCCATTCGATAGAAAAGTATTTTGCCATACTTTGGTTTAGTCTTTTATACTGATTTATTTATACAATTTCGTATTGTGGGTATTGACTTCTTTCGGGATTTTAATTTCATGAATCCTGATGCTAACATTTTACACACCTAGTAAACAACCCATGAAGAAATATTTTGATTTTACGCAAGCTGTAAATTATAAAACTGAAATTTTAGCGGGTTTAACCGTGGCCATGACCATGATTCCTGAATCACTGTCTTTTGCTATATTAGCTGGTTTTCCACCTTTGTCAGGTTTATATGCCGCTTTTATTATGGGTTTGGTTACCGCAATATTAGGAGGTAGACCAGGAATGATTTCCGGAGGAGCAGGGGCAACGGTGATTGTATTAATTGCCTTGATGAAATCAAACGGTTTAGAATATGTTTTTGTAGCAGTTGCTTTAGCGGGAATTTTGCAAATTTTAGTTGGTGTTTTTAAACTTGGGAAATTCATACGTTTGGTACCACAACCGGTAATGTTTGGGTTTGTCAATGGCTTAGCGGTTATTATTTTCATGTCGCAGTTGGAACAATTCAAAAAGGTAGTCAATGGTCAAAGTGAATGGCTTTCCGGTGGCCAAATGTTGATTATGCTTGGTTTAGTCGCATTGACAATCGGAATCGTTGTGTTTTTGCCAAAAATTACTAAAGCTGTTCCGGCATCATTAGCAGCAATTATAGTAATTTTTGTATTGGTGTTTTTCTTAGATATTGAAACCAAAACAGTCAGAGATATTGCTTCAGTAAGTGGTGGTTTTCCACCATTCCACATTCCGAATATTCCAATGAATTTTGAAACTTTGCAACTGATATTTCCTTATGCTTTGATCATGGCATCGGTAGGATTGACGGAAGGTTTATTGACATTGAATTTAGTCGATGAAATCACCGAAACAAAAGGAAATGGAAACAAGGAATGCATCGCACAAGGAAGTGCAAATATCCTAAATGGGTTTTTCTTCGGAATGGGCGGTTGTCCCATGATTGCGCAAACATTAGTGAATCTTTCCGCAGGATCCAGAGCCCGTTTATCAGGAATTATTGCTGCGTTGACAATATTGATGATTATTTTATTTGGTGCTCCAATAATTGAGCAATTACCCATGGCTGCTTTGGTTGGCGTCATGATTATGGTTGCTATTGGAACATTTGAATGGGCTAGTTTTCGCATCATCAATAAAATGCCAAAGCATGATGTTTTTGTTGGCGTGGTTGTGGCGTTAATTACTATTTTATTACATAATTTGGCTTTGGCAGTTTTAATTGGAGTTATTATTTCTGCTTTGGTTTTTGCTTGGGAAAGTGCCAAAAGAATTCGTGCCAAGAAATATATTGATGAAAAAGGAGTGAAGCATTATGAAATATATGGACCTTTATTTTTTGCATCTACAGCAGTATTTACCGAAAAATTTGATATTTCAAATGATCCAAACGAGGTAATTATTGATTTTAAAGAAAGTAAAATTACCGATATGAGTGCTATTGATGCCGTCAACAAAATCACGGAGCGTTATGCCAAACTGAATAAAACAGTTCATCTCCGTCATTTAAGCCCTGATTGTCGTCAGCTATTAAAAAATGCTAATGAAGTTATTGAAGTTAATATTATTGAAGACCCAACTTATCAAGTGGTTAGTGAATAATTTAGAATAAAAATAGATTTCGGTATCTATTCAAGGCCATTTAATTAAGCTCCGAATGGAATTTTATTTTACCAATTGATCCTGTTTCCGTTGGAATTAATTCAAAAACCGAAGTTGGTTTCAGTGCAGGTTCGATTCGATGTGAAACATAGATAATCGTCATATTGGTTTCTTGCATTAAGATATTGATGAGGTGTATTACCAAGGCTACATTTTCATCGTCTAAACCTTCCACCGGTTCGTCTAAAATGACTAATGGGGGGTGTTTTAGAACGGCACGAACAATTAGCGCCACTCTTTGTTGACCAATAGAAAGTTGATTAAACATTTTATTCTTTAAATGGCTCATCTGAATTACCTCAAGCCATTGGGCTACAATTTGTTTTTGTAAATTGGTTGGTTCGGTGTATAATCCGATAGTATCAAAAAAGCCAGACAAAATCATTTGTTCTAAACTATTATTTCTTTGGAATAATTCCATCATTGCCGTGGAGAAAATACCAATTTGTTTTTTGATTTCCCAAACACTTTCACCGCTACCTTTTTTTCTTCCAAAAAGATATAATTCTTGTCCAAATCCTTTCGGGTTGTCCCCTGTAATCATAGATAAGAGCGTACTTTTTCCAGAACCGTTTGGCCCAATAAGTTGCCAAAACTCCCCTTGTTTGATAGTCCAGGAAATTCTGTCTACAATTTTTCGATCCTCATAACTCACGGAAATTCCATTCATTTTTATAAGAACACTTTCGTTATAATCAAAAGGTTTTAAAGATTTAGGTATTTCAGGCTTTACTGATATTTTTTGATTGGTTTCAGTTGCATTGATTTTGTTTAAAGCAAAAGAATTATCAATTATATGCCCATTATTTTGAATAAAAGGAAGTAAATCAGTGGCACGGTTTACCAATTGTATGATGCGAACAGAAGCCGATAATTTCTCAAGTGAATTAAATAATGTTACTCGGGAGGATTGATCTAAATGATCAAACGGATTATCAAAAATAATATAATCTGGATTTTGATTGATACAATAGCGCAAAAATTCCTTTTTTTGTTCGCCAGAGGAAAAAGTACGTAGTTTTCTGTTTGATTCCGGAGCGGCTTCCACAATATCATATCGATTTTCTTTTTCGATGAATTTTTCAATAGCAATATCCGAAAAAAGAATTCCTTTCAGTTCATTAAAAGTAGTTAATTCTCCCTTGGCTTCTCCTGAAATCAAGGTTTCAATAAAGATTTTTTTATTTACCTGATTCGATAAAAGGATGTTCCAATGTGTGTTTTTGTACATTTTTAAATAAGTAATTTGTGGTGCTAACATGCATGTGCAAAATTAAACGTATCCTTTTTCAAACACAAATTTTATAGCTTTTATATCCTACTACTTTCAGTATTATTCAAATCAATAAAGGTTTTCTTTTAAATTTTCCACGAGCTAAAATTGAATTACTGATAAAGAAGTATTGCTTATCAATGTTTTTTATTCAATATAAGCTGCATCAATAAGTCGGTTTGTTCTTCATTTCCTAATATGAAAACATGTTTGTCAAATTCGACAAAACCATTTTTCGAATAGAATCTTAGCGCTCGGTGATTTTCTTCCCAGACACCAAGCCAAATGTAATCAACACCCGTTTCTTGTCCAATTTTTTTTACTTTGTCAATTAATAATTGACCCACATTCTTTCCGTGAAATGCTTGTGAAACATAAATTCGATGTACTTCCAAAGCATTTTTATTAATGGTTTCGGTTTGGGCGTCGCCAAAATTTATTTTCAAATAACCAAGTATTTCGTTGCCTGAAGTGGCCAGATAAAACCGGGAATTTGCATTGTTTAATTCAGAAGCTACTTGTTCTGAATTAAAATTTTCCGCTACATAATTAGCAATATTTTCGGGTGTATTTACCGCGGCAAAAGTTTCCATAAAAGTTTGGGTAGCTATCTTTTGTATTGCTTCAAGATCGGATAACGTTGCTTTTCTGATTTCTATTGGATTCATAATAGTAAATGCTCTTTTGGTTTTTTTCAAAAGTCAAAAATACACAAAAATTTTTGGTGGCAATTTTCATTTTCTATTATACTATTAAACAAATCAATTCATAGATTCTTACTTTGTTGTTTTCAATTTGTACTTTTGAAACAATTAATAAAAGAACTTGAAAGAGTATAGTATATGAAAATTGTTATATCACCGGCCAAATCCTTAAATTTTGAAAAAGAGTTGCCCACACCACTTCACACGGAACCCCATTTTTTAAAAGAATCGCGACAAGTTAATAAAGTTTTAAAAGAAAAAAAGCCTGCTCAGTTGTCTGATTTAATGAGTATTTCGGATAAACTCGCTGATTTAAACTGGAAACGCAACCAAGAATGGAAAACACCTTTCACAACAGAAAATGCTCGTCCGGCAGTTTTTACTTTTGACGGAGATGTATATACTGGATTAGATGCTTATTCGATTCCGATAGAAAAATTAGAAACATTACAAGATAGTTTGAGAATATTATCCGGTTTGTATGGCCTGTTGAAACCATTGGATTTGATACAAGCGTATCGATTGGAAATGGGAACAAAATTACCTATTGGCGAAAGCAAAAACCTATATGAATTTTGGAAAGCAACGGTTACAAAAGCATTAAATAAAGAACTTAAAAAAGGAGAATTGTTTATCAATTTAGCCAGTACCGAATATTTTTCGGTGATTGATGTTAAAGCCTTGAAAGTTCCTGTAATTACTCCTGAATTCAAAGATTATAAAAATGGAAAACTAAAAATAATCAGTTTCTTTGCCAAGAAGGCGAGAGGAATGATGGTGCGTTATATCATTGATACCAATGCAAAAACAATTGATGATCTACAAGGTTTCAATTATGAAGGCTATCAATTTGATGCTAATTTATCAAAAGGAAATCATTTGGTTTTTACGCGATAGTGTAGAGATGCGATTTATCGCGTCTCTACAAATATTAATGCATTGCATCTGCAGGATTTATTTTGTTCTTTCCTTTTTTAATTAAAAAAACAATAGGAATACAACATAAAAACATAATTCCAAGGTAAAGAAATATATCCATGTAAGATAAAACGGTACTTTGTTTCATGACTGAATAATCAATGACTTGATACGCTTTTTTCAAAGATTCGTTAGTCGAAAATCCTTTGGACATAAAACCTTTTTGCAACATCATTACACGTTGTTGTACTTCTAATCTGCTTCCGTCTAAATGGGAAACCAAATTTACCCGATGTTCCTGACTGAATCTAGTGATGAAAGTAGTGATAATGGCAATTCCGAATGAACCTCCAAGTTGTCGCATCATTCCGGTGAAAGCAGCTCCTTCACCAATGTTTTTTCCTTTTAATGTGGAAAGAGAAAGTGTCGTTATAGGTACAAAAAGCAATCCTAATCCAATTCCTCTTAAAATCAATCCCCAATAAAGATGTTCCACTCCAGTACTTGGTGTCATACTATTATGCATCATCAGCGTAAAGAAAAAGAATATTAAAAATCCAATACCTACCATATACCCTTGAGGAACGCCTCTTTGAATTAATTTACCAATAATAGGCATCATAATAGCGGTGGTAATGGAACCTGGAATAAGCAATAAACCAGCATCTGTGGCGGTCCACCCTAAAATGGATTGCGTGTAAATTGGAATAATTAAAGTGGAACCATAAAGTCCAAACCCTAAAATGAAGCACATTACTGTTCCAATTCGTAGATTTCCATCTTTTAGAACACTTAGATTTACAATAGGATGTTTATACGTTAATTCTCTCCATATAAATAAAATCAAACCAAAAACTGATACAACACTTAAAAATGTAATTACTTTATTGTTGAACCAATCATCTTGTTGACCATGTTCTAAAACAAACTGTAAAGAACCAATGAAAGCCGTCAAAAGAAAAATTCCCAACCAATCGACTTGTTTAGCTTTTAATTTTTCACCAAATTTAGGGCTTCTTACAAAACTCAATGCCAAAATAGTGGCAATGATTCCAAGGGGAATATTGATGTAGAAAATATAAGGCCAGGAAAAATTATCAACAAGATAACCTCCTAATGGTGGACCCAAAGTAGGTCCCACAATTACACCCATTCCATAAATAGCCTGAGCCATACCACGTTTTGCAACTGGATAACTTTCGGTTATGATTGTTTGTGCTGTAACTAATAGAGCACCACCACCCAGACCTTGTATAAATCTAAAAGCGATAAGTTCCCATATATTATTGGCATTACCACATAAAAAGGACGAGATCGTAAAAATAATGATGGAAGTCACAAAATAATTTCGTCTTCCAAATTGTTGTGAAAGCCAGCTCGTCATTGGAATTACAATAACATTTGCAATAGCATAAGCAGTAATAACCCAGGCAACATCATTTAATGTAGCACCAAGACTTCCTCTCATGTTCGTTAAAGCTACATTGACAATAGTAGTATCTACGATTTCCAACAGTGCACAAAGTACCGCTGTAATCGTAATTAGAACTCGTCTGTAACCGTATTCTACTAAATCATCTTCTACTTTTACTTGTGCCATTTTAGTTTAAATGTACGTCAACATCAACATTCATTCCCGGTCGTAATAATTTTATTTTTTCAACATCGTTAGATGCATTCAAGTTAATTTTTACAGGTAATCTTTGAATGGTTTTTACAAAGTTACCAGTAGCATTATCCGGAGGCAATATAGAAAAACGAGAACCCGTTGCAGGAGAAAATGAAGTTAATGTCCCTTCAAAATCATAATCAGGATAAGCATCTACTTTAATAGTTACTTTTTGTCCAATAATCATTTTGTTCAATTGTGTTTCTTTGAAATTAGCAATTATCCAAGCATTAGAATTATTGATAATATAAAAAAGAGATTGCCCCGGTTGTACCAATTGTCCTGGTTGGATATCAATTTTTGAAACTTGACCATCGATAGCCGCGGTAACAGCAGTATAGGATAAATTTAATTTTGCAGCTTCAAGCATCGCTTCTGCTCTTTTTATATTGGCTGCAGCAACTTCAGTTTGTTTACCTGAAACTTTAGATTTGGCTACAATAACTGATTTTTGATAGGAGCTTGCTTTTTCTTGCTGTTGCAAAATACGGATTTGACTCTCCGCTTCTTGTTTTGCTGCTAAAGCTTGCTCATATTGTTGTTTCGTTATCGAATGATTTTTATATAAATTTTCATAACGATTGTAATCACTGGTGATTCTGCCTAATCTAATTTTTGCAGTTTCGATATTGCCACCTGCTGATTGTACATTAGCATCAGAGACAGAAATGTTAGCCAAAGCGCTACCGATATCAGCTTTTGAAACTTCAAAATTCCCTTCAGCAGCTAATAGTGCAGCACTTGCTTCATCAATTTTTAATTGATAATCTCTTTTGTCAATCGTAAAAAGCGTATCGCCTTTCTTTACAAAATCATTGTCTTTTATGTATACTTTGTCCACATATCCCGAAACTTTTGGGATAATTGGATTCATGTTTTTTTCTATCTGCGCATCATCGGTTTCTTCGTGGGATAAGGAATGCATGTATTTATATGTTCCATAAGTTCCGCCTAATACGATCAAAGTCACTAGGATAATAATAAATTTTGTATTTGTTTTTTTCTTTTCCATGTGATTGGTGATTATATTTTTGAAAGATTGAATGATTGTGATAATTGTCCGGTAACAGAAAGCAATTCGTAGTATTTCTGTATGATATTTGCTTTAGCTAATGCTTTATTGATTTTTGAACCCAATTGTTCTACATCGGCTTCTAATAAATCATTAGTGTCTGAAAGTCCGTTGTCGTACTTGTCTTTTATGATTCTGTAATTCTCTGTTGATTGTTCTACAGCTTGAACATAAACTTCATTTTGTTTTAATGCCAAATCATAGTCTTCTATCGCTTTTTGAACTTGCATTTTGATATAATCCGTAAGTACTGCTTGCGAATTTTGTACTTCTAATGATTTGCTCTCGGCTAGTTTTACCATAGTTCCATTTTTAAGAATAGAGCTTATATCATAAGAAATACCAACACCAAAATTCATTGCGTTTTGAACTGTTATTACATTTTTTAAGTCTAATGCAGTATAACCGCCAATAAGGGAAATAGCAGGATAATAGGCACTTTTTGCCATTTTTATATTAGCCTTGCTCGCTTTTTCCTGAAATCGAATCGCTTCTAAATCTTTACGATTTTGTAATGCGGGCTCCTCATTAGTAGGGATGTTATCCATTTGAAAATTAGCAAAATCACTTTCTCTAATTTCTAATTTGGTTTCAACTGGTAGTTTTAAAAGTGTCACTAAATAGAAATTTACAACATTCAAATTGTTGTTTTCTTCGTCTATTGATAATTGAATTTTTGAAACTTGTAATTGTGATTTTAGTAAATCGTTTCTTGGAATAACACCGTTTTTTTCCAAATCGCTAAAATCAACGACACGTTGCTGTGCACTTTTCTGATTTTCTTTGAGTAGTTCAATCGTTTTTTGCGATTTGTATAAATTAGCGTAGCTATTGATCACTTTCATCGCAATTTCTTCTTTTGTTTGGGAAGCTGTTGCATTTTCAGCCTGATATAAATTCTCAGAAAACTTTATGCCATTTTGGATTTTAAAACCTGCAAAAACGGGTACGTTGGCATTAACTTGACCAATCATCAATTGATCTACAACAGGCATCGGTTCCGCATTACTGCTTTTATTAATTTTTAAATTTACTGAAGCCTTCGCCAATCTTTGATATTGTCCCGAAACTTTTAAATCAGGATATTGACTGTTTTTTACCGATTGTAATTCGTATTTTTTAGTCGCCACTTTGGTATTGGCTAAACTAATTTCATTACTTTTTAACCAAGCCATATGAATGGCTTCATCGAGAGTAAGACTCGTTTTTTCTTGTGCTTCTACTGAAGAAATTCCTATAAAGAAAATCCCAAAGAGCATTAATTGACTAACTTTCATATATTAGAAGGGCTTTTATAGTTTGTTGGATGTGCTTTGTCAAATTGGTTCTTATGTAATTATTATATAGATCCTCGGTTTTCAAATTCAGTAAATTTTGAAAGAACGGTTTATTCATATGAAAATGAAAAAAAGTTCCCAGTATTGTCGGTGTTATCAGCGGAATTATGATGTCTTTTCTAAAAACGCCTTTCGTTTGGCCTTCTACGATTATAGCTTCAAGGGATTTTAGATTTCCTTTTTTTAATTCGATAAAGGATTCAAAATTTAAATCTCGTTTGTTTGTGGCAAATTCAAAATGTATAATTCTATAAATTCCTTTATTACAATTGATTCTATTGATATACAGCTCGATTAATTTATTGATTTTTTCAATAGGTTCGAGGTTTTCTTGTATTAATGAATCTAGTTGAGATTTTAAATCGGAAGTTCTATATAAAATCAGGGATTCGAGCAAACGTTCTTTGGATCCAAAATAATAGGAAACCATCGCAATGTTGATTTTTGCTTCTTTTGAGATGTTTCTGATTGAAGTACCATCAAAACCTTGTTCAGCAAATAGCGTTTCCGCTACCTGAAGTATCTTAATTTGTTTTTCGTTAAAATCAGTATTCAATCCCATACATTTTAAATATGGAACAAAATTAAACAACTGTTTAATTTAAACGGTTGTTTAATTTTATTTTAACAATATATTAACATTTATAAAAGTGGACTACAACCGTTGAATAACCTTTTTTTTATACAAAGGTGTTAGCCACTGGCATTCCAATTATCTTTCGAAAATATGTTCTCCTGATCCAATATTGTCTAAATAGATATAGTCTCCTTCTTCAATACCATTGGTTTCTTTTTTGTCGAATTGTATTGTGGTGCCGTTTTTGCCACATTTTGGAACATATACTTTGGCGGTTACATTATCGGGTATCGTTATTTTCAAAATATAACCCTTGTCGTTTTTATTCCAAGCAACAGCGATGTCGCCCTTATCCGTTGGATATATCCCTTTGGCATAGCTCAGTTTATTGCCAAACCACAAAGGTTTAATTTGAATCTTTTCGTGTTGTGGGCTTAATGCCTTTATGCCTAAAATGTAATTTTGCATAGCCAATAGGCCGGAGGCGCCCCAAGGATGCGACATACTCTGATTGGTTACATTAGCATCCCATGATTCCCATGTGACTGTTCCTCCCAAGGAAACGGTTTTTGCCCAACCATCCCATGTGGTGTTGGTATATAAATCGATTAAATGTTCTCCTTCATCGGACTGACCAAGCGATTCGGGTAACCAACGCAGACAAACCATTCCGACGCTCATCTTTCGTTTTTTTATTTCGTTAACGACTTGTTTTTTATTTTCTTCGGGTACAATATTTAAGGCTAACGGAAGAATGTTGGCATGCTGCGAAACATGTGAACTGGGTGTTTGATCGCTATGTAATCCATCAATATAAACACCGTCTTTATTTAGCAGCAGCGTATTCATCGCTTTTTTGATAGCGTTGGCTTTGGTTCTGTATTTCTCTTTGTCATTTGTGTTTCCTAATACATCAGCAATTTTTGAAATAATTTCGAAATTCGCAAAGGCATACGCATCGATAACGGTTCTGGATTCAACGGTCATGTCATAACCATAGCGCATCACTTCTGGCCAATCGATAATTCCATACTCATATGGACCTTTTCCTCCTTTTAATTTATAAATTAATCCGGTAGCATCATTTTTATAGGTATCCACATAGTCGGCAATTTTTTTCAATCGGACATAATTCGATTGAAGAAATTCCAAATTCCCTGTTTGCATGTAGTAATCCCAAATCCAAACTAGGTACGATTGGGTAAAGTCAGGGATATCTCTGCCACCATCAACATTAGGATATACCGCGTTTAAACGGCCATCAGGCCAATATTGATCCTGCGAATCGAGGAATTCATTCAATACTCGCATGTTCATGGTTCGGTCGTACATGACGCTCATGTTGGGTACTGCCTGTGACCAGCCATCACTCAAAAAAGCCCCTTTTTCACGGGTTGGCGTATCTACAAAACCTTCTTGCGCACCAACAGTCAGGGAATGCTTCATCAACTCCCATACGTTGTTGAGCATAGAATCAGAAGATTCAAATGACGAGCGGCTCGGATCAAGTTCGAAATGTCTCGAAATGAAACTTACATTTTCTTTGGTCAGTACATTGGTTGAATTGTCGACTTGTAAATACCGTAATCCCAAATACACAAAAGGATTGAAAACGGCAGCAGTGCCATTATGAATAAAATGAAATGCTAAGTTGGTGGACTGATTGAGTTTAGTCGAAACGGTACGGTCGTCATTCAAAACAAATCCGCCCATCATATGAATGGTATCTCCGGCTTTACCACCATCAAAACGTATTTTGAAGCTGCCCGCATATATTTTTCCCAGATCAATAATATATTTCCCATTTCCCATATCTTTTACGGCAACGGGTTTAATTTCTTTTTCAATAACCCTTGTCAAATCAGATCTTAAAGTGCCTGTCCAAGGAGCTACTGGTTGTTTTCCTATTTCAGATGCATTAGTCCAGCTGGTATCGTTAAAGTTTTTCGCATTCCATTGCGGGATGATTTTTTGGCTATCAAATTTTTCTATTCGTCCGATTCCTTCGCCATTGCGTTGCGGCTGGTCGGTAATCCATTGTGCTGCCTGAACTTGTTTCCAAGATTTATCGGTGCCAATCATCATTTTAGTTCCATCGTCATATTCTATAATTACCTTTAAAAGCAATCCACGGGCACCTGTGGCACGACCCTGACCTCCGCCATACCAATGGGTCAAACAACCAATTAAATTCTCCTTATTTGCAGATACAAACGAACTAATATCCCAAGCATTGTAGTAGCTGTACTGCGGGTAATGCATGTTAAATCCTTTTCCAACAAATTTTCCATTGATATACAACTCATAACTATGACAAGCCGAAATATAGGCTATGGCACTTTTTATGGTTTTCTTCGGGAGGCTAACTTTTTTTCGGAAATAAGTATAATCGTCGCTGTCTTTTGAGTCTCTTTTTATCCAAAATGCCCCTGACCAATCGCTATTAGTTAACAATCCTGTTTCAAAAGTGGCTCTTGCAGCGTACGAACTGACATTCCCATCTTTATCCCAAGTGCGGACTTTCCAGTAATATTGAGTTGCTGGTGCCAATGGTTTTCCTTTGTAATAAACATAGTTTTGCATTCTGGAAATTGTTTTCCCGCTATCCCATACATCTCCTTTATTCATGTTAAGATTCGAAGGATTGGAAGAAACGATAATCTGATAGGCAGATTGAATTTCATTAGTGTCCGGATCAGTTACAGACCAACCAAAATAAGGTTTGTCATTAGTTCCTATCGGATTGTGTTTATCAAAACTTCTTAAATTAAATGGTGCATTCGGATTGGAGGCAAATCCCTGTAAAAAGGTAAAGTTCAGCAGCAGCACTATAATCGCATAGCGTGCTATCGATATTTTTTTATTCATAGTTTGTTAATTATACTAAATAACGGAAATTGGTTTGAAGGTAACTTGTTTATAGGTAGGACAAAAAGCATACTTTATTTTTCTCAAAAATATATAAAAATAGCTGCAAATAATCAAAAGGACTATATATTTTATGAGTTGAATCTTGCTTTAAAATTAAATAAGAACGTATAATAATGTTTCTTATTTAATTTTATGGGAATCCAAATCTATTCAAAGGAAAATAATGACTCAAAAAGATAAAAAAGAGCAATAGGAGAATCCATCTGAAATTGTGAATATCTATTTTATAAATTGTGAATTTATTTTCCCTTTAAAATCTATCTTTGACATCCTTAAAAAAAAAAGAGATGAGCACAATTTGGTATGAATGCAAAGTAAAATATAGAAAAACAGATGAAACTGGAGGACAAAAGATTACAACAGAACCTTACTTGGTAGATGCGTTGTCTTATACAGAAGCGGAATCCAGAATTAATGAAGAGATGTCGGCTTATATCAGTGAAGAATTTAAAATCACGAATATTAAAGTGGCCAATTATGCTGAGATTCATCCTTTCGAAAATGCGGACCGTTGGTTTAGATCAAAAGTTTCATTATTAGCGTATGACGAAGAAAGTGGTAAAGAACGCAAGACCAATATGTATTTATTAGTGCAAGCTAACGATGTAAAAGAAGCTTATGATAATACCACCAGTGTAATGAAAGGCACGATGGGCGACTACACGATACCAGCTATTTCGGAATCTCCTATTATGGATGTTTTTCCTTATTTCAGTGGGGAAGAAGGGGAACTTGAACAATTAGAAAGATTCAATGCGCTCAAAGGTTCTAAACCGGAAGCAGCTGTAGAAATAGTGGATCATATGGAATTTGAAACGGCTCCTGAAGAAGAAGCTGCAGTTTAAGATAAGTTGTTTTTAAAAAATTCACCGCAAATTCGCAAATTATCGAAACAGTTGCTAGCTGTTTTTATTTGCGAATTTGCGGTTTTTTAATTTTAACCCTAAGTTTTTCATAATCTGAATTAGTCCTGTTTCGCTAAGACTTTCTCGTATGCTTTTCTGGAGCTTCCTCTAAAATATACTTCGCCACAGTACGTATAACCCGAACTTTCAAAAATTTTCATCATGGCGATGTTGTCAAAATTGGTGTCTGCTTTTATGCTGTAGATGTTGTTGCTTAGCGTAAAATCTTCTATGTGTTTGAGTATCATTTTAGCCAAGCCTTTACCCAAATACTTTTCAGAAATGGCTACGCGGTGCAGTACTACAAAATCATCATTCGTTAGCCAGTTTCCTTCAATTTTTTCGTAAGCCGGTTCGTCATTTATTAGTACCGCACTATAACCGATGATAGTTTCTCCATTAACTAATACAAATCCTTCTCCTTTTTCAATATCTTTTTGTACGATTTCTGGATTTGGATAACCGTCTTGCCATTGGGTACTACCGTCTTCTTTTCTTCGCAGTATAGCTTGTTGTAGTATTCCCCATATTGGAACTATTTCAGATAGTTCCGCTTTTCGAAAGTGATAATTCATTATTGTAATTTAAGTTTTTCTTGGTTAATTAGTATGCTTTAAAAGTACAAAACAAACTTTAAATTTTGCAAATTCAAATTACAGGATGTATTTATTTTTTAGAAGAGTATTTTCAATCTCGCTTTCCACATTATATGTTGTGAATGCTAGCGCGAGCGTCCCGCTCGTGAACACTAACTAAAAGTAAATAACTATAAATTTGTAATAGGCACGAGCGGGACTCTCGCGCTAGAGGGGGGTAATGCGTTTGTTTTAAAAGTACAAAACAAACTTTAAATTTTGAACAAACCATATTGTATGATGTATTTATTTTTTAAAAGAATATGTTGCTGAGTAGAAGTGTTTGTTGTTTATGCTGCTATTGCTAGCGCGAGCGTCCCGCTCGTGAACACTAACAAAAATAACTATAAATTTGTAATAGGCACGAGCGGGACGCTCGCGCTAGCGGAGGCTATTATTCACTATCTAACAAACTAATATTCTCATCGATTTCTCTATTAGAATGTTTGTCAAACTTTTCAGTGATAACAACATGAAATCTTTTAAACAATTCAAAGAATTCATCCTTTGTTATATCAAAATCGAATTCAACAATATATGGTTTGATTTCAGTTGTTTTTAACTTGTCTCTGCATATTATTGAAGCGGTAAAAAAGTCGCTATATCCAGAATAAAAGCTTGCGCCAAAGCTTTCATATCTTTCTGTGTCAACACCTCTTTCTGTTAAGAATTTATCTAAATCTGTGTGGTCACTAATGTCTGCTGCTGAAGTGCCTATGTAATCGTTATATTGAACGTCTGCTTTCATTTCTTTATTTTTTAATTGTAAATTCTCTTCTTAAAGTTGCTAGAACATCTCCAAAAACTTCTTTTATATTTCCTTTTTTAAAACGTAATTGTTGAATTCCATTGAGATTTGTAAATTCTTCAGTTTCATCTTCCAATAATACAATTGCTCTGCTAAATCCTAGCTTACCTTGAAATAGACCTATTTCGTGAATTACATTTGGTCTAGCTTTTAACTTTCCATTTTCATCTGAATCTTCTCCAGTCATAACTAATATAGCGAAAGAACTTTTTGCAGCCATTTCTTCTAAAATATCTCTAATTGTATGCCCAGCTCTTGCACCTGTTTCATATGCTTCAATTTTATAATCATGTTTATCCGAAAGATGATCTTTTAAATCTCTCCATTGTGTACTTCTACCATGACCAATAAAAATCACAGGTGCTTTGGACTTTGTCGATTTTACAATTGAGCTTTCATAATTTTTTTCAAATACTTCAAAAATATTTTCTATCTCTCCTCTTGTTTTCGCTTGAACTGTGATATTGGTGCTTTCATCTTTGTAGTAGTATGCATCAATTTCAATTTCAGAATTTGACTTACTCACAGATGAACTATTATGTTCTTTTCTATACTCTGCAAAAAATTCCCTTTCATCATCAAATTCCCAAGCTTCATTATCTCTTTTCAGCCTAAAGGATTTTTTAATTTTATCTCCAGTTATGTTTTTATCAAAGACTTCTTTAATCACATCTGCTGAAAAATATGCATTTTCATATATTTTTGATTTTTCCATTGTTAAAGGTTAGTTTTTATTAAGAGATATAAAATAGTTTCTGCTAACTAGTATATAGGAGCCATAAAGTGGCTCCAATCTACCGGTTTTTGGTTGGTCTTGTGCCATAAAATGGCTTTTTGTTATTGTAAATATATAAATAAATTATTACAAATAATTTAATGTTTTTATAAAGTGTGAGTATAAAAAAACGGCGTTTAAAGTTCATTTAAACGCCGTTTGATATTATATAAAAGAAGTTGTTTATCGAATCGCTTTCACAAACTCTTCAATTTTTCCTGTTCCGTTTTCGGTTAAATGCTGAATGAATGCACTTCCTATAATCGCTCCTTTGGCAAATTGCGTGGCTTGATTAAAGGTTTCCGCATTGTTGATTCCAAAGCCAATAACTTGAGGATTTTTTAGATTCATTGCGGCAATACGTTTGAAATAATCTTCTTGGATGCTTCCAAAACCAGATTGTGATCCTGTAACACTGGCAGAACTCACCATATAAATGAATCCATCAGAAACGCTGTCAATAAAATGGATGCGCTCGTCAGAAGTTTGTGGCGTAATCAAGAATATATTCTTCAATCCGTATTTTTCGAAAGTAGCTTTGTATTCATCCGCATACACATCAACGGGAAGATCAGGAATAATTAATCCGTCGATACCAATCTCCGCACATTTCTTGCAGAAATTCTCCACTCCGTATTGCAACATCGGGTTGAAATAGCCCATAATCACTAACGGAATAGATACCGTTTTACGAATGTCCTTTAATTGGTCAAACAAAATTTGTGTCGTCATTCCGTTATGCAACGCTTGTGTCGAACTCGCTTGAATCGTTGGTCCATCAGCCAATGGATCGCTGAACGGCAACCCTATTTCAATCATATCGATACCGCTTTTTTCTAAATCCTGAATGATTTGTACGGTATCATTTAGGTTAGGATATCCCGCAGAGAAATAAATGGAAAGTATCTTTTTGTCTTCTTGTAATTTTTGATTTATTCTGTTCATTGTTTTATTTTTTGTCTTAACAGGTTTTTAAAAGCTGTTAGGTATATTAGTACGTTTTTATTTAATTATCTGACTTGCCCAATTATCATTTTGATTTTCCACAAGTAATAATCCAGAATCTGAATCATTCATTTGAGAAACCAATTCTCCTTTATTATTCCAAAAAGCACTTTTTCCGTCAGAAAGATATCCCCAAAATTCACCATCATTTTCATTTCTATTATTTATTCCTGCAAGGTTTTCAAAACCTTGTAGGTGTATGTTTTTATATTTACAATTATTAATTTTCCATATAAATCCATGCAACTATTCCAGATTTCAATGTTATTTGAACTCTTTTATACGCATTAGATTCGAATTGATCTGCTTTAGTCAGATCTTCACTGGAAACAGTAAAAACAATACCATTTATTTCATCCAAAGGATTTTCGCTTGGTGTTGCTACAAAATAATCTGCCATTCCAAATTCTTCTTCTATTTTTAGATCTTTTAGTTTATAGCCTTTGAGTTGGTCTAGTGTTCCAGTCAATAGCTTGTTAAAAACCTGTATTTGAATTTTTTTAGACTGTAATGTTCCGTAAGAGAATATATGTTCCATAATACTATTTTTTCTCGTTATTTATTTGCGTTAGGGATAGGAACGGCATCCTTTTTTGTGGTTTTTTCTACCACAAAAAAGATATAGTGTACAGCCCGACCCGACTTTTTTTTGGGAGGGTAACGCCCAAATTATTCTTCTATTATAATTTAAAATAATCGATATACGTATTCAAATCTTTGTCACCACGACCGGAAAGATTGATAACTACAATGTCCTGTGGTTTGAATTTCATTTCGTCTAGAACGGCAAAGGCATGCGCACTTTCAATAGCTGGAATAAGTCCTTCCATTTGTGATAGTTTTAATCCCCATTGCATGGCTTGGTCATCGGTAATCGAGATGAATTGCGCTCTGCCAGTAGCGAATAAATTAGCGTGCATAGGACCTACACCCGGATAATCCAGTCCTGCCGAAATGGAATATGGCTCGGTGATTTGGCCATCAGGAGTTTGCATCAACAAGGTTTTACTGCCGTGAATCACGCCTACTTTCCCTAATGCTGATGTTGCGGCACTTTCGCCTGAATCGACTCCTAATCCTGCTGCTTCGACCGCAATAATAGTCACGTCTTCGTTATCCAGAAAATGATAATACGCACCGGCAGCATTGCTACCACCACCTACACAGGCAATCACATAATCAGGGTTTTCACGGCCTTCTTTTTCTAATAATTGTTCTTTGATTTCTTTAGAAATGACACTTTGGAAACGCGCCACCATATCCGGATAAGGATGCGGACCCACGACAGAACCGATGATATAATAGGTGTCAACGGGGTTGTTAATCCAGTCGCGAATGGCTTCGTTTGTGGCATCTTTTAAGGTTCTTGAACCCGAAAGCGCCGGACGCACTTCGGCACCCAACATTTTCATACGAGCTACATTTGGCGCTTGACGTTTGATGTCAATTTCACCCATATAAACGATGCATTCCAGTCCCATTAACGCACAAACGGTTGCTGTTGCAACGCCATGTTGACCAGCACCGGTTTCGGCAATGATTCGTTTTTTACCCAAACGTTTGGCTAACAAAATTTGTCCAATGGTGTTGTTCACTTTGTGCGCGCCAGTGTGACATAAATCTTCTCTTTTTAAGTAGATTTTAGTGTTGTATTGTTCTGATAGCCGTTTTGCAAAATAAAGAGGCGTAGGGCGACCTACATAATCTTTAAGCAGTGCATCAAATTCAGCCTGAAATTCTGGTTCAGCTGTGATTTTTAAATAATTTTGACGTAATTCTTCCACATTTGGATATAACATTTCAGGAATGAAGGCGCCTCCAAATTCTCCGTAATAGCCTTTTTCGTTGACGTTGTATGACATAATTTTATTTTTTTTATTTATAGATATGCTGTACAGACGCGATTTATCGCGTCTCTATTTATTTATCTTTATTGGACGAGACGCGATAAATCGCGTCTGTACATAATTGTATGTTTTTTAATCCGGGTTCTATTTCAAATTTACTGTTTACATCAATGGCGTAAAGGGGTAAATTGGTTTTCGAAATTTCATTTACGTCCTCCATTTCATTAATTCCGATTCCGCCACTCAAGAAAAACGGTTTGCTTGACGGATAGTTTTCTAATACTTTCCAGTCGAATGTGGTTCCGTTTCCGCCGGGTAATTTTCCTTTGGTATCAAAAAGAAAATAATCACAAACGGCTTCAAATGGTTTTAATACCTCAAAATTAAATGCTTCATCAACAGAGAATACTTTTATAATTTCAATTTTACGATCCATTTCATCCTTTAAATCCAAACAAAATGCAACCGATTCCTGTCCGTGCAATTGAACGGCCTGCAAATCGTATTTTGCTATTTTTTCAAGAATCTCATCTTGTGAGGCATTTACAAAAACCCCCACTTTCTTTATTGATTTTGGTAAATCTGGAATACTATCCTCAAAATATCGAGCTGATTTCTCCCAGAATATAAAGCCCATATAATCGGGTAGGAGCGAAGCTACTTCGAGTATATTTTCGGGATATTTCATGCCGCAGATTTTGAGTTTCATATCGTTTTTTATTTATTCCTGTTAGGGTTTTAAACCCTAACAGGAATGTTTTATAGTTGGCTAATAAATTCCGTTGCAGCTTTACCGGCATTGTCCGTTTTCATAAAGTTTTCTCCAATTAAAAATCCTTTATATCCGTAGGGCTTTAATTCATTAATCGCTTCAATAGATGAAATTCCGCTTTCGGAAACTTTTATAAAATCATTCGGAATTTGCGCTGCCAATTGCTTGCTGAAATCCAAACTTACCTCAAATGTTTTTAGGTTTCTATTGTTCACACCAATCATATCCAATGTTGGCATAATCGATTTTTCCAGTTCTTCCTGATTGTGGACTTCCAGTAATACTTCCAATCCTAAACTTTTAGCAAATTCAGATAATGATTTGATTTCGTCTCTCGTTAAAACCGCTGCAATTAGCAAAATTAAATCGGCTCCATGTGCTTTGGCTTCCAATATTTGGTATTCATCAACAATGAATTCTTTTCTCAATAATGGAATGTTGACTGTGGCTCTTGCCAAAAGTAAATCGTCTAACGAACCACCAAAATATTTTCCATCCGTCAATACCGAAATTCCACAAGCACCAGCATTTTCATAGCCTTTCGTTACTTCTTCAACCGTAAAACTATAATTTATTTCTGCTTTGGAAGGCGAACGGCGTTTGTGTTCAGCAATAATTCCGGAGGTGCTGTTTCTTAAATTATCGCTCAAAGAAATAGTCTTTTTTTCAAAGAAAACCGAAGCTTCCAATTGTGAAACAGGAATGATGGATTTCTTGAGAATAACTTCTCTTTTTTTGTCAACTATAATTTTATCGAGTATGTTCATTTATTTTAATTTAAAGATTGAAAAATTTAAAGATTGAAAAATTCCAATCTGAATAAAATTAGTCTTTGATTTTAGTACTTAAGTATTTAATAAAATTGGATAAGTTTTGAGATATCTCTATGCTTATTTTATAGCTTTCTTCAATTTCTGTTTGAGAACAAAAGCCAAGTTCCCGAGACAATATTAGCATACTTCTAACTTCTGCGCAACTTCCCTTTGAGATTTTCAAATATCTAATGAGTTGTTTGTTGTTATTATATTCAGAACCTTCGGCAATATTATTGGTTATTGAAATAACTGCTCTTTTTATTTGGTCTTTAAAACCAAATTCTTTTTCAAAAGATGAATTGCTTACTAATTTAAAAATTAATTGTGCTAAATTAATTCCCTTTTTATAAACTTCAAATTCTTCGAAAGACTTAGTCATAATCTTTTAATTTTCAATCATTCAATTTTTTAATCATTCAATTTTTTTTACTTGCTTAAATCTTGCAATGTTTTCAAAGCTACAAGTCCTTTACCAGAAAATAAACTTTCTTTTGCTATTTGAAATCCTTCTAAAGGAGAACATTTTGTAACGGTCGCAATTGCCATTGCAGCATTGGCACAAACCACATTATTTTGGGCTTCGGTTCCTTTTCCTGAAATGATATTCGTAAATATTTGAGCGGATTCTTCGATGGTTTTCCCACCTTCAATTTCGCTTTGCAATAAAAGACGAACACCAAAATCTTCCGGATTTAGCATTCCTTCCATTGAACTGGTAATCGTTTTTGTAGGTCCTGTCAAGGAAACTTCGTCATAGCCGTCAAGCGAATGCAAGATGGTAAAATTCACATTGGTATTTTGGTACAAATATGCATACATTCTGGCCATTTCTAAATTAAAAACACCGACCAATTGATTTTTTGGAAAAGATGGATTTACCATTGGTCCTAACATATTGAAGAAGGTTTTTACTGCTAATTCTTTTCGAATTGGTCCCACATTTTTCATAGCCGGGTGAAATAACGGAGCGTGTAAAACACAAATTCCGGCTTTATCGATACATTTTTCCAAGAAATCAGTGTCATTACTGAACTTGATTCCCATTTTTTCCATCACATTACTAGAACCAGAAATAGAAGAAACACCATAATTCCCGTGTTTTGCCACTTTTATTCCTGCTCCCGCAGCCACAAATGAAGCCAAGGTTGAAATATTAAAAGTGTCTTTGCCATCACCGCCGGTACCACATAAATCGATGGTATTGTAGGCTGATAAATCCACGCGGATGCACAATTCCAACAACGCTTCACGAAAACCGGCAAGCTCTTCTATGCTAATGCTTCGCATCATATAAACGGTAAGGAAAGAAGCAATCTGACTGGTATTATAACTTCCGTTGGAAATATTTACCAATACGTTTTTTGCTTCTTCTTGCGAAAGTATTTCGTGATTGATTAATCTGTTTAATATATTTTTCATTTTATATTTATATTTTTTTTGCCGCTAAGGCTCAAAGACGCAAAGTTTAGTATTGAATATTGTTATTTAAATTCAGTCGACTGATTACTGCTCCCGAAGCTTCGAGATGAACACTGAATACTATGATTTCACCCAATTCTCCAATATCTTTTTTCCATTTGGAGTTAACACACTTTCCGGATGAAATTGTACACCGCGAACATCGTACGTTTTGTGGCGCAACGACATCACTTGTCCATTTTCATCGAATGAAGTCGCTTCCAGAACATCAGGCAAATTGGTGTCAACCACCCAAGAATGATAGCGTCCCACTTCAAATTCGTTACCTAATCCCTCGAATAAAAGCTCATCATCAACCACGGTTTTTACCATCGTTGCTACACCATGATATACTTTATCTAAATTCGAAAGCGTTCCTCCATAAACTTCCCCTATGGCTTGTTGGCCTAAGCATACACCAAAGATACTTTTTGTTGGGCCGTATTTTTTAATGACTTCTTTCAATAATCCTGCTTCGTCTGGAATTCCGGGTCCGGGAGAAAGAAGAATTTTATCGAAAACTGCAATTTCATCAATATCAAATTCATCGTTTCTGTAAACGGTTACTTCGCAATCTAAATCTTCGAGATAATGTACCAAATTATAAGTGAAACTATCGTAATTGTCTATTACTAGTATTTTTTTCATTTTTTTTTATTGAAAAATTGAAAGATTTAAAGATTGAAAAATTCTTGCGTTTCAGCAATCTTTAAATTCTTAAATTATTGAATCTTTAAATTATTTATATTGTCTCGGCTAAATCCAAAGCGGCATTCAACGCTCTCAATTTATTATATACTTCCTGCATTTCGCTTTCTTCATCGGAACTGGCTATAATTCCCGCTCCGGCCTGACAATGCAATTGATGATTTTTACTCAGGAAAGTACGAATCATAATAGCATGATTAAAATTACCTTCGAAATCCATAAACCCGATAGCGCCACCATAAAAAGTCCTATTCGTTTTTTCATAATCTTCGATCAGTTGCATCGCTCTGTGTTTTGGCGCACCGCTTAATGTTCCTGCCGGAAAAGTATCTGCTACGACTTGCATCGTTGTTGCGCTTGGGTGCAAATGCCCTGTCACTTTTGAAACTAAGTGAATAACATGCGAAAAAAATTGCACTTCTCTATATTTTTCAACATTAACATTATGACCATTTCTGCTCAAATCATTTCTGGCTAAATCCACCAACATGACATGCTCGCTATTTTCTTTTTTATCAACCGATAATGCTTTGGCGAGGATGGCATCTTTTTCGTCATCACCAGTTCTTTTAAAAGTTCCTGCGATAGGATGAATTTCTGCTTTACGGTCTTTTACAATAATTTGGGCTTCTGGCGAAGAACCAAATATTTTGAAATCCCCGTAATCAAAAAAGAATAAATAGGGGGAAGGATTGATGCTTCGCAGCGCGCGATATACATTAAATTCATCGCCTTTAAAGCCTTGGGTAAACCTTCTGGATAAAACTAATTGGAATACATCACCACGAAAACAATGCTTTTTGGCCAAAGCCACATTATGTTTGAATTCGTCGTCTGTCAAATTAGAAAAGCCATCTCCTTCTTTAGAGAATTTATAAGAAGCAATATTTCGGGATTGTAATAATTGTTCGATTTCTGAAATATTGTTTCTTCCGTCTAAACTGTGACAGAAAATGTAAGCTTCATTTTTGAAATGATTGATGGCAATAATATTTTGGTACACTGCATAATAAACATCAGGAATAGAAATGCTATTGTCTTTTTTGGCAATCGTTACTTTTTCGAAATAACGAACAGCATCGTACGAAATGTAACCAAACAAACCATTATTGATGAATTTGAAATTATTCTTTTCGGATTTGAACTGATGCGAAAATTCTTGAATTACCTGCGGAATATCGGTAGTTTTATCAATATTAATTTTTTCAAAACTGCCATCAGGAAAAGTCTTGTAGATAATTTCATTTTCTATTTTTATAGAAGCAATCGGATTGCAACAGATATAAGAAAAACTGTTGTCATTACCATGATAATCACTACTTTCCAGTAATAAACTATTTGGAAATTTATCACGAATTTTGAGATACACACTTACTGGAGTAATAGTATCTGCAAGGATTTGCTTGTAATTTGTATTTAGTATAAAAGGTTTCAATTTGTATGTTTTTTAGTGTTGTGTGATAGTGATAAAATGGGCACAAAAAAAAGGCCTGTCGTGATGACAAGCCTTTTATATTTATAGTTTAATAATACTATAGGAAGCTTAGTTCACGACGATTGACGTAAATTGTTCCACCACCAAGTATTGTTTATTTTTGTTTTCATCATTTTTTTCTTGTTACAAATATATAAATGAATTTCGATTATTCAAAAATAAAAAACCAAAAAAAATATTAAATTTCACGATTTTTTGTTAAATAAATTTTGTCTAAAACACTAAATCAATATTTAATTCAAATTCATCGTAAATTGTTTTGTCTCCCAAATCATCAAAATAACTTCCGGAGCCGTATTTTATATCATATTTTGTTCGGTCAATTTTCAAAGCTGCTGTTGCTGTATTTCCTTTTACAATAAAATCAAATTTTACGGGATTAGTAACTCCTTTTATCGTTAAGTCAGCAGTGACAGCATAAATATTATTGCCTTTATCTCCAATGCTTTTAAAAACCAAATTTGAGGTATTGTATTCATCAACACCAAAAAATTCATCTGATTTCAAATGGCCCTCCAGTTTTATTTTTGACTTTCCTGTTTGATCTGTATTTATTAGTGATTTCATATCCGAAGTGAAATTTCCTCCAACCACTTTATTATTTTTGAAAATAATGTATCCGTCTTTTAGTTTTACTGTTCCTTCATGTTGACCAGTTACCTTTTTTCCAACCCAATTAATTTTACTTTTAGTGACATCAATTTTATTGGTTTGTCCTTCTACTTTGATAAGTGTAAAAACGAGTATTAGAACGAGACTAATTTTTTTTAAATTTTTCATAATGATATTTTTAAGTTAAAAGTCAAAGTTGAATAATAAAATAGTGATCCAAATTTATTTATTCAAAATCAAAGTTACAAAATCAATTTCAAGTTTAAATAGTTGATAAGCTATATCTTAGTTAATTTTCATAATGATTTTAAGATGTGGAATTATAAATTAAATGCATTCCAATAACACAATATTTAAGGGACTTTTAAAGTTGGTTTATTAAAAATTCATTTGATTGCAAAAAGAAATCCCAGCAAGATTTGTTGGGATTTATAAGAATTAAAAAATTGAACTCTAAAAAGACGTTTAATTTCTGAGGGTTATATTAGCATTTGCTTTTAGTCTAAAATCAGGTGCTTTTTTAATATTTGATTCTATGAATAGATCGGAGTTATTGATTTTAGAATACTCCAGAGAAAAAGAATCATTAGCATACCAATTCATTATTTCGATATTATTTGTTGCTACCTCACTTTGGATTTTATCCATGCAATTGTTAATGAGTAAATTATGAAGGTTTATTTTTGCTAAATTTTCTGAAAAAGCACCTATTTTTCCATCTAACAAGGCACAAAGTTTAAAACCTGAAATAACACTGTTACGGAGGCTAAAATAGCTTTTGTCTTTAATGTAAACAGCTTCTTTAACTAAGCCTTGATTGTTATCTTCTAGGTTTGCCAAAGTTATATTTGTGGCAATTATTTTGGTTAGTTTTTTAGACAGGTCAGTGTTTTCAATTTTATCGAAAGAATCTATTTCAAAACATCGAGAACCGGAAATATCAGAAGAAAACGGATAACGAATAGCAATACTGTTACTCATATTACATTGCGCACCTTGTGTAAAATCAAAATCGTCATCAGTTGCTCTGTATGAAATGAGATTTTCAAAATTTATGTCTCCACCATAACACTCAAAGGAATCATCATTGGAGAAGCTGATTTGAATAAAATTAAATTCAGTTTTTCGGCCGACACCAGCTAATGACAATCCGTTAAGTTCTTTCAACGCATTTAGTTTTCTTCCTGAGAATTCGATACGAACATATTTTAATATTCCTGAATTGCTATCTTGATTTTCTCCTCCATAATGGCTAAGTGTGGGGTCTAAATTAAAATCTAAAAAACCAACCCCTCCAATTTTATTTATAGGAGCTTCTCCAAGTAGGATGATACCTCCCCAATCTCCGGGTTTTCTGGATGAAATTTCTCTATTAGAAGTGAAAATTATAGGATCTGTTTCTTCGCCTTCTGCCATAATTTTTGAGCCTTTTGTTATTACGAGTGTACCACATGTTTCAACATCTCCTCTTATAACTGTTCCCGGTTCAATAGTCAATACCGAATTATTAGTGATGTAAACAACTCCAATTAATCGATACGTGTTTTTTTTATACAGCTTAAGATTGGTATCTATTATACCAGTTAAAATATTTGTTGCTTCAGGATATTCTTCAGAAGCAGGTTTAAAATTTGTCCAGTTTTTCATCCAATTAGTTTCACCAATGGTTCCTTTTATTTGTTGTCCATTTATGGACAGGTTGCATAGTAGGCTAATGAATATAACAAATAGGGCTTTTTTCATAATTAAAGTTTTTTGAGGTCAAGTCTTTTGATAGGTATGTTTTTATTTCAAAATTACTTCGGATGTGTTAAGGAATTTATGCCTGTATGTTATTTGATTGTTACTATAAGTTATGGGATAAAGAATTTGTATTTTGTCTGTAAGAGTATTTTTCATTTTTATTATAAAAAGAAACCCCAACAGTTTCCTGTTGGGGTTTTAGTATATTTTAAAAAAAAATATTAGAATTTCAATGCTACAGCTAATTCAAAATCATCAGAAATTGCTTTGTCTCCAATGCTACTGAAGATACTTGCAGAATTATATTTGATATCATATTTTGTTCTGTCCACTTTAAATGTAGTTGCAGCAGTATTTTTTGTTGTTGCAAGATCAAAAGTAATAGGATTAGTTATTCCTTTTATTGTTAAATCACCAGTTACAGTGTAAACATTTGGCGCTTTTACTGCTATTTTTTTGAAAACTAATGTTGCAGTTGGAAATTTTTCAGTTCCAAAGAAATCTTCTGATTTCAAGTGACCGTTTAATTTTCCTTGGTATTCACCTTGAAGGTCTGTTGCAGTCAATGATGTCATGTCAACAACAAAAGTTCCACCTGCTAATTTTTTTCCTTTGAAAACTAATGTACCTGATTTAAGGTTAACAGTTCCGTTGTGTTGTCCGGTTACTTTTTTCCCAACCCAGCTGATTGAACTGTTTGCAGCATCTACTTTTTTAGTTTGTGCTGAAATTGATACTGTAGATAAAACTACTACTAATGCTAATGCAATTGATTTTAAATTTTTCATGTGTTTAAATTTGATTTTAATTAATAATTATAGTGTAATAAATAATTCTTCGTTTGATTTTCTAACTTTTTTGTAATGTTGAGTTGCGTCCTCTTCATGTCTGTACCCTAATGTTGCAATCAATGTTGCGTTCAGGCCTAGTTTGTCTAATCCTAATATTTCATTTACTTGTGCAGGAATGAAACCTTCCATTGGAGTAGCATCAATTTTTAGTTCAGCAGCTGCATTCAATAAATTTCCTAAGGCTAAATAGGTTTGTTTTGCTGTCCAAATGTTTTTAACTTCAGTTTCTAATATAGAAATTTTAGATTTCATAAAATCGCCATAACCAGACAAAGCTTCAATTGGAGTATTTCTTGTTTCACTAATGTTTTTCAAATAACTATCAATTGTTGTGTTGTCAACGTTAGTTTCATTTGCAAAAATGATTAGGTGAGAAGCCTCAACAATTTGAGATTGTCCCCAAGCCGCTGGCTGAAGTAGGGCTCTTAATTCTGGATTTTCAACGATTATTACTTTATAAGGTTGTAATCCGTAAGAAGATGAACTCAAACGAATGGCTTCTTTTAAAATATTTAAATCTTCGGTTGTTATTTTTTTGGAAGCATCAAATTTCTTTGTAGCATATCTCCAGTTTTGATTTTCTAAAAAAGTATTCATAATTTTAATGTATTTAATTTCTGTATTTTTCTAATAAATAATTTAATTGTTCTAATTCTTCGCTGTTTAATTTTTTCGAAAATAATAGTTCGTGTGCTATTACTTTAGGATCTAATTCAGTTAAAATGTCTAATCCTTTTTGCGTAATTTGAACTTCAATTTTTCTTCTGTTTTCTGGGCAAACATTTCGTGTAACAAATTTTTTTAATAATAATTTATCTACTAATCGAGTGGTGTTACTAGTTCGGGCTAACATACGTTCCTGTATTAAACACATATTTGCCGGATTCCCTTTTTGACCTCTTAATATTCGTAGTACATTATATTGCTCTCCGGATATGTCATATGGCTTCAATATTTCATTGAAATTATCTGTGATAACATTTTGAGTATATAAAATGTTCAGCGTAATTTTTTTTGAAATGTCCAATGCTATTGTACTTTTAATTTCATCTTCAATTTTCATGCCTTTATCTTTCTCATTTGTCGATACAAATGTAACACTTTTTATATTTGTATATACAAATGTACGTTATTTTTATGTTAAAATAATTTTAAGGAACAGTAAAAGATTTATTTTTAGATTTTAAATCATTGACAATCAATTATTTGCTTTTATTTTTAGAAAATAAAATTTCATCTGTTTTTTAGATTTATACTGACTATTGAAAATATTTAAATCTGTTTTTTTGAGTGATTTGTCAAAATTTATGCCGCTAAATCTTTGAAGTTGAAAATATAACGTAGATAAAGAGGGTATAATGAATCTGTGCCATTATCCTGTGCCTTAAGTTTTCCTCTCGGAAAGTATTAGAAGATTTGAATAAAAAAATATAATTCACTGTAAATCAAAGTTATATAAATTTAAAATTCAGGAATATTGTAAATTTAAAATACAATTGTGTAAAAAAATTTAGCTTTAATAATGTAAATTTATAAAACGTTAGAACGGGTTACAAATCAAAAAGCTATTAAAATGAAAAACAGCAAGAAAAATTTAGATGATTCTGAAAATCAGAAACAGCAGGATTTGAAATTAAATAAATCCGATGGTACGAATCAGTTTATGACTACGGACCAGGGTTTAAAAATCAATGATGATACTAATTCCCTTAAAGCTGGCGAACGCGGACCTTCGTTATTGGAAGATTTTATCTTAAGAGAAAAAATCACCCATTTTGACCACGAAAGAATTCCGGAAAGAATTGTACATGCACGAGGTTCAGCCGCACATGGTTATTTTCAGGTTTATGAATCGATGGAGAAATATACTAAAGCGGGATTTCTTCAGGATCCTAGTGTCAAAACTCCCGTTTTTACCCGATTTTCAACTGTAGCAGGGTCAAGAGGCTCAACAGATTTGGCACGTGATATAAGAGGATTTGCAGTAAAATTTTATACAGAAGAAGGCAATTATGATTTAGTGGGAAATAATGTACCTGTATTTTTTATTCAGGATGCCATTAAATTTCCGGATTTAATCCATGCCGTAAAACCGGAACCGAATAATGAAATGCCACAGGCAGCTTCAGCCCATGATACTTTTTGGGATTTTATTTCCTTAATGCCAGAATCGATGCATGTCATTATGTGGGTGATGTCGGACCGGGCAATCCCGAGAAGTTTGCGAATGATGGAAGGTTTTGGTGTGCATACTTTTCGTTTTATAAATAAAAAAAACGAATCTCATTTTGTGAAATTTCATTGGAAGCCAAAATTAGGAACACATGCGGTAGTCTGGGATGAAGCTCAGAAAATATCAGGGAAAAATTCAGATTTCCACCGTCAGGATCTTTGGGAAGCTATAGAAAATGGAAATTATCCGGAATGGGAATTAGGCGTTCAAATTATTCCTGAAGCTGATGAGCATAAATTCGAATTTGATTTATTAGATCCAACTAAATTAATTCCTGAAGAGTTGGTTCCTGTTACCATAATTGGAAAAATGGTGCTAAACCGCAATCCTGATAATTTCTTTGCTGAAACGGAACAAGTCGCTTTTCACCCTGGGCATATTGTTCCGGGAATCGATTTTACAAACGATCCTTTGTTGCAAGGGCGTTTATTTTCTTATACCGACACACAATTATCGCGTTTAGGAAGTCCAAATTTTCATGAAATCCCTATTAATAGAACAATTGCACCAATGCATAATAACCAACGTGATGGCCACATGCGTCAGGAAATTAATGTTGGTCGGGTGAGCTATCACCCCAATTCTCTTGGTGGAGGTTGTCCTTTTCAGACCAAAATTGATGAAGGAGGTTTTACCAGTTTCAATGAAAGGATTGATGCCCAAAAAGTGCGTGACCGCAGCGAAAGTTTCTCGGATCATTTTAGTCAGGCTACCTTATTTTTTAATAGCCAAACCCAGATTGAAAAAAATCATATTATAAAAGCATTGCGTTTTGAATTAGGTAAATTAGAAACTCTTGCCATTAAAACCCGCATGTTGGGTTTATTATCGCAAATTGATAAAACCTTAGCAAATAAAGTAGCCCAAGGTTTAGGTCTGAAAGTTCCTGCTACTCCGGAAAAACCGATGAATCATGGTATTGGAGCGAATGCTGACAAACAAAAGTATGAACCAAAAAAAGTTATACAAAGCGTGACATCTTCGGATGCCTTGAGTATGCTTAAAAATAAAACATTGTCCAACACAATTGCCACTAGACAAGTTGCTTTTTTATGCTCAGAGGGAGTTCACCAAGCCTCCGTTAATGCAATGAAAACTGCATTGGAAAAAGCAGGTGCTACTGTAAAAGTTATCGCACCTCATTTAGGAATTATAAAAACAAGTGAAGGGAATGAACTTGCTGTTGATCAGAGTTTCTTAATCGCCTCATCTGTTTTATTTGATGCGGTTTACATTCCGGGCGGAAAAAATGCTGGTTTTTTGAATTCTAATGCAGAAGCAATAGAATTTATCAATGAAGCCTACAAGCATTGTAAAGTAGTAGGTGCCGATGAATTTGAAATATTGAGTAAAACTAATATCGATGTAAAATCAGATAAAAATGCAGAGCAAGGGATTGTAATAAATTCAAAAACTACCGATAAAAATTTCACAAATGCTTTTATAGATGCTATGGGACAGCACCGTTTCTGGAACCGTGAAGCAGAACTGTAAATCTATTTGTTACATCATAGTCTATTAAAAAGACTAATTAATTTAAAATAGAATTATTTGCATAAAAGAAAGCCGAAACATTTGTTTCGGCTTTCTTAGGTTTGTAAAGTGACTCTAATCTATGCGAACTGACGAAAATTATCATCAAAAACTAATTACACCCAACGGGTAAATAGATTTAATTTGTTAGGGTATTTTTATTACATTTAAGAAATCTAATAATATTGATTAATATTTGAATTATGAGCATGAAAGAAGCAAAACCTACATATACCGATCTGCTCAATAAATTAAAAGATAAGAAGTTAGAAATAGATCGATTGGTAAAACAAGAAGAATCATTAGCTAGTTTCAAGTTTTTTATTGAAGAGTCTAATGATTTAGTATGTATTGTGGGAATTGATGCTTTTTTCAAACAGATAAATCCCGCTTTTGTTGCAACATTAGGATATTCAAAAGAAGAGTTACTTAATAATTCTTTACTACATCTTTTACATCCTGATGATCTTGAAAGATCGTTAAAAGAGATTGAAAAACTTTCTACGGGTGTGCCCTCAATAAATTATGAGAATAGATTCCTGAAAAAAAATGGCGAATTTGTTACTATTCAATGGACTGCAAACAGTATTTCTTCTGGAAATATTTATGCAATAGGAAAAGATATTTCAGAGATAAGGAATACTCAAGAAAAATTAATTAAAAGTGAAAACTTATTAAACCATGCACAAAAAAATGCAAAAATGGGTACTTGGGAATTCAATTTTAGAACTAAAGAAATAATTTGGTCTAATGAATTGTATGCTATTTTTGAAATTGAAAAAAAGAACGATCAAGATTTATTCCAAGAATATTTAAAGAATTTTTCTAAACAAGATAAAACGTTATTTCAAGAAAAAATAACACAATTAATGGTTGATAAAAAACCTTTTGAAATCGAACAAAGTGCCACTTTTTTTAATAAAAAAGTAAAGTGGTTTAACCAAACTATTTTTCCGCTATTAGATGATAATGATAATGTATTTGGAATCAGGGGTAATACTCAAGATTTTACTTTAAAAAAACAAATAGAGGTTGCAGTTAAAGCTAAAGAAAAAGCAGAAGTTGATTATAAACTAAAAGTGATTGAAGAAGAAAGCAATGCTAAGTTTAAAAATTATATAGAATGTGCACCAGATGGAGTTTTTGTATTAGATGAAAAAGGGCATTACCTGGACGTAAACCCTGCAGCAACCCTGTTAACTGGTTATTCTAAAGAGGAACTATTAACGATGAAGTTTGGTGATTTGTCTTCTGTAGAATCACTAGAAGAATACTTTAAGGAATTCCGAAATCTTTTGAATAATGGAATTGCAAAAAAAGAAATTAAAGCGATTCATAAAAAAGGAGAAATTAGATGGTGGTCAGTTGAAGCGGTAAAACTTTCAGAAAATAGATTTTTGGGTTTTGCAAAAGATATTACTGAAAGTAAAAAGACAAAAGACAAAATTGCCCAAAATGAAAAGCGTTTTCGTGCCATGTTGGAAAACAATGATGCAGTTGTTTCTTTAATTGATGAAAATTTAAATACTATTTTCCGCAGTTCTTCGGCAGCACGAATTACCGGATGGACTCATGAAGAATTTGAGAAAATTTCTGTCCAGGAATACATACATCCAGATGAAGTAGAATGTATCCAACAAATAATGAAAAAAGCTTTGGCTAATCCTGGATTCCCTTTTCCTGTTTCGCTAAGGGTAAGACATAAAGGAGGATATTATATCTGGATGGAAGGTGTTATCAATAATATGTTACACGATCCTGAAATAAGAGGTGTTATAACTAATTTAAGAGATGTTACCGAAAGAAGAAAATCAGAAGAAATACTGAGTGTTGAAAGAGATAAGTTTATTAAAATTGCAGCAACTTCCCCAGGTCTAATTTATTCGATGCGTCAAAATAAAGATGGGTCTTTATGCTACCCTTATGCCAGTAATGCTGTTGAAGAAATTTATGGATTTACTTATGAAGAAATTGAATATGATGCCAATACCGTTTTTTCATTGATTCACCCTGATGATTTAGATTATGTTATGCAAAGCATTTTTGAAACAAAGTCTGAGTTAGTTCCTCTTCAAGGAAAATACCGTTACCTGCACCCAAAAAAAGGGTTGGTTTGGCACGAAATGAACTCTTTGCCAGTAGTTGAACCAGAAGGAACTGTGATTTGTCATGGAATAATTACTGATATCACCGAAAGGGTTGTGGCTGAACAAAAACTTATTAAAGCGAATCGGCTCTATTTATTTATTAGCCAGATAAACCAAATGATTGTTCGTACAACTGATGAAGAAACTCTTTTTAAGGAGACTTGCGCTATTGCGGTAAGCTTAGGAAAGTTTAAGTTGGCATGGATTGGTATGATTGATTCAGAAACTAAAAAAGTAGTTCCTGTAATGTTTGCAGGAGAAGATCAGGGTTACCTTTCGACAATTAAAACCATTTCAATGGAGTATATACCACCAGAAGGTAGAGGTCCAACTGCAACAGCTATTAAAGAAGGGAAGAGCGTTATTTGCAATGATATTGAAAATGATTTGCGAATGCTGCTATGGAGAGAAGAAGCCTTAAAACGAGAGTATTTTTCTTTAATGGCGATTCCAATAATAAAATTTGGTGAGGTAATTGGAGCTATTACTTTTTATGCCAATGAAAAGGACTTTTTCGATGCAGAGGAAATCGCATTATTAGAAGAAGCAACGGGTGATGTAGCTTTTGCGTTGGAGGTTTTTGAGAAAGAAGCTTTGCGCAAAAGTGCAGAAGAGGCCGTTTTTGAAAGTGAAGTGCGCTATCATACACTTACTGAAGTATCTCCGGCAGGTATTTTTCGTACTGATGCAAATGGACTCACTACCTATGTTAATCCCCGCTGGTGTCAAATTTCGGGGTTATCTTATGAGGAGGCTTTAGGAAACGGTTGGCTTACGGCTGTTCATAATGATGATAAAAAACTATTGTTTAGTGGATGGGAAAATGCAACTTATAATCAGGAAATTTCCTTGTCAGAATATCGTTTTGTTCAGCCAAACGGTTCGGTTTCATGGGTTATGGGACAAGCAATTCCCGAAAGAAATGTAAAAAATCAGATTGTGGGTTATGTAGGTACAATTACTGAAATTACAGAACGTAAAATTGCGGGAGATATAATTTTAAAAGAAAAACAGCTTTCAGAAACAATAATCAATAATCTTCCAGGTGTTTTTTATCTCTATGACGAATTTGGGAAGTTTGTGAAATGGAACAAAAATTTTGAAGATGTAACGGGTTACAATAAAGAGGAGATAGCCCAAATGACTCCACTTGATTTTTTTGATAAAGAAGAAAAGGAAAAGGTTAGAATTAGGATAAAGACTGTATTAGAAAATAAAGCAAAACAAGTTGAAAATAAATTGCCAGGAATAGAAATTGAATTTTATACCAAATTGAAAAATAAAATTCCTTACTATATTAATTCACTTGCCTTAGAATATGAAGGTGGAAAATGCGTATTAGGAATGGGCTTAGATTTAACTGAAATCAAAAAAGCAGAGGAACAAATTAAAAATGCCAATGAACGATTTGAGAGAATTTCGGTTGCGACAAATGATGCTATAGCTGAAGTAGATTTAGTTACTGGCCAAAGTTGGAATAATAAAGCATTTATAGAGCTTTTCAATTTTGGTAATAGTAGTGAATCAAAGACAATCAATAATAAACAAATATGGCGCTCTAGACTTCACCCTGATGATAGGGAAAGAGTTATTAATAAGCTTGAAGAAACCTATGCGGGTACTACTGAAATATGGTCAGACGAATTTCGTTTTCAAAAAGGGGATGGTACTTACGGATACTTTTATGACCGTGCTGTTATCATTAGGGATCAATCAGGAATAGCATCACGTTTTATTAGTTCTATGACTGAAATTACAGAATTGAGAAATATAAAAGAGCAGCTTGTTAATAGTGAAGAAAAATACCGCATCCTAATAGAGCAAGCTTCGGATGCTATTTTTATTAATGATGTTTCAGGGAATTTACTAGAGGTGAACGATAGTGCCAGTATAATGCTTGGTTATACGAAAGAAGAACTTTGTACAAAAAAAATAACAGATTTATATACCGTTGATGAGCTTTTATTGAGACCCATAATGATCAAAGAATTGCTTGGTGGTCAGCAAACTCTTATTGAGCGTAATATGTTACATCGGGATCAATCGTTGATTTCTGTAGAAATTACTGCCAAAATGCTTGTTGATAAACGTATTGTAGCAATAGTAAGAGATGTAAGCAAACGTAAAAAAATAGAAGACGAGTTTAAAAAAATGCATAAAAAACTGGAGGCTGTATTAGAAGCGATTCCTGATTTAATGTTTGAAGTTGATGTCGACGGCAGAATTTATAATTATCATTCTCGTAGAGATGATTTATTAGCATTGCCTGCAGAACTGTTTCTAGGTAAAACATTTTCGGAAGTATTGCCAGCAGATGCTGCAAATTTAGGATTGTCAGCAATACAAGAAGCTGCTGAAAAAGGGTTTTCTACAGGGAGACAATATTCTTTGCAATTACCGGATGGTTTACATTGGTTTGAACTTTCAATAGCACCTATGCAGGAAAGTGAAGAACATGAGATACATTTCATTTGTTTATCACGTGATATTACCAGTGCCAAAGAATCAGATTACGCGCTCCTAAAAAGTGAGGAAAGATACCGCGGTTTGTTAAATAATCTTGATGCAGGTGTAGTCGTTCATGCTCCGGATACATCCATTATGGTTAGCAATCAAAAAGCGTCAGAATTATTAGGATTGACTGACAGCCAAATGAAAGGAAAAACAGTAATTGATTCAGCTTGGAAATTTTTGAATGAAGACAATTCTGTTATGCCGATTGAAAAATATCCAGTAAACCAAATTGTAGCTAATAAACAAGCAATCAAAAATTTTAGATTAGGCGTAAATAGACCTAAAACGAATGATATAGTTTGGCTCTTAATTAATGGCTTTCCCGAAATTGATTCCAATGGTGAAATATTTGAAATCGTAATCAGTTTCATTGATGTTACAGAACAAAAACTGACGGAAATGGAGTTGGTTAAAGCTAAAGAACAGGCTGAAGCCGCAAACAAGGCCAAGACTGATTTTCTTGCTAATATGAGTCATGAAATCAGGACTCCATTAAACGGAATAATTGGTTTTACTCATTTATTGATGAAGTCAGATCTGAAGAAAAACCAAGCAGAATACATGACCACAGTCAACGAGTCTGCAACTTCATTGATGGAAATTGTCAATGATGTTTTAGATTTTTCTAAAATAGAATCTGGAAAATTAGAGCTGGATATTGAAGAAATAAATCTTTTTAAATTAACGAATCAGGTTATTGATTTGTTTAAATATCAAGCCAATCAAAAAAAGATAGATTTAACGCTCCATATAGATGAAAACGTTCCACAATATATTCTTGCGGATTCTGTTCGATTAAAACAAGTAATAGTAAATCTATTGAGTAACGCCATAAAGTTCACCAATTTTGGAGAAATACGGCTGGATATCAATGAAATAGCGCAAGAAAATAAAAAATGGTCAAACATAAAGTTTTCAGTAAAAGATACCGGAATAGGTATAAAAGGAGGTAACAATGAAAAAATATTTAATTCTTTTGTGCAAGAAGATAATTCTACGAATCGAAAATTCGGAGGTACTGGATTAGGTTTGGCTATTTCAAATCAGCTTTTAGCACTGATGGACAGTAAATTACAATTAATTAGTAAATATGGTGATGGAAGCGATTTTTTCTTTAGCATTAGATTTAAAAAGTCAAAACACAAGAAAAATATAGAACTACTACCTAGTGATATAATTAATGAGAATGCAATTATTTCCACCGAAGTTCTAAGTGATAAAAAGATTTTAATAGTTGAGGATAATAAAATTAATATGCTTTTAGCAAAAACACTAGTGAAGAGGATAGTGTCTAATTGCACTATTTTTGAAGCTAAAGATGGAAATGAGGCTATTGAACACTATATAAAAGAGCAACCGGATGTCATTTTGATGGACATTCAAATGCCAAATAAAAATGGATATGAAGCAACTGATGAAATCAGGAAATTAAAAGATTCTGAAAACATTCCAATAATTGCAATAACTGCCGGAATAATGGTTGGTGATAAAGAAAAATGTTTTCAAGCAGGAATGGACGATTATCTGCCAAAGCCAATTATTCAAGCTGACTTAGAAAAAATACTGCATAAATGGTTGCTTAAAAAATAATTTTATTTTTGAAATTGAAAAAAGTGTTTATTAATTTAAACACTTTTTTTGTTTTAAAGAAGTACAGTAACTCGTTTTGTTTGATGCGTATTGAATTTAATTTATTTGTTAAAAATGTTTATTTTCACTAAATTTAACATTAATTACAGGTGAAATCAGTTAGATGTTTAATTAACAATAATAAAGTGTTGGATTTAATGTTGATAAGCTATTTTTAGTAGTATTGAATTAAATTTTATTATTTGAAAAAAGCTAATCAATTGTTAAAAAACACTTATTTCTTTGCGAAAGAGTAAACATATTTTTACCTTTTTTCCTTTCGTAAAAGCAATTAAAGCAGCAATAACATATTAATTTAGCAATATGATTATTGCTGAAATAAAAAAAATAATTGTGCATGAAGAAATACGACTCAACAAATAAAAGATATAGAAAATTCTAATTTAGTGATGATAAACAAAAATCAAATCAGTCGGGAGGAAGACAAAGTTTTAGATTTGAAACCAGATTCAATCTTGTCTGTAACTGATAATGATGATTTTCCTGTTATTGGTATTGGAGCTTCGGCAGGAGGATTGGAGGCATTAGAATTATTTTTTAAAAATATGCCTAATAACAGCGGTATGGCATTTGTTGTTATTCAACATCTGGATCCTACACATATTGGAATAATGCCTGAGCTATTGCAAAGAATGACACAAATGATAGTGCTACAAGCTACAGACGCTCTTAAAGTAAAACCAAATCACATATATGTAATTCCGCCAAATAAAAGTTTATCAATTTTAAAAGGACGATTGCATTTATTTGCTCCTGTTGAATCTCGTGGCTTACGCTTACCGGTGGATGTTTTTTTTAGATCTTTGGCGTTAGACCGAATGGAAAAAAGTATAGGAATCATTCTTTCCGGAATGGGATCCGATGGCAGTTTAGGCTTAAAATCCATTAAAGAAAAAAATGGAATTGTACTTATTCAAGAACCTACTTCGGCAAAGTTTGATAGTATGCCACGCAATGCAATCGAAGCTGTTATTCCAGATATAGTTGCTCCCGCAGAGGAATTACCCGCTAAACTGCTTGCCTTACTCAAATATTTCCCTGAAATAAACATGGATTCTGAAGTCCTTGTTAAAAGTAAAAGCAGTATTGATAAAATTATAATCTTACTTAGAGAACAGTCGGGACATGATTTTTCGATGTATAAAAAAAACACTTTAATACGACGTATTGAAAGGAGAAAAGCAATACATCAAATAGATAAAATACAAACCTATGTTCGTTTTTTGCAAGAAAATCCAAAAGAGGTTGAATTACTTTTCAAAGAATTATTAATTGGTGTTACCAGTTTTTTTAGAGATACTGCCGTTTGGGAAAAACTCAAAGAGGAAATTATTCCTAATTTATTGAAAGATTTGCCGGATGAATATACAGTTAGAGCATGGGTTCCAGCTTGTTCAACAGGAGAAGAGGCGTATTCCTTGGCTATAGTTTTTGAGGAAGCTCTTGCCAAAATTGGAAAAAAGAAAAATATCAAATTTCAGATTTTTGCCACTGATCTAGATCTTGTGGCGGTAGAGAAAGCCAGAAAAGGCATTTTTTTATCTAACATTATAAAAGATATATCTCCGGAGCGAATCAGTAAGTATTTTTATACTGAAAAAACGGGTTACCGTGTGAATACATCCATTCGCGAAATGATAGTATTTGCTCCTCATAACGTCATAAAAGACCCTCCATTTACAAAGCTAGATTTATTGACTTGCCGAAATATGTTAATATATATGGAGCCACAGTTGCAAAATAAATTGATAATGTTATTTAATTATAGTCTTAATCCAGACGGGATAATGGTATTGGGAACTGCAGAAACCGTTGGAAGCAATATCAAAGGATTTGAAGTAATTGATTCCAAATTAAAAATTTTTAAACGTACTTCAAAATCAGTTGTTCCTGAATTTACTAATTTCCCAAGTTCTTTTTCCCAAATTAAAAGATTAACTACCGATATTATGAAAGAAACTAAAGTTGTGGAAAACATACAAATCCTTGCAGATCAAATTTTACTTCAACGTTTTTCACCGGCAAGTATATTAGTTAATAATAGAGGAGACATTATTTATATTACCGGAAGAACCGGAAAATATCTAGAGCCTGTAGCTGGTAAAGCAAACTGGAATATACATGCGATGGCTCGTGAAGGTTTGAGAAATGAATTACCTGTCGCTTTCCGTAGAGCATTGCAAAGCTTTGATCCTGTAAAAATTGAAAATGTAAAAATAGTTGAAAACGGGAGTAAATATTTTGTAAATTTAACACTCCAACAAATCGAAAGTCCAGATGCTTTAAAAGGGATGATTATGTTGGTATTCAGTGATGTACCGGAAAATGAAGAATCAGATGATAACATATTAAAACAAAAAAAACAAAGTGTTTCCAGAAAACAAAAAGAACTAGAAGCTGAACTGATGCGTTGTAATGAAGATTTAAACAGTACTCGAGAAGAGATGCAAACCTCCCAAGAGGAACTGAAATCGACTAATGAGGAGCTACAGTCAACTAATGAGGAACTGCAGTCCACTAATGAAGAATTAACTACTTCCAAAGAAGAATTGCAAAGTCTAAATGAAGAATTGCAAACGGTTAATGCAGAACTTCAAAGTAAGTTAGTTGATTTTGAACAGGCTAACAACGACATGAAAAACCTGCTCAATAGCACTGAAATAGCTACTCTTTTTCTGGATAAGGGATTGAATATTCGCAGATTTACAGATCCGGTAACTAAAATATTTAAATTAAGGGCAGCTGATACAGGAAGACCTTTTACCGATTTAGTTTGTGATTTGAAATATCCTGAAATGGAAAGTAATGCTCTTGAAGTTATTAAAACGCTCACATCTATTCAAAAGGAAGTGGAGACAAATGATGGCAGATATTACTATGTTAGAATAATGCCCTATCGCACTCTGGACGATCGTATTGATGGAATTGTGATAACTTTTACTGATATTACAACAGCAAAACAGGCAGAAGAATCCCTTAAAATGGAAAACCGATATCGTCGTCTCTTTGAATCTGCAAAGGATGGAATTCTAATTCTGAATTCAGACACAGGAATGATTATGGATGTAAATCCCTATTTGGTTGAAATGTTAGGCTATTCATATGATCAATTTATCGAAAAATCTATTTGGGAAATTGGTTCTTTGAAAGATATAGTTGCCAATAAAGATAAATTTTTAGAACTGCAAAAAAAGGAATTTGTTCGATATGAAAATTTACCGCTTGAAACGGCAAATGGAAGAAAAATAAATGTAGAGTTTGTAAGTAACGTATATTTAGTAAATGATAAAAAGGTGGTACAATGTATTATACGGGATATTTCTGATCGAGTAGAGGCTCAAGATGCATTAGTCTTTTCAGAAACACGTTATAATCATCTTTTTAAATCAGTCAAGGATGGAGTTTTATTTTTGGATCCCAAAACAGGAATAATAACTGCCTTAAATCCATTTTTGATAGATTTATTAGGTCTCACCAAAGAAAATTTTGTAGGGAAAGAAATTTGGAAAATTATTTTCTTTAAAAATATTATTCCAAATATGGAAAAGATTGAAGAATTAAATCAGAAAGAAATGGTTCATTTTCAGCATATCGAAATTGAAACAGCTGAGGCAAAAAAAATAAACATTGAGTTTATCAGCACAATGTATTTTATAGGAAGTCATAAGGTGATTCAATGCTTTATCCATGAAATCCCGAATCGCTAAGTAAAAAGTAAATTCAAATAAGAGTAGAACATATATAATTCCCCAATCATATCTTCAAAAAAGACAATATTTAACACAGGCGGAAATTATGAAAAAAACTAAAAATAAATCAGAAGCCATGATAATTCTTCGGGAAAAAGCGGAAGAATTACAAAAAAATCAACAGTTAAAGTTAGACTCTAATCTTTCTGAAGCCGATACGTTGAAACTTATTCATGAATTTGAAGTTCATCAAATAGAACTTGAAATGCAAAATGAAGAACTTATTCATGCGAAAGAACAGGCCGAAGTTGCTACTGAAAAGTACACGAATTTATATGATTTTGCTCCGTCTGGCTATTTTACACTAACAAAAACAGGAAAAGTTACAGCACTTAATTTAACGGGGTCCCAAATGTTAGGCAAAGAAAGATCGCGATTAATGGAGAGCCAGTTCGGATTTTTTGTCACCAATGATACAAAGCCAATTTTTAATCTTTTTTTAGAGAAGGTATTTAATAGTAATGTTAAAGAATGTTGTGAGGTTAAGTTATTGTTAGACAATAATACTATAACGAATGTTTATCTCACGGGTATAGTTACTCAGGATAGAGAAGAGGTACTTATTTCAGTTGTGGATATCACATCATTAAAATTAGCTGAAATGGCACTTAGCGAAAGTGAGGAAAGATATCGCGGATTATTAAATAATATTGATGTTGGTATTATTGTTCATGCTTCAGACACTTCTATTATTTTATCTAATCCTAAAGCGTCAGAATTGATTGGTTTAAGTACCAATCAAATGAAAGGGAAAATAGCAATTAATCCAGTATGGAGATTTGTAAATGAAAATTATGAAGCTTTACCAATTGAAAATTATCCTGTAAACCAAATTATTAGCCATAAAAAACCAATCAAAAATTTTATCATGGGGATTAAAAGACCGGATAATACTAGAACAATATGGCTTTTATTAAATGGATTTCCCGTTTTTGATTATCATGGTGAAATAACGGAAGTAATTACCAGTTTTATTGAGATTACGGAAATGAAAATGTTGGAAATAGAATTGACAAAAGCAAAAGATCAAGCCGAAGCTGCGAATAAAGCGAAGTCAAGTTTCCTTACTAATATGAGTCATGAAATTAGAACTCCATTAAACGGAATAATTGGTTTTACTGAATTGTTAATGAAATCAAATCTTGATAAAAATCAGTTAGAATATATGAATACCGTAAATGAATCGGCAACGATATTAGCTGAAATTGTAAATAATATTTTAGATTTTTCAAAAATAGAATCAGGAAAATTAGAACTAAATATCGAAGAATTAAATCTCTTTGAACTTGCACGCCAAGTTGTTGATCTTTTCAAATATCAGGCATCTTTAAAAAATATAGAATTAGTTTTAAATATTGATAAAAACGTCCCGCATTATGTCTTTGGGGATTCCATACGATTGAAACAGATTCTAGTAAATTTAATTGGTAATGCATTAAAATTTACAAAATCGGGTCAAATTATATTAGACATTTATAATAAATCTAACTCAGGAGTTAATACTGCTAACTTACATTTTTCAGTAAAAGATACCGGTATTGGTATAAAACTACAAAATCAAGATAAAATATTCCAGTCTTTTGTTCAAGAGGATAATTCTATAACACGTCTGTTTGGGGGAACTGGCTTAGGATTAGCAATTTCAAATCAACTTTTAAGTTTGATGAACAGCAAATTAGAGTTAATAAGTAATTACGGACACGGAAGTGATTTTTTCTTTACCATTGAACTTAAAAAATCGAAACATTTGATAGAGCCAAGTCATAGTGAAAGTAATCTAAAAGAGGAAGATGAAATTATACCTACTGAAATTTTAAATCCCATCAAAATATTAATTGTTGAGGATAATAAGATTAATATGCTTTTGATAAAAACACTTCTTAAAGCTATAATTCCTAATTGTATAATTGTAGAAACTTCGGATGGAATTGGGGCAATAAAACTGTGTAAAAAAGAGCAACTGGACCTCATTTTAATGGATATACAAATGCCAATAAAAAATGGATATGAAACAACAGCCGAAATCAGAAAATTACAAAAAGCTAAAAACATTCCTATTATTGCCTTAACTGCCGGAATAATGATAGGAGAAAAAGAAAAATGTTTTGAGTCAGGGATGAATGATTACATTGCGAAGCCTATTGTTAAATCAAATCTAGAACTAATTCTGCATAAATGGTTGGATAAATAATTTTTAAATCTATTGCCGAAACCAAATGAAGATGAAAAAAAATTAGCTATGAGTTATATTCATCTTTTTCTTCTTTCCCCAAACCACCATTTGGATTTATAGGGTTGCTTTTTTAAAACAAATTGTTTAATGGTATGTTTTTTTATGTGCGCTATTAATTCATCTACGGAATCAGTTACAAATATAAGCTTCATATCTTCCGGACTGATACTTTCATTTTCTGACATCATTTGGATATGGTGAATTAGCTCTTCGTGATATTTTTTATCAAAAATTACTATCGGAAAATTATTTATTATTTTATTCTGAATGAGTGTTAAAGCTTCAAATAATTCATCCAAAGTGCAATTACTCCAGGCATAACAACAAATGCATAAGAGTATTTTATTAGAATTACTTTCCGTACAAAAAAGTAGGGGATATAAATCCATTTGTGTAAATAAGGGTTTGGTTTTTGTTCAACACTTAGGACAATATTGCAACCTACGGAGTAGCCGCCGGCTTCATAAGAGCCTTTATTTGCCGCTTCCATTATTCCGGGACCTCCACCTGTCATTACTGTAAATCCTAGTTTGGCTAATTTTGCTCCAATTTTTACTGCATCTTGATAATGAGTTGTTTCCGGACCAAAGCGAGCAGAGCCAAAGACGGTTACACAAGTACCAATAGAATGCATTTTACGAAATGCATTAACGAAGTTATAAAGGACTTTACATAAGAAAACTAAGTTTTTAAATCGTGATAATGGTTCCCTTACAAACAAAGATTCGGATTTTGAAAGCCTGTAGTATTGAGGAAATTTTTTCATAATGACATAAAGTTAATTAACTTTTTTATAACTCCAAACAGCTAAACCATTTAAAATAAAAGCATAAATAATAATGACAAAAAATTGAAATGAAATATCTGAAAAAGTAGCGCCTTTGAGCATTACCATTCTAATAATTTCCACAAAATACCGAATGGGGTTAAACAAAGTTACATTTTGAGCCCATTGCGGCATACTTTCTATAGGTGTAAATAAACCGCTCATTAAGATGAAAATCACTGTGAAAAACCATGCAATAAACATGGCTTGCTGTTGGGTTTCCGTATGGTTTGATATGAATAATCCGATCCCCAGAATAACAAATAAATATACTGATGTGAACAAATATATCAATCCAATATTGCCTAAAATGGGAACATTAAAAATCAGTTTTGCAATGAGTAATCCCACAGTTAAAATCACTAATCCCAATATCCAAAAAGGAAATAATTTTCCAATGATAAACTGGTATTTTTTTATGGGGGTAACGTTGATTTGTTCCAGGGTTCCCATTTCTTTTTCCCGAACAATATTCATAGATGACAGAAATAACGTAAGCATTGTAATCAAAAGAACCAAAATTCCAGGTACCATAAAGGTTTTATAATTCAAGGTGTTGTTGTACCAAAATGAAGGTATTGTAACAATATTTTGAGGTTGTACAAAAGTGGCATCGTTGTATTGAAACAGTTTAGTTTGTATGTTTTGATTGAATGCAGTGATGATTTGGGTGATATACACATTTTCAATTCCGGCCGAAGCGCCGTCGATGGCATTGATGCTTACGGAAAGACTTGATTTTTTTTCTTTGATGAGGTTGCGTTCAAAATGGTTTGGAATTTCGAGAATGATGTCTACTTTTCCTTTTTGCATTTCGAGATTGGCTTCGGTTTTTGAAGTAAAGCTTTGGACTACTTTAAAATAATTGGAAGCTTGGAACTTAGAAATTAATTCTCGTGAAGCAGCCGAGTGGTCGTTGTCGACATAGGAAAATTGGATGTTTTTTACTTCAAAACTGGCCGCGTTAGATAATATCAATAATTGAAGCAAGGGCAAAATAAATATAATGGGAAGCATTGCTTTATTTCTAAAGATTTGCCTGAACTCCTTTTGGATGATGAATAGTATTGTTTTCAATTTTATGGTATTAAGATTTTTGAATTAAGTATTAAGACAAATTATTCTAACCTTATTTTATATTGTCTAATACTTAATGCGATGAAAAACACGGTCATTCCCAGTAAAATCAAGGTTTCTTTCCAAATCACCGCAATCGATGCACCTTTGAGCATGATGGCTTTGATGATGATGATAAACCACTTCGCAGGAATGATATTACTGATGATTTGCATTGCCTTGGGCATACTGGAAATTGGGAAAATAAATCCTGAAAGGATAATGACGGGTAACATCAATCCCATCAGGGAAATCATCATGGCGGTTTGTTGCGAATTTGAAATGGTTGAAATCAATATTCCCAATGACAGTGCCGAAATAATGAACAAGATACTTTCGAAAGCCAATAAAAACAAGCTTCCTTCAATGGGCATTTTGAATACAAAAAAGCCTAAAAGCAATATAATTGTGGTATTGATAATCGAGAGAAAAATGTACGGAAATACTTTGCCAATAATCACCTGAAAGGGTCTTAGAGGCGAAACCAAAAGGACTTCCATGGTGCCTAGTTCTTTTTCCCGTGTGATGGAAATTGAGGTCATCATGGCGGAAACGAGCATCAGAATGATGGTCATGACGCCAGGAACAAAATTGAACACACTTTTCAATTCGGGATTGTAATACAATTGGGTCTGCGTTTGTATTTGGTAACTGGACGGGTTGTTTTTATTGATTTCCTGCGTGTGATTTTGCAAAATAGCATTGACGTAATTCGTAATGGTATTGGCAATATTGGGATCAGTTGCATCCGTTATTACCTGAACTTTGGCTTGTTTTTTAGTTTGGAGGTTTTTTATAAAATGATTTTCAAAAACGAGCACTGCTTTTACTTTTCCTTTTTTGAAAACGGATTCTATTTGGCTTTCACTGCTGATTTCCTGTTCTATATTAAAGTACTGAGAAGCATTGATTTTGTTGATTATTTTTTGTGTTTCAGCATCTTTTGATTGGTCCAAAATGGCAATATTCACATTGTTGATTTCATTGGTAATTGCAAAGCCAAACAACATAATTTGGGCAATGGGCATTCCAAAAAGGATAAACATGGAGCGTTTATCACGAAATATGTGATAGAATTCTTTTGTGACAAAACCGATGAATCTTTTCATTTTAAAACTTTTAGTTTTTACTCCACATTCCTCGCTAATTTTAAAAACACATCATTCATAGACGCTACATTATACTGTTTTTTTAAGTTTTTTGGAGAATCCAATGCTTCGATTCTGCCTTCAACCATGATGGAAACGCGATCACAATATTCGGCTTCATCCATATAATGTGTGGTTACAAAAATGGTGGTTCCTTTGTGGGCTTCGGCATAAATCATTTCCCAGAATTGTCTTCTTGTTATGGGATCTACACCACCCGTTGGCTCATCCAGAAATACTATTTTTGGCTCGTGCAATAGAGCAACCGAAAACGACAATTTCTGTTTCCATCCCAATGGCAGTGCGCCAACCAACTTATCGGCCATTTCTTCGAGTCCTAATTTACGAATCAATTCAGCTGTCTTTTCTTTAATTTGAATTCGGCTTAAGCCATAAATTCCACCAAAAAAAGTGATATTTTCCTTGATAGTTAAATCATCGTACATCGAAAATTTTTGACTCATGTAGCCAATGCTTTTCTTCACCATTTCGGATTGCGTTTTCACATCGAAACCAGCAACTAAAGCGTCGCCGGAAGTCGGTTTCGAAATCCCGATAAGCATTTTCATAGCGGTGGTTTTTCCGGCGCCATTGGCTCCCAGAAAACCAAAAATTTCTCCTTTATTTACGTCGAAAGAAATACTGTTGACCGCGGTGAAACTGCCAAATGTTTTGGTGAGATTTTGTACGCTTATGATTTTTTCCTGGTTCATATTGTCATTGTGAGGCACGAAGCAATCGCATTATTTTTTAATCTTATAAATCCATAAATACGTCTTCGATTGTTGGATTTGAAATGTGAATTTCTATTTCAGCATGATTTTTACTTTGAAGATAATTCAGCAATTCAGCGCTATTAAAATCTTCTTTTTTATCGATATAATGGATGTATTCTCCAAAGGCGAAAACGCTGTATTGACTTGGATAATGCTGTAAATCCTGAATGAGTTGATACGTATTTTTGGCTCGAACATCATAAATAGTTTTATCATAGTTGCTGATGATATTTTCGGGACTGTCTATTTTTAGGATTTTCCCTTTTTGGATTAGCGCAATTCTGTCACACAAAGAGGCTTCATCCATATAGGGAGTAGAAACCAGAATTGTGATTCCTTTTTGTTGCAACCGCTTGAGCATTTCCCAAAATTCTTTTCTTGAAACAGGGTCAACGCCCGTGGTGGGTTCATCCAGAAAAAGCACTTTTGGTTTGTGAATTAAAGCGCAGCACAAAGCTAATTTCTGTTTCATTCCTCCCGAAAGCGCACCCGCTCTTCGCTTTTTGAAAGGCTCAATCTGAATATAAATATCCTTGATTAAATCGTAATTTTCTTCAATTGTTGTTCCGAAAATAGTCGCGAAAAAGGTCAAATTTTCCTCAACTGACAAATCTTGATATAAGGAAAACTTTCCGGGCATATAACCCACCGAATTTCGAATCGATTTATAGTCTTTCACAACATCAAAACCTGCTACAGTTGCCGAACCTTCATTGGCTAGTAAAAGCGTTGTCAGAATCCTGAAAATAGTTGTTTTTCCTGCGCCGTCCGGTCCAATTAATCCAAATAATTCCCCTTCTTTTACTTCAAAAAAAATTCCTTCAACAGCTTTAATTTTATTGTAGGATTTGGATATATTTTGGACTTGGATACTCATTATTTAATCAGTATAAAATTGCTGTCTTCTTTAGCGTCTACCCAATGTTTCACATTAGCTTCGATATGTACATAATCACCGGTTAGTAATCCTATTGATTTTCCTTTTTCATCGTGAAAAACGGCATTTCCATTGACACAAACTAGCAGTGCCGGAACTTTTGTAATATGTTCTTTTAGCTGTTCGCCTGCTGCAATCTGCAAGGAAATCACTTTTCCTTCTTCTGTTGAAAAAAGTACGTTTGTTTGAACAGGTTTATTTTCTGTATGCAAGTTTTTTAAGTTCATCATTTTGTTTTTTAAATTATTTAATCCACATTTCGGCTGGCATTCCTATTTTTAGACTTCCGTCATTTTTAACTTTTACTTTCATGGCATAAACGAGATTGGCTCGTTCTTCTTTTGTTTGAATGATTTTTGGTGTAAACTCTGCTGATGAAGCAATCCAGGAAATAATTCCGGGATACGATTTCATGTCTTTTTGGGAATCTATTTTCACAGTAACATTTTGTCCGACTTTTATTTGAGCCAACTGGGTTTCACTCACATAAACGCGCAAAGTCATTTCAGAAATATCGGCAATTTTATAAAGTGGTTTTCCAAAAGAGGTCACTTCATTTGGTTCCGAATATTTGGCCAAAACCGTTCCTTTTATCGGATTGATGATTTTGCTTTTCTGAATTTGATCCTTAATTTTTTCGATTTGAACATCAATCGATTGTACTTCGTTTACGATGGGCGCATTTTGAGTTCCTACACTTTTTATTTGTTCATTCAGCACATTTACTTTTCCAATAATTTCATCCACTTGGCGTTTGGTTGCAGCGTTTTCGGCAAACATATTTTGAATTCTTTTTTGCTCAATCAAAGTAGTTTTTAGCTGTTCTCTCAATACATTGGTTTGGGATAAAACGTTTTTAGATTTTGAAAAAACCGTACTCTTAGAAGCTGCCAATTGTTGTTTGCCAAAATACAATTGGGTTGTATCAATCAATCCTACTTGAGTATTGGGTTCGAGTACATCGCCTTCTTCCAATTTTAAAAAGTCAATTTTCCCATTGGCTTCCGCCGAAATCGTAACTTCGGTTGCTTCAAAATTTCCGTAGCCATCTGCTTTTTCATTGTTTTTAGTACAAGAAATTAGACTGGTAAGGATTAAGAATGTAACTATTGTTTTCATATTTTTTTATTAAAGATTTTAAATCATAAATTTTTAAATGATAACGAGAGTTCCGAACCATTTAAAATTTAAAATTCACCATTTAAAAATTAATTTTAATACCCTTTATTAACTTGATAATTCGCTTTGGCCAAAGCCAACTGAATTTCATGTAATTTTTGATTGTTTTTTGCTTCGTATAAATTGGTTAGTTCTACCAAATATTCGGAGGAAGTGATAACGCCATTTCGCAATTGAGCATCCGATGATTTGACCACATATTCCCGTAAAGTGATAATTTCAGAATCAGTTTTAATTATTTCTTCCGATTTTTTTATTTCATTTTCCATCTCCTGCACTTGCAAATTGTTGTTCAGTAAAAACGTTTCTTTTTCGGTTGTTATAATGTTTTCTGAAATGGAAAGTACTTGTTTTTCGATTTTCGATTTGTCCCAGTCAAAAACATTCCAGTTCGCTTTTAAGCCTACCATATAAAAGGTTTGGAACGAATTGTCTAGCATATTCAATCCAGGATTTCCATAACCGGCCTGACCAAATGCATTTACTTTTGGTAAATTGTTTTTTGAAATTGCTTCTTTTGAAACTTCTATTTGTTCGTTTTGCAAATCGAATAATTTCAATTCTGGACGATTATTATTTTTTGTGAAATCTGTAGCAATATTTGGTTTTTGCAAAGTGGTATTTTCATCTAGTTGAGAAAAAATCAGCGTGGATAAATTATCCAGCATTCTTTTTTTGTCAAATTGAATTTCGGTGAGTTGTTGTTTTATTTTTAAATTTTCGGCTTCCAAAACTTTCTCCGATGCGGGAAGAATAGCGCCAAATTTCACTCCTGTTTTTACCTCTTTGATTTTAGAATTCAGTTGTTCCTGTTTCGAAATCAAAATAGCTTTTCGTTCCTGCAATGACAAAACCGAGAAATACAAGTGATTGATTTTGGTTTTAATCTGGTACAGATTCACTTCAACTTGTTGCTGTTGCGTTTTGGTTTGTGCGGCTTTGAGTTTTGTATTTGTATCAATCATGCCGCCATTGTAAAGCAATTGATTCACATCCAAAGTTGCGCGATATTGGTCTTTATTTAATGGAGTTACATTAGGCATCACAATTGGTAATCCTGTCACATCAGATTGATAAGTTGCTTGAGCGTTCAAGTCAATTTTAGGTAGTTTTCCTTTGTTGAGCGCATCAATTTCATAAATTGATTTTTGTTGCAGAAGTTCTGTCTGTTTGTACAATGGATAGTTCTTATTTGCCAAAGCATAACAATCCTCTAGCGAAACTATTTGTTGTGCATTAGTATAAAAAACGATTAGTAAAAAAATGGGGATTAGAATTCGTTTCATCTTTTTATCGAATTAATAATTTGTTCCGCAATACTGGTTTTTCGTTCTTCCATCAACTGATTAAATTCTGAATCGGATAGTTGTAAAATTCCTTTGACCATCATTTGTGCTGCAAACGGAAAAACGGTCATCGAAAAAATATCCAATAATAGTTGTTTTGGAGAAATGGGTTTTATTATTCCCGCTGCAATCTCTTTTTCGATTTGGGAAATCAACAGGTTAGGGTTGGGTCTGTTTTCATGATTTAAAAAAGACATCACAAATTCCGGATTATTGTTCATTTCCTGAATGACAAATTGAGGGAGATATGGATTGTCAATGACAAATGAAATATAGTTAGCCGTGAATTTTCGTATTTTATCAAAAACTGTCTCATCCGAATTAAAAATGGCATTGATTTGTGGTGCTAATTGTCCAAAAGCATTCATGAAAACGGCTTTAAAAAGCAATTGCTTGTTTTTAAAACAGTAATGTAGCATAGCTTTATTTATTCCGGCTTCATCTGCGATTTCCTGCATTCTGGCGCCGGCAAACCCTTTTTGCTGAAATACAATCCTCGCGGCGTTGAATATTTTTTCTTCAGTTGTCATATTGGGTTTAACTATACGGTTTAACCATTTGGTTAACAAAGATAACAAAAAAAAGTATCTCATATTGAGATACTTAAAAAATTATTTTTTAGTTGTATTTTACAAACATTCTAAGGAGTAATTTACCCATTAAACTGCTAAATACTCTGTATTTAATGGTTTTGCCGTGATGTTGCATGTTCCTGAAGCGCAACCTATATAGTAATAAACAAATAGCCAGCCAGAGCTCCAACAACTATCCCTAATCCAGTGATGAGGATTGCTTTTCTAGTTATGCATTACTTTTTTCTATAATAGTTTTAATTATTTCTTCTTTAGTCAATACGCCTGATTGTCTCCAGAGTTGTTTTCCGTTTTGAAATAAAATCATAGTTGGAACGCCACGTACTTGGTATTGACTAGAAATTTGTTGGTTTTTATCCACATCAATTTTGATGATTGAAACACGGTCTCCTAAACTGTCTTTCACTTCTCTTAAAATGGGGCTCAGCATTTTGCATGGTCCACACCATGTTGCAAAAAAGTCTATTAAAACGGGCTTTTCTGATTTGATAATAGTATCGAAATTACTCATCTTTATTGTATTTATTGTTTGGGTCTTACTAACTTATTTTTTTTAATTCGAAAAATAATTCCGAATTCGCTCTTGGTGCAATCGAATTTAGACTTAAATCCATTTTTAAAAATTCAAAATCTATTGCGAAAAGCTTTTCGTATTCCTCTTTGTTTCCGCCAAAAGGAGGGCTTACTTCAAATGTTCTATTAAATAATAATCCTGCCAATTTTCCTTCATCAGCCAAAAGTTGATGCATTTTATAAACGTATTTTTGACGTAGGGTAGGAGGCAAAGCACAGAAAAAAGTCTGTTCAATAATCAAATCGTATTTCCCCTGATGTTCAAAAAAATCACCTAATATGATTTGGATATTGGAATTGTTTTTGAACTTCTCTTTTAAATCAGCAACCGGTGTTGGCGCAATATCTATAACGGTAATATTCGTAAAATCGTGTTCCAAAAGATATTCCGCTTCATAGCTGTTCCCACAACCGGGAATCAAAATAGCGATGTTTTTATTTTCTAATGTATCTATATAGGTTTGTAAAGGAGGGGATATTTTACCTAAATCCCAACCCGTGGCTTTGGTTTTGTATTGGGATTCCCAATACGCTGCATCAAGCTGTTTTTCACACGAAGTTACACAACATTTTACATCTTCCATAATTTGTTTTTTTGATAGCATTTCTTTTATTTCAAAACTTTGCTTTGGCAAACGAAATCTGTTTTTGGCAAATTTGTTTTTGCAATAGCATTGAACCCCCCTTCAATTTCAGTAAAATTTCTAAAACCGCGTGCTTCTAATATGGAAGCGGCAATCATGCTGCGATAACCGCCGGCACAATGCAAATAAAAATGTTCTTTTGGATTAATATCTTTAATCCAATCATTGATAGTTGTTAATGGCTTGCTAAAGGCTTCTTCAACATGTTCCGCACAATATTCACTTTCTTTACGGATATCGATTACTTTGCTTTCACCAATTTTCACTTCTTTGGCAAATTGTTCGGCTGTAATTCTATTTACGGTGTCAATTTCTTTTCCCGCTTTTGCCCAAGAATCAAAACCACCATCAAGATGACCTATTAAGTTATCAAAACCCACACGACTCAAACGCGTAACGGTTTCTTCTTCTTGTCCTTCTTCGGAAACGATTAGAATTGGTTGTTTGACGTCGGCAACTAAAGCACCAACCCAGGGAGCAAAATCGCCATCAATTCCAATATTTATAGATTGAGGAATAAATCCTTTGGCAAAATCAGTGTTTTTTCTGGTGTCTAAAATTAAGGCACCAGTTTCTTCGGCAGCAGCTTCAAATTCAGTTACCGATAAAGCGCGCATTCCCAAGTGTAATACATTCTCGAAACTTTCATATCCTTTTTTATTCATGGCTACATTCATTCCAAAATAGGCTGGAGGCGGCAATAAACCTTCGGTTACTTCCTGTACAAATTCGGCTTCAGTCATATCCGCTCTTAAAGCATAATTAGTTGCTTTTTGGTTGCCAATGGTTGAAACGGTTTCTTTACTCATGTTTTTACCGCAAGCACTTCCTGCACCGTGAGCCGGATATACAATAACATCATCAGCCAAAATCATCACTTTGTCTCTTAACGAATGAAATAATATAGCGGCTAATTGTTCCTGAGTCATGTGTGCCGCTTTTTGGGCTAAATCCGGTCTTCCGACATCACCAATAAATAAGGTGTCACCAGAGAAAATAGCATGATCTTTACCGTTTTCATCAGTCAATAAAAAGGTCGTGCTTTCCATCGTATGTCCGGGTGTGTGTAATGCTTTTATTTTGATGTTTCCAATGGTGAATTCCTGACCATCTGTAGCAGAAACGCATTCAAATTCACATTTTGCATTTGGACCATAAACAATTGGGGCGCCAGTTTCTCTGCTTAAATCAACATGTCCGGAGACAAAATCAGCATGAAAATGGGTTTCAAAAATGTATTTCAGTTTTACCTGATCGCGTTCCAGTCGGTCTAAATAAGGTTGAATTTCACGAAGCGGATCAATTATAGCGGCTTCACCATTTGAAGTAATGTAGTAAGCGCCTTGTGCTAAACAACCCGTATATATCTGTTCAATTTGCATGATTACAATTTTTTTATTTCTGTACAAATGTACTTCTGTTTTTAAGAAAAATTGGTGACTAAAGTTACACAACTTTTTTTAATTTCAAGAAAAAAGACGCCAATAGTATTCGCTGCATTTCTATATTAAAATCTACTAAATTGAAGAGAATAAAGTTGGTTTCTGTAAAAGAAATGTTACTTATAATGGGTAAATTTGCAAAACCGCTGATAAAATATATTTGAATGGAAGAAATGCTTTTTTACGACCGAATGCAATTTGCATTTACGATTACCTTTCACTACTTGTTTCCTCAATTGACAATGGGACTTTCCTTAATTATTATTTATTTCAAATGGAAGTTTTTGCGTACCCAAAACGAACAGTACAATCAGGCTACCCATTTTTGGATGAAAATCTTCGCACTTAATTTTGCGATGGGCGTGGTAACAGGAATTCCGATGGAGTTTCAGTTTGGAACCAATTGGGCCAAGTTTTCTGAATTAACCGGAGGAATCATTGGACAAACGTTGGCCATGGAAGGCATGTTTTCTTTCTTTTTGGAATCATCTTTTTTAGGTTTGTTTTTATTTGGAGAAAAATTAATTGGACATAAATGGCATTTTGTCACCGGATTACTCATTTTTATAGGTTCCTGGGCTAGCGGATTTTTAATCATTGCCACGCATTCCTGGATGCAATATCCGGTCGGTTATGAAATTTTGGCCAATGGTAAATTTGTCCTGAATAACTTTGCCGCGCTTTTTACAAACCCTTGGTTGTGGCCTTCCTATTTTCACAATCAGGCAGCTTCAATGGTAACCAGTTCTTTTGTTGTGGCAGGGATTGGCGCTTTTTATATTTTGAGTAAAAAGAATGTGGCTTTTGGGAAATTATTTGTGAAAACGGGAGTTATTTTTGGATTGGCTTCAAGCCTTATCGTTGCAGTTCCCACCGGAGATTTATTAGCCAAGAATGTCGTAAAATACCAACCCGTTACTTTTGCGGCTATGGAAGGAATATTTCACAGTGAAAAAGAGGGTTCCGAAATTGTTTTGATTGGTCAACCTGACGTAAAAGATAAAAAACTGGACAATAAAATTGCTGTGCCAAATATTTTGAGTTTTTTGACTTATGGGAACTGGCATGAAGAAATTAAAGGGTTAGATCAATTTAAAGAAGAAAATCATCCTACTAATATTTCAGGATTGTATTACGCTTATCATATTATGGTGGGGCTCGGAACGGTTTTCATCGGATTGATGGGTTTTGCGGTTTTTCAGCTCATTCGAAAGAAATTATTCGAAACCAAATGGATTTTGTGGTCGCTACTTTTTATGCTCCCATTTCCCTATATCGCGAATACAACAGGATGGTACACCGCTGAATTAGGAAGACAGCCTTGGTTAGTCTATAATTTATTACGCACTGCCGAAGGGGCTTCTCCAACAGTTTCCTCCGGAAATACGTTGTTTACCTTGCTTGGATTTATAGGATTGTATCTCTTATTAGGCATGTTGTTTCTACTCTTGGTAGGTAAAATTATAAATAAAGGACCTCAAACAGAAAATAAATAAAGTATGGAATTCTTTTGGTATGTAGTTTTAATGGGAATTTTGGCCGTTTATATTGTACTGGATGGTTATGATTTTGGAGCGGGAATTATTCATTTGTTTTTTGCGAAAACAGAGAAAGATAAAAAAGCAATAACCAGCGCCATTGGTCCTTTTTGGGATGCCAATGAAGTATGGTTAATTGCTGCCGGCGGTGTTTTGTTTTTTGCTTTTCCTACATTGTACGCTTCTTCGTTCAGTGGTTTTTATTTGCCTTTGATGATGATTTTATGGTTGCTCATTTTTAGAGCCGTAGGTTTGGAATTGCGTGGTCAAATTCATCATCCCATGTGGGAAGTTATTTGGGATAAAGCCTTTGGGATTGCGAGTTTATTATTAGCGATATTTTTTGGCGTGGCTTTGGGGAATATTGTTCGCGGTGTAAATCTGGGAATGGTAGAAAATAGTGTTTCAACTCAGGAAGCTCATTTTTTCTTTTTGCCTTTGTGGAATCCAACTTTTAGTCCAAAAGCGGATCAATTGGGAATTATAGATTGGTTTACCTTATTTTTAGGCGTGGTTAGTGCCGTTACGCTGACGATTCATGGTGCCAATTGGATTATTTATAAAACGAATTCTTCCTTGAATGCAAAATTAAAAGAGGTGGTTTTTAAACTCAATTTTGTGTTATTGGGATTGGTAATTATTTCATTATTAATTTGGCACAGAATCGAACCCAAACCGTTTCACAACTTTGTTGAAAATCCATTTCTTTGGATATTTCCATTGATTGCATTTATAGGCATTTTTGGTTTGTTTAAAGTAAAAACATTTAAAAAAGACGGACTTGGATTCTTGTTTTCAAGTATGTTTCTCGTAGGAGGATTTGCGGCAACAACGGCTTCTATTTTTCCGAATGTCTTGCCTTCGACCAATGCAGTAAATCCGTCATTGACTATTTACAATACTGCTGCAGGAGAATATGGATTATCAGTAGGCGTGTATTGGTTTGTTATCGCTTTACCTTTAGTTATTGTGTACTTCATAATTCAGTATAAAGTTTTTAGCGGTAAAATGGACGACATCGGGTATGGCGAACATTAGCATTATATTCAAATTAAAAAACAAAAAAGTATTCCAACTCGGGATACTTTTTTGTTTTTAATGAAAGAAAATCTCTTTAGTAATGATGTAAATTCCCATCACTAATACAAACCAGCCAAAGATTGGTTTTAGTTTAGCACCGTCAATTTTTTTCGAAAGTTTGATTCCTATGATCATTCCTAAAAACGCTATGACAGTAATCCCCAGTAAAAAAGGATAATTTATAGGTGTGCCAATGTATAAATCACCTCCAAAACCAATGGAGGAGTTGATGAAAATAATGAGTAAAGAGGTACCAACGGCTTGTTTCATTGGCAAATTAGCAAAAAACAATAAAGCTGGTATGATTAAAAATCCACCACCAGCACCTAGAAAACCAGTTACAATTCCAACTATAAATCCAATGATTCCCAGTTGTGTGTAGTTTGTTTTTGGAGTGCCTGTTACCGGTTTTGTTTTGCGTATCATGGATATAGCGGCGGCCATCATCAATATTGCAAAAACAATCATAATCAGAAAACTTTTTGATACTTGGTAAGATGCAATGGAGAATAGGGTTGCCGCTATTTTTGGAAAAATAACTTCCCTGATTATAAGTATCGAAAAAACCGATGGAATAGCGAAGTATAGCGCGGATTTAATTTTAAGATTCCCCATTTTATAATGGCTAATACATCCAAATAAAGCGGTAACTCCCACGATGAATAACGAATAACTGGTAGCTAATTCTGGTTCGATCTTAAATAAGTAAACTAAAATGGGAATGGTTAGAATTGATCCGCCGCCACCTATTAAACCTAATGAAAGTCCTATGATAATTGATGCAAAATAGCCTAAATATTCCATTTTATAATTTTTATTGCAAAGGTTGTCTGTAAATTTTAGACAAACAGTAACATTTATCACATTAGGAAGATTTATTTCAAAAGTTCAATGTTATTGCGCTGTAAATTGACCAATCCTCGTTGTTCCATTTTTTTTAGTAAACGGGAAATGACTTCTCTTGATGTATTCAGTTCGGATGCGATTTCCTGATGGGAAAGTTTTAAATGGTTGCAGCCACAAGCATCGGCATGGCGTTTTAGATAAAATTCTAAGCGCTCATCCATTGCTCTAAAAGCGATACTGTCAACAACTTCCAGCACTTCCTCAAATCGACTTCGATAAGTATCAATTACAAATTCATACCAACTGCGGTGTTGCATCATCCATTTATCCATCAGCGGTAAAGGAATCATTATCAATTCTACGTCCTCAACAACTTTGGCCAAGATTTGGCTTTTTGCATTCTTTGTAGCGCAAATCATGGAAATGGCACACGCTTGACCGGGTTGTAAATAATACATGAAAAATTCACCACCATTTTCATCTTCGCGGTAAATCTTAATCTTGCCACTGATAACCAAAACGGTGTTTTTTATGTACTGTCCGGTTCGCATAATAATATCGCCCGCTTTGAAGGATTGAACAGTAGCATTGGCATCAATATCTTTGACTAATTCAGAAGAAAATGAAGGGAATAGTTTCTTTATAGGATCAAGCATTTTGGAATTATTTTAAATTTTGGCAACAGTTATATTGTAAAAGTAGTCTAAAAACTCAAAAGATTATTGCAATTCTAGTATTGAAAAAAGAGATTGATTCCTCAATTATCAGGTGTTGTGCTTTATGTATTTCCGATGGATTTAATAGACTATTTTTCGCAAAAATAAACGCCGAATTTATAGTTTATTGATAGTTAATGTTTTGCGAAAACGTTTTCTTTAGAATATTATCTAATTAACAAAAGGGAGGTTTATTGTTTGGTAAAATCTTCGTATTTTTACAAAAAAAGATACTATGAATTTAACACAAGAAGATTGGGTTGCTCAATTCGAAGCTGATGAAAATGCAGTAATACTTGACGTGAGAACCGAAGACGAAACGAATGATGGAATTATAGCTAATGCCATACTTATTGATATTCACAAGGGACAGGGTTTTATAGACGAAATAGAGGCTTTGGACAAAAGTAAAAATTATTACGTGTATTGCCGTTCCGGTATGAGAAGTGCAAAAGCTTGTGAAATCATGAACGAACTGGGTTTTGAAAACACCTACAACTTATTAGGAGGAATTATAGAATGGGATGGCGAAGTCGTTGCACCATAAAACTATGCAGGCAAGCACCTCTTTTTATTAAATTTTAAATTAAAATACAACCAAGCTATAATGAGTTTTATACCAGAAGAATTTCAAATTAATACGTTACTAAATCAGGATACTTATTTAATTAATGGGGAATTAAATAAATGGACCGGTCAAACCACTCCAGTTTTTTCTACGATTTCATCTACTGAAAAATACGAACCTACCATCTTGGGTTCTATTCCATTTATGGGAGAAGCAGAGGCTATGGAAGCTGTTGAAGCGGCATCTGCGGCTTACAATAACGGACAAGGTTTATGGCCTACAATGAAAGTTGTGGATCGTATTAAATGCATGGAAAATTTTGTTGCCCAAATGAAAACAACTCGAACAGAAGTTGTTAAACTTTTGATGTGGGAAATTGGAAAATCATTGGGTGATTCTGAAAAAGAATTTGACAGGACTGTAGAGTATATCTATGACACTATTGAAAGTTACAAAGAATTAAACGCACGTAGTGCTCATTTTTCTAAAGTACAAGGGATAAATGCCATGGTTCGTAGAGGACCGCTTGGTGTTGTATTGTGTCTAGGACCATACAATTATCCATTGAATGAAACTTTTTCGTTGCTTATTCCTGCCTTAATTATGGGGAATCCTGTAATTTTTAAGCCAGCTAAACATGGCGTTTTATTACTTTCTCCTTTGTTAGAAGCTTTTAGAAGCAGTTTTCCAAAAGGAGCTATCAATATTGTGTACGGTAGAGGACGTGAAGTGGCTTCACCGATCATGAAATCCGGAAAAGTTGATATTTTGGCTTTGATAGGAAACAGTAAATCAGCGATTGCTTTGCAAGATCAACATCCAAACAAAAATAGATTGCGTTTGGTATTAGGTTTAGAAGCAAAAAATCCTGCGATAATCCTTCCGGATGCCGATTTAGATTTGGCTATCCAAGAATGTATTGCTGGATCTTTATCTTTCAACGGACAACGTTGTACTGCTTTGAAGGTATTATATGTGCATGAATCAATAGCGGACGAATTCAACAGACGATTTGCTGCCAAAGTGGATGCATTAACTTTTGGAAATCCATGGGACAAATCAGTATTTCTTACTCCTTTACCAGAAAAAGAAAAACCGGCTTATATCCAGGAATTAATAGATGATGCTACCACTAAAGGAGCAAAAGTTATTAATGCAAAAGGAGGAGAGCATTCTGATAATTATATCTTTCCAGCAGTTTTGTTTCCTATAAACAAGGAAATGCGTGTGTATCATGAAGAGCAATTTGGTCCGGTTGTGCCTATTATTTCTTTCAAAGACATTCAAGAACCATTGAATGATATGGCCGAGTCTAATTACGGACAACAAGTAAGTTTGTTTGGAAAAGATATCAAAACCATTGCGCCGCTTATCGATACTTTAGTGAATCTTGTTTGTAGAGTAAACTTGAATAGTTCTTGCCAAAGAGGACCGGATGTTTTCCCATTTACAGGAAGAAAAGATTCAGCGGTTGGGACTTTGAGTATTCACGATGCATTGCGTTCGTTCTCGATCAGAACTTTTGTTGCTTCGAAGGACAATGACTATAACAATGCAATTTTGCAAGAGTTATTGAACAGTAAAGAATCCAATTTTATTAATACGGACTATATTTTGTAAGTATTAAATAGTTAAAATTGAAGCCGTTTCGTTTTTTCGAGGCGGCTTTTTTTTATGAGATTCGGATATTGAATTCTGGTTTTATTTTCCGTAAATTAAATATGGAGTTGTATTTTTTAAAATAATGACAAAAATAACACAGCTTTACGGGAAACCGCAACATAAAGGAAAAACATTACATTATATTTGTTAAATTTTATTTTACCGGATGACAATGATGGTAATCGTTGACTAATTTAATACGCAATTATGAAACACCTTTACAAGATTATTTTTCTTTTTGTCTTGATAATTTCAGGTAATAATTTAAATGCTAAAAGCAATTACCCACATGTAGGTATCGATAAAATAATAGTAGCGGAGAGTGCCAATAATTTAGTATTACCAACTGCTACAATAACCACGAATGCAACTTCAGTTTGTACTAATGGAACCCAACCTGTAATAACTTTTACAGGAATAGGAGGGACTGCTCCTTATACGTTTACGTATAAAATAAATGGTGGGCCTGATATAATTACTTCTCAATCGACAGGAGATATTTTAACATTGAATGTGCCAACGTCTACTGTAGGAAGTTTTGTATATACATTAGTTAGTGTCAAGGACTCTACTAATTCAACTCAAGCCCAAACTGGATCAGTAACGATACAGGTTAATGCTTTGCCAGTTGTAGATTTTACGTTTACCAATGACAATTCTTGTTCGGGAACAGCTGTTCAGTTTAATTCTAATGTTTCTGGATTTGGTACTTATACTTATGCTTGGGATTTTGGAGATGGTTTTACATCTACAAGTCAGAATCCAAGTCATTCATTTATCTCATTGGGTTGTAGTACAGCTCCATTTACAGTAAAATTAATTGTAACAGACATCAGTGGAGGCTGTTCAATTTCCATCTCACATAATGTGACAGTAAAACAAAAACCAGATATTAATTTTAAAGATAATAACAGTTCATTCTCTCCATTTAGCAACTGTCAAAATGCTTCAGCATTAAATCCTACATACACTATATCCGTTGGAAATAGTTCTGTTTCGAGTTCCTGTATTACTTCTTACACTATAGATTGGGGAGACGGGAATTCGACTTTAAATTTTACTGCTTTTCCACAAACACATGCTTACCCTCAATTGGGAGCCTATAATATGATTATCACAGCTTTAGGGACTAACGGATGCAGTAATTCTAAGACTTATGTTGTTAAGAATGTTACAAATCCCTCTGGTGGAATTGTAAGTCCGGGTAGTACAACTAATCTATGTGCTCCAACAGTAAATATTGATTTTGCAATTTCAGCTTGGGGAAATAATTCTATTGGAACTGTTTATGACATAGATTATGGCGATAATTCGGCAATTGTGCATCTTACCCAAAGTCAATTAGAAAGTTCTTTGCAATATAACGCCGCAAATCCTTCCGCATCAGCTAATTATTTGATTCCACATTCATACACAACTACAAGCTGTCCAGGTAGTGAATTTATAGTTAAATTAACGGTTACGAATGCTTGTGGTTTTACAACAGCTACTGTGTCAAATATTAGTGTATTTGTAAAACCAGTTGCAAATTTTACAGTACCAGCAAACGTTTGTTCGAATGCAAGTGTCTTGTTTACAAATACTACAATATCTGGTTTTAATCAGAATTGCAATCAAGATTCTATTTATACTTGGAATTTTGGAGATGGTTCTCCTGAACAACAATCGGTTAAAAATAGCAATCATACATATACAACCCCTGGAAATTATACTGTAACACTAACAGCTGAAGGCTATTGCGGTAAATCCACCAAAACCCAACCAATTTGTGTCGAGACTCCACTAGTTCCACAATTTACCATAGACGTAAATTCAGGTTGTACACCATTAGGGGTAACTACAAACAACACCACTAATCTTGTTGGTTCCTGTGCCCCGCCAACTTATCAATGGAATGTTGCTTATGCTGGTGGTTTTTGCGGAATTAGTCCAGCGGTTTGGAGTTATACAAGCGGAACGGCAACTTCAGCAAGTCCTTCTTTCAATTTTGTAACTCCGGGAACTTATAGTATCAGTGTAACTATCACAAATTCCTGCGGCTCTGTAGTTTCTCCTGCTCAAATCATAACTGTAAAAAAGCCTCCAACAGTCATCATAAATACTATTCCAAATGCTTGTGGGACAGCAGCTATTTCACCAACGGCTGTAGTACAAGGATGCGCACCTGTTTCTAGTGTATTAACCTATGCTTGGAGTTTTCCTGGCGGTACTCCAGCAACTGCAACCGCTGCTATTCCGGGAACAATTACTTATAATACTTCTGGAAATTATACGGTTTCATTAACAGTAACTAATGAATGTGGTATTTCTGCAACAGCCATCAAAACATTTTCGGTCAGTACAACACCAACTTTAACAAATACATCCTTAACCGAAACTATTTGTTCCGGTTCACAAACGACTTTAGTAAACTTAACGGCTGATACTGTTGGAACTACTTTTTCTTGGACTGCAACAGCAACTTCAGGAATCACTGGTTTTACGGCTTCAGGGACTACGAATACAATTCCTGTACAAACCATTTCAACAACAAATACTACAGTAGGAACAGTCACTTATGCCATTACTCCCCTATTAAATGGATGTTCAGGAGCAGTTGTAAATTATGTTGTTACAGTAAACCCCGCACCAAATATTACAACCCAGCCCGCTTCAAATACGATTTGCCAAAATGGAACACTTAATGTATTAGCTGTAGTTTTAAATACTTCAACAGGAATACCTACGTACCAATGGTATTCAAATATAAGTAATAATACAACTACGGGAACACCACTTTTTGGAGAAACAAACACTACTTATGCGCCGCCAAGTACAACAATTGGAACAATTTATTATTATTGTATTATTACATTGGGTGGTTCTGGAGGTTGTTCCAGCATTACTTCTGCTGTAGCAAATATTACAATTACTGCAGGTGCAACAATTACTTTACAGCCAACAGCATCACAAAATCTCTGTGTTGGAAGTACTATAAGCCCGCCATTAAAAGTAAGTTATTCTGGCGGAACAGGAATTCCGAGTTACCAATGGTTTTCAAACACAACCAATGCAAATAGTAGTGGAGCCCTAATTTCTGGAGCTACTAATTCAAGTTACACACCAACGGTTTTCTCCGTTGCAGGAGTAAATTATTTCTATGCAGTTATAACATTATCAGGAAGCGGATGCGGTCCAATAGCAAGTAATCCAGCAGAAATTAAAGTTGTTGCCGACCCAATTGTTACTTCACAACCATTGCCAACCCAAACTTTATGTCAAAATGTTGCTCCAACAGATTTATCTATGACTGCCTCTGGAGACAGTAGTGTTGGAGCATTATCTTACCAATGGTTTTCCAATGGAACAAACTCAAATAGCGGAGGAACTATATTGCCAGGAGCAACAAATACTACTTTTACGCCGCCTACAACAGCAATAGGAACAATTTATTATTACTGTGAAATTTCACAAAGTGGCTTGGGCTGTAATGCCAAAAGTAATGTAGCTGCCGTTATTATAAATCTTGCGTCCACAATTACTTTGCAACCCTCCTCAAGTACGTTATGTTTAGGAGGAACACCAACACTTTTAAAAGTAGCTTACAGTAATGGAGTTGGTACACCACAATACCAATGGTATTCTAATGCAACTAATTCTACAATAGGAAGCACTTCAATTTCAGGAGCGACAACTGATAGTTTCAATCCGCCCGCTGTAACAGTTGGAACAACGTATTATTATTGCATTATTACATTGTCTACTGGAGGATGTTCTGTTTTAACATCCGCAATTGCAGCGGTTAAAATCAATCAAAATCCTGTAATTGCAAGTAAAAATGCAGTAGTATGCAGTGGCACAGCTTTTACGGTAGCTCCTGATAATTCAAGTGGTGATATCGTGCCAGCCGGAACCACCTACACTTGGGCAACTCCTGTAATAAATCCTTCGAATGCTGTTAATGGCGCTTTTGCGGTAGCGATTCCTCAAAATAATATCAGCCAAACGTTGATTAATACAACAACTAATCCGGCAACGGTTACTTATACCGTTACTCCAACTTCAGGAACTTGCGTTGGAACTAATTTTACAATTGTTGTAACTGTCAATCCATCGATAAGCCCAAATAGTATCGTAACAAATAGTACTTGTTTCGGTATTAATAATGGTTCAATACAAACTAATTTAACGGGAGGAATTCCTTTTACTACTGGCGCACCATACGTAGTTTCATGGGTGGGACCAAACGGATTTACATCGAATGCACTAAGTATTTCTAACCTGTCGCCGGGAGATTATACACTTTCAGTTTTAGATAATGGAGGTTGTCCTTTTTCAAAAATTTATAAAATTACAGAACCTGATGTCATCGTTATTACTACCGATTTAGAAAAGGATATTACCTGTTTTGGTAATGCCAATGGAGCGATAGCAATTACAATAACCGGGGGCACTTTAAATTATAAATATACTTGGATTAAAGATAATTTGCCCTTTGCAACCACTGAAGATTTATCGAATTTAAGTCCGGGCGTCTATGCTGTTTCGGTTTCGGATACTAATAATTGTGGGCCAGTAACAACCACTTTCACAATTACTGAGCCGCCTGTTTTAGTTTTAAATTTAGTAAGTCAGACCAATGTTTTATGTTTTGGAACTGCAACTGGAGCGATCGATATTAATGTAGTGGGAGGAACACCAATCCAGATTTCTCCTGGCGTTTTTGATTATAATTATGCTTGGACGGGACCAAATGGATTTACAAGTTCCAATAAAAATCTTAGGGCTATTTTCGCTGGGACGTACGATTTGACTGTAACGGATAATTCAGGCTGTGCCAAAAAGCTATCGGTTCTTGTAACACAATCTTCAGAAATTATAATAAAGGCAACCACTACTGTAATCAACTGTTATGGTGATAATAATGCATCAATTAGCTTAGTTGTTTCCGGTGGAATTGCACCTTATAAAATCGCATGGAGCACTTTAGCAACTGGATTATTTCAAAACAATCTTTCGGCAGGAAATTATCTGATTACAGTTACTGATGCTTTGAATTGTGTTAATACGCTAAATGTCAACATACCCGAAGCGCCCATTTTTACCATCAATCCGGTAGTGAAACAAATTTCTTGTTTTGGAATGAATGATGGTAGTATCAATCTAAATTTAGTAGGAGGAATTGCTCCACTAAAACTGGTATGGAGTGATGGAAGTACAGCAGGTTTGACTAGAAATAATCTAGGCCCCGGTTCTTATACTGTTACCATAACCGACAGCAAACCGTGTATTATAAACAGAACTTTTATAATATTGGAGCCTCAAAAATTAGTGCTTTCGGCAAATGTTACCCATGCATTCGACTGTAATGATACTAATAGTGGCGCTATCAATCTGCTAGTTGCCGGTGGGACGCCACCTTTCACGTACACTTGGTCAAACGGAGCTACAACCGAAGATTTAACTACTATTCCCGCAGGAAATTATTTAGTTACAGTCACTGACAGCAGAGATTGTTCAAAAACGGCTCAATATGTTATCAACAGGCAACCACCAATAGTAATTGGAGTGGAAACAAAAACCGATTTTAACTGTGAAACTAAATCGGTCAAACAAACTTTTGTGGCGCAAGTTTCAGGTGGAGTTCCTCCTTATCAACTGACTTGGTCCAGCGGAACGGTAAGCGGAGTCAATAACGAAATGATGAACACGAATCAAAACGGAACTGTTATTCTTGGCGTTACGGATAATTTGGGTTGTAGTGCAAATTATACGTTCAATGTGGCTATTCCAAAATTAGGTACGCCTTCCTTCACAACCAGTTCGTATTCGTATGCTACGTTTGGTACTTTTTCAATTAGTGATCCAATACAATTCACCAATACATCTACGGCAGATTATAGCAGTACTGCTTGGGATTTTGGTGACGGAAGTGTTTCCAGTGAAGAAAATCCAACTCATACTTTTGTCAAAGAAGGAAGTTATGTCGTGACACAGACCGTTACCTATCCTTTTGGATGTATTTATACGCATTTTGTAACATTGCTTATTGACAAAGGGTATAAAATGGTAATCCCAAATGGGTTCACTCCCAATGGAGACGGAATTAATGAAACTTTTAAACCGGTTTTTGTTGGATTAAAATCACTTCAACTCGATGTGTACGATACTTGGGGAGAATTAATATATTCTGAAAAAGGAGAGACCTTACAAGGATGGGATGGGAGAATAAAAGAAAGAGAATCGGAAAATGGGAATTATTATTACAAAGTAAAGGGAACCACTTTTTATGGAAAAATAATAAATGGAAATGGTCCTTTTACACTAATCAAATAAGAATAGCATAATGAAAATAAAAATAGCAACTTTTATAATTTTGTTTGTTTTTTCTTTAACGGTTAAGGCACAAGATCCCATTTTTACACAGTATTTCATGGTTCCCGAAACGTTGAATCCTGGATTTACAGGATTCCTCGAAACGACTAACGCTGGAATATTGCACAGAACGCAATGGCCTGATTTGAATTTTAGAGTCGATTCAGATTTTGGTTTTATAAATACTTGGTTAGAAAATGCCAACAGCGGAATAGGGGTAAATGTTTTGAATCACAGGGAAAAATTCACGAATTATAATTTCACTCAGGTTAATTTTAATTATGCGTATCGGGTTCAATTAAATGATGATTGGTTTTTTAGGCCTGCAATCGAAATGGGTTTTGGAAACAAATCTTATGGTTTTCAGAATATTGTTTTAGAAGACCAAATCAATATTGGACAAGGAACCATAAACACATCCAGTGTAGATCCACTTTTACTAAATGAAAAAGTAACTTTCTTTGATTTTTCGGCAGGAATGCTGTTTAACAATGAAGAAGCATGGTTTGGACTTTCTCTAAAACACATTAATAAACCTAATATCTCATTTTCAAACACCGGAAATGTGCCGTTAGGGATGTTTTTCTCTGCCAATGCAGGATATGAATTCTTACTGGGAGATTATATTGACATTACCTATTTTCCTTATGAAACCAAAATGCTTTTAACGTCTAATTATATGCATCAAGGACTATACAGCCGATTTGATTTAGGAACCGGGCTTGTTTTTAAGAAGTTTTTCTTCGGGGTTAGTGCAGCTACAAATCCAGGGAAGAAAGCGGATAACAGTCATTTCTTGACTTCGGTAAATGCCTTTGGAGGATTGCAATACGAACATTTTAAATTTGGTTATTCCCATGATTTTAGCACATCAAAAATAGGTCAGACAGGTGGAATTTATGAACTCTCCGTAACCTACCAATTTGATTTGAAAGTAAAATGTTTCGGTTGTCCCAATTATTATTAAGTATTAGGAAATCTATTAGACTGAAAAACCGTCTCGTTTATAATAACGAGACGGTTTTTTATGAATTAGAATCGGTGAAAAGTGTTGTGAAAAAGGTTGAAAAACTAGTTATTTTTTAACCTTACTTAAATCAAAGCGATAAATTGCTTCCATCTTAAAAAGGATAGTATTAGATTTGTTTTCGAGTAATTTTGTACGGTTATCACCAAATTTTAATGCCAGAATTTGTAAATCAAGTTTTTGGTCGATTGGATATACTCTAAATTGGTTTAAAGAATATCCCATTTTTAGGCGTAAGAGTACTTTTTTGTCGAGCACGCTTCGTTGTACGTACGAAGAAAAATCTATCGAATTGTTTTCGACATAATTGGAACGGATATTATCAGTTGTCACTTTGTAACTGTTTCCATGACCCAGAAAATCAACACCTATTTTTGTTTTATCAGTCAAACTATAATTGATATCAGCATCATTTGGCATAAAGAAATTCATTTCGAAACGCTTATCCGGACTGTGATAATAGAGACCAATAATTGGCACCATAGACATACCATACGCTTCACTACTGCCGTAAAGTCCAAAACTATAACCAAAGTTTTCGTTTCTTTTATATTTTAATAAGGCTAGTCCGCCTAAATAAATATCTTCACTGCTCAGATGGATATAATCGGATGCGGCTTTTGGGAGAAATAGATAGATTCCGCTCCAGTGTTCAGAATGGCTTATTCTTAGACCGGCTCTTAAATTTGTGGAATATAAATGACTGTTATTGGAATCAGGAAATAATTGTAAACTGTAGCTGCTGAAATTTACTCCGGTGATAACCGTGTATTTTTCATTTAAAACAACAGGTAAAGTAAGATTCGTTTGAAATGTGGATATGGTGGTGTTAATCGATGAATTTTCAAAAGTAGTTTTTTGGGATTTCCCATAGTTCACGGAAAATAGATCGATGTATTCTTGAGCGTTACATAAAAAAGGTACTATCAAAAATAACAATTGTATTATTTTTTTCATTTTATAAATTTTGATATTATTTTATTAATCCAAAATATTCATTCTTAAAATTAGTATAGCAAACCCTAATCCGCTTTAAACAAAGGGGATAGTGATGATTAATCACCCTAATTATTTGGCGAATATAATGATATTGTGCTTCTGTGAAATTGGTATTTAATGAATTCAGTGAATTTTACAAGTAAACGGGAGATAATTTCGAATCAAAATAAATTGTAACAATCTCATTATCAGTATTTATTGTTATATTTACGTAATAAAAATAACTTAAAAAAATAATAGTATGAGAAACATTAAAAAATTTTTAAAACCAGTTTTGATATTAGTTTTTACCGTTACATTTTTATCTTGTAAAAATAATAAAACTGAGAAAACAGAGCCTGAAGAAGCTAAGGCTATGGATACCACTTCTGCTGTTGCGGTCTTTGAACCTTTTAAAGTGATAGTGATTAAGCATAAAGTGGCTGATTATGAAAAATGGAGAAAAGGATACGACGCACATGATTCTATGCGAATGGCTTATGGCATTACCCATCATATCGTAGGACGAGGAATTGATGATGCGAATATGATTGTGGTAATAAATAAATTTAATGATGTACAAAAAGCAAAAGATTTCAGCGTGCTTCCGAATCTTAAAGACGTAATGAAAAAAGCTGGAGTAACCGGTAAACCTGAATTCTCTTATTATGATGTAATACGGAATGATTCGACCAAAATTGACCAGAAAGATCGATTAATGGTGAGCCACCGTGTAAAAGATTTTGATGCGTGGCTCAAAGTGTATGATGCCGAAGGGACTGCCAAAAGAATGGAAGAAGGACTCATTGATAGAGGAATGGCCCGAAGTATAGATGATCCGAACATGGTGGCTCTGGTATTTGCCGTTACCGATATTAAAAAAGCAAAAGCAAGCATGACCTCTGAAGCAAAGAAAAAACTAATGATGGATGCCGGTGTAGAAGGCGCTCCACAAATGTTCTTTTATAAAATTGTGGATTAGTCTGCACGTTTAAAACATATAAAGAAACCGTCTTGTTCATGGAAATAAGACGGTTTTTTTATGGAGATTTTTTAATAAAAAAGATGGTTTACGGGAAACCGTAAAGTAATGAATAAGTTAAGGTTTAGATTTGTAGGAATAGGATGGTTTGTGGTTAAGTATACATGAATTAGCAAAAGTATAAAGAAGCTTTTTATTACACAAAGTCAGTAATATAATATGGATTGGAGCCATTTTATGACTGGTATAAAATAAGTTAAGCGGTAATTTTATTTCAAAAAAAATATAAAAATAATACACAGAAAACTAACATAAACAAAATATAAAATGGCAAATTGTATAGCTTGCAATAAAAGATTAGGGATGCTTAATACACCAATGTTTAGTAAAGGTCAAACTAAAGATTCTGGAACTATTTGTACTTCGTGTCATATGAGTTTAGCAATGAATAATGCTTCTCATATATCAAACAAAATGAAACAATTTACAAATCAAGAAGTTATTGAAACCCTTCAACAAATTAATTCAACAAAAGAGCAAATAAAAAGCGATAAAAAAGAAGAGTTTGAAAGAAAAGTAGAACAACATAAAAATCAAATTAGCTCCAATAATGAAAGGCTTCAAAAAATCAAATTAACTATCTCTAAATTAAACCCAACTGTTGTTAATAAAATAGAAGTTTCAGAATTACCAACAATATTAATGGAAGATGAAAATATAGAAAAAATAAATTCGGGATTTTTAGATGAAGGTAAAGGTTCAACTGGTAATGGTTTATTAGTAGCAACAAATTATAGAGTTATATTTATAGATAAACCAGTGTTTGGTTTTGGAATAAAAATGGAAGATTTTCCATATGACAAAATTTCATCTGTTTCCGTTGAAACTGGGTTTTTAAAAGGTGTATTGAAAATTATTTGTTCTGGTAATACTGCTAAAATAAATTTAGTAACTGGAGCAAAAGAATTTTCAGAATTTATTAGACAAAAAACAATGGTAAAACCAATCGTTCATCAGCAAGTAAATATTGAACCAGATATATTAGGACAAATTGAAAAACTTGCAGAACTTAAAGAAAAAGGAATTTTGACTGAAGAAGAATTCAATGAGAAAAAAGTAATTTTACTAGCAAAATTATAAAACTACCGCAAACATGTTTGTGGCAATTACTTAGTTTTTTCCTGCGAAAAAGCACACATAACACTATAATTTAGTCTTATGTTTAAAAATCAGATATTAAAGAAACAGGCTCTTTATTGGCAAGTAAAATTTCTCACTAAATAAAAAATATTAAAATGAAAAACTTAATCAAAATATTATTAGTTGCTTTGACATTAGCATCTTGTGTAAACTCTAAAAAAGAAATTATAATTGATGTTTCTAGTATTATTGGGAAAAACAAAACTGAAATCGAAAAAATATTAGGTAAACCTGATAATGTTGAAATGATAAAACCAAGTAACACGCCTTGTTTCAATGTACCTTGTGAAAAAGCGAATTACCAATCTGATAAATTTGAAATTGTATTTATAAATGATAAATCTGATTGGATAACTATAAATAAACTTTCAGAATTTGAAATTAATAATGAAAATATTGAATTATTAGGATTAGAATTAAGCGAGCCAAGCATTATTAATCCTGGAAACGTAACTAGATGGAATAATATTGAAAATGTTAAAGAGATAAGTATTTTCGATAATGGTTCTGGAAAAATGGATTATATTTACATTAAAAGCATAACAGAATAGAATACTAAATATAAAAAATTATATCTAAAATATAATTCCAAAGCATTGTTTTTTAGGTTATTGTTTTTTTTGTAAAGTTTTATGTTCGTTTTGTTTCACAACAAAGTATTGAAATTACTATTTATTGGACTTTCTATTCTTACACTTTTTGGAATATTTAAGGACATAAATACTTCATCTAAAAACTGGAATTAAAAAAGAAAAACAATATAAACCTAAAACATAGAATTCAGAATTGAATATGGAAAATATAAAAACAAGTGGAATTGATGATAAATTAGGCTATTTTAATATTATAATTTTAGTATTAACTATTTATGTTTTAGGAGCCTTATTAGTAGAAACTGTTTTTGTATTACCAACTGAAACATCAAAACTTCTCAATTTTATTGATAAAGTAATTTGCCTGATATTCTTTATAGATTTTACAGTCAGGTTTTTTAAAGCCAAGAATAAATTAAAATTTATGCGTTGGGGTTGGATTGATTTAATTTCAAGTATTCCAGTTGTAAATTATTTTAGAGCGGGAAGGTTATTGCGTTTAATTAGGCTCTTAAGGATTATTAGAGCGTTTCGTTCTTCAAAACAATTATTAAATCACGTTTTCAAAAATAAAGCAAAAGGTGCGTTTACATCAGTTTCTATATTTGCAATTTTATTAATCATATTTTCTGCAATTGCAATTTTGCAAGTAGAAAATACAAAAGAAGGAAATATTAAAAGTGCAGAAGATGCAATTTGGTGGGCTTATGTAACAATTACAACAGTTGGTTATGGAGATAAATATCCTGTAACTACTGAAGGACGGTTAATTGCTGTGATTTTAATGACAGCTGGAGTTGGACTTTTTGGAACATTTACAGCTTATGCTTCCTCCTGGTTTGTTGAAGACAAGGTATCGAAGGAATAAATTCGAGAATAATAAATTGGTTATAATTATAAATTTATTACTGATAAAATCGGTTTCACTCGATTTGGATATCAGTTTTTAATTCAAACTTGTTCTTATGCTAAACCATCAAATGATAATTTATTCCTAAGGCGGAGCAATGTGTGGAAAGGTTCGCAGTAACTTTAGCAAAAAAAACAAATATGAGTTTATCTGATAAAGTTGAAGAAAATAATAATGCTGCCTTAAATCCCGTAACCTCAGAACTGGAAGCTTGGGTTGGAATTTTATATTCTTGTATTTCCGCGGACAATCTAATTAAGGATTCCGAAACAGTATCATTATCCAAATTGTTATATTCTAAAGATAAATTTGTTGGAATTGATATTGCACCTCTTTATGCAAAATCTTATCATTTAAAAACGGAACTTGGACAATTAAAATATATTGCTGCTTGTTGTGAATTAATTAATGAAGCAGATAAAGAAACGGTATTTGCCCTTGCTTTGGAAATTTTACTTTCGGATGGCTTACTAGGGGAAGAAGAAAAAAACGTAATTGAAGTTTTGTCAAACCAACTTAAAATAGATACTGGAATGACCAGTAAAATGATAGAAGTTATCTTCTTGAAAAATAAAGGGAATATTAAAGAAATATAAATAACTGCAGCAAAGATCATTCTTAAAAAGAGATGAAATCCAAAATTACTATTTTTTAGAAATAGCAAGCACAACTCAAAAGAGAATTTCCATGCGGCATTCTCTTTTTCTATTTCATACCCTCTTTATATTAATTTTATTACGTAATTTAGAGTGATAAAATTGCAAACCACAATCCGTGTAAATAATCCATAACGTTGTCTTTAAAATCATTGAATTATCAAAAAGAAAATCAAAATAGCGAAACAAAATATTCATGAAAGACTGCATCGGGAACCGTATTTCACGCATCCCAGATTGAAGTTTATTCCTAATATCGTTGTGAACCTGGTTAGCTTTTTATTTTCCTTAGCCGTAGTGGCTACGTTACTTTATTTTGTTCTGAATTATTTGGTTAAAAAGTTTTACCATTTGGATTAAAAAAGAACTGGGATTTTATCTCTTGAAGGTTTTCATAATCACGTTCCCCAGAAATTTAATCAAATAAGGATAAGTTTTCTTTAAAATAAAGAATTGAAGGCATTAAAAAGCCCTAATAAATAGGGCTTAATAAGAAATTATTGTTTTTTTAATTGTGTAAGCAAAGCTTCCGGAACCTTTAAAACAGTACCGTGACGCGTTCCTAATGGAAAACTGATCTTGTCGGAAATATCCTCCCAGCCATTTGCCGTTTCTTTTACAGCACCATATTTTTTCTGGGTATATTTATCAAAGTAAACTACCCAATTTCCATCTATTTTGACAGCGGTAGGTCCTTCAGCCCAATAATTCCCTGTAATAGAATTACCAGCTTTAGTGTAGGGTCCCGTTAAATGCTTGCTGTAGGCTATTTTTATGTTTTTCTGTATTGGTTTTCGGGTTTCATCCTTTAGATACATAAGAAAGCCCTTATCTTGTTTTAAAATAGTGGCATCTATGACATTAAAACCAGGCTCATAAAGAAGTTTAGTACGAGTGAATTTTTTAAAATCTTTTGTAGTGGTGTAATAAATTCTATGATTGTATCCTTTTTCCTCCTCTGATTGAGTTTCCGTAAATTTTCCTTCAATGGTCGATGCCCAATAGATCATGTATTTATTCGTTTTTTCGTCGAAAGTGATTTCTGGTGCCCAAGTATTACGTGCATTTTTTTCATGGGCCATAACGGGAATAAATTCTTGTTTAGACCAATGAATTAAATCTTTTGAGGAAGCATATCCTATTCCCTTATCCGTCCAACTTACTGTCCAGACCATGTGGTACAATCCATCACCGCCCTTTATAATACAAGGATCTCTCATTAATTTATCTTTCCCTACTTCAGGAGTCAAAAAGGAAGTGTCATTTTTTAAAGTATTCCATTTATACCCATCTTCACTATAAGCTAAATGCAAACCATCTTCGCCATTTCCTTTAAAATAAGAAAAAATATATCCATCTGCTTTTGGAATTAATCCGTTGGCAACTAACCATTTTTCACAAGCTTTTGGCCATTCTTTATTCGTTCCTGAAGTACCTAAACCAAAACCATGTCCGCCATTTTCATACAGATGCATTTCAGTCGGTACCTTGTTTTGTTTTAAAGCCAGATAATAATTGATGCTATTCTCAACAGGAACCGCCTTATCGTCTGTAGCATGCACTAAAAACGCTTTTGGTGTATTGGAATCAACCTGTTTTTCAGTGGAATATTTTGCAACCAATTCACTGTTTGCATTTTTACCCAAAAGACTTTCTTTAGACCCATTATGGGTAATTCCGTCTTCCATAGAAATCACAGGATATATCAGGATGGAAAAATCCGGGCGGGCACTTATATTGTCTTTCGAATCATAAACCTTGTCAGAATAATGTGTGGATAGGGTAGCGGCCAAATGTCCTCCGGCAGAAAATCCCATAATTCCTATTTTACTGGAATCTAAATGCCACTTATCAGCATTGCGACGTAATACTCTTACTGCTTCTTGTGCATCTTGCAAAGGGCCAATGGTTTTGTCTTTCATAATGACATCACTTGGCAATCTGTATTTAAGAACAAAGGCAGAAATCCCAATAGATTGAAACCATTCAGCTACTTTATCGCCTTCTTTTTCATGAGACAAAAGCGCATATCCACCACCTGGACAAATAATTACTGCTGTGTTTTTGGAATTATTATTGTTTGCCAAAAAAACTTTCAAAGTAGGCTCCGTCACTTTTCTAATTCCCGTTATTTTTCCCTGGGAATCTAATCTTGGTTCTTGCTTATAGGCTTCATTATTTATTGCTCCGGGAATCTGGTCCCATAATTTTATTTCTTTGTTTTGCGAAAAAACGGTATTTGTTAATCCGAAAAACAATACCAATCCCCAAAATAATACTTTACTTTTATTCATTATGTTTTTCATAAAATTCTATTTCAACTATACGCAACTGCCCTTTAGCATCTACTGCTGTTTTATCCTTGAATAAATCTAATTCTTTATTTGCCTCGACTTCAATAATTTTGTCAAAAGCATCTTTTTCCGAATTGATTCCTGTTAATTCAATAGTTATTTGTTGTGCTAAAACGGGGTTTAAAGGCAGTGTAATATATCCCAAACTTTGCATAGTATCCCCTTTATACACTTCTTTGCCATCAGCTAAAATCCGAATAGGATAACTTTTAGTTCTCCATCCCGTAAATTTAATCACACATTCATTTAGTACAGAAGGTTTGGCCAAGGTATATACTATTCGGCCCGTACTTATTTTTCCATCATTAGACCATTCTGTCAGTTCATTATCATCATAACTTTTATAAACGTCTTCATTGTTCGACAAAGCAGTGGCATGTGAAATAAAAACAGGATTTCTTTTTATGGTATAAGAAGCCGTTTCAGGAGTTGGTCCTTTTTGTAAATTAGATAACAAATCGGCTCCCGGCAATTGTTTCGAAAGTCCGTTTTCAGTTGAAACTGCAGTTGCATTCCATACAATTTCTGACGATTGTAAGCCTTCAGATTTGGCAGTAACACGTATTGCCCCGGATTTCAGGGTAGATTGTAACATGATTCTATTTACTCCGTTTTCTACAGGCAAGTTCTTTGAAAGAATATAGTTGTCCGGTCCTTGAGCGATTCCTCCTAACCATGTAGCATCTCCAGTAACAGAGAATTCAATCATTGTATTGTTTGTTGGACAACGAATACCGTCTTTATCGACTACTTCCACATCCACCAAAGCAACATCGGCACCATCCGCTAACATTCCGTTCGGGTTGGTGTGTTTAGATAGTTTAATAGCAAATGGTACTCCGGAAGTTGTTTTTGTAGCTTCGCTGAGTATTGCTCCTTTAGCATTATAACTTACTGCTTTTACAGTTCCAGATTCCCATTGAATATTGTCAAAAGTAAAGAGAAAAGAATTGCTTCGTGTTCCAAATCCTTTAGATTTACCATTAACAAAAAGTTCCACTTGGTCTCCTGTTGAAACAACATATTCCTTTTTTGCAGTGGTATTGGTATAATTCCAATGACCTAAAATATGTGTTCGGTTTTTTTCTATATCTACCCAACCATCCCATATCACTTGATGTGTGAAAAAACCATCTTTCGGAATGCGCATCGCATCCACTTCGCCGCTAGTTCTGTAATTTGATTCGCCCCTGTGATGGGTATTGGAATCCGAAAAAATAATATTTACACCTCCGGAGTTTACTCTTTTACCAGTCCCAGGGCGTTCCTTATAATAATCATTCCATCGAACAACATTTTCAATGGCATGTCTATCTTGATTGTGATTGTAATCAGAAGCATTTTGTCCGCGATACAATGGACCTTCGCCTTCTTTATGATAAGGAGGGGAGTATTCATCCCAATATTTACGCAATCCTTCATCTCTGGAATATTCCGTAGCCCACAATGGTTTTTTTGCACTTTTATTGATGTAGAGCATTTCACCTCCGTATTCGGCTTCTTGACTGTCTAACATTTCACGGGAACCAATGGCTCTTCCGCCATAAGGATCATAGGTATTTCTAAGGCTTTTCATTTCTTGCATATGGGGTTCACTGATAACTTCGTTCCCACATTCATAAAAAATAATACTCGGATTATTTCGATTGTAAATAATGGCATCCCGCATCAGATTGACACGATGATTCCATTGCTCGCCTTTAGCGTCTTTTTCGGCATCTCCAGCTGGCATTGCTTGCATTAGTCCAACTCTGTCGCAAGATTCTATATCTTGTTTCCAAGGTGTAACATGCATCCATCGCAGTAAATTACCATTTCCTTCCACGACTAATTGATTGCTAAAATCACTTAACCATGCCGGAACTGACATTCCTATTGCTGGCCACTCATTACTCGTTCGTTGTGCGTAGCCTTTTATTTGTATCACACGGTCATTGAGTACAACTTCACCGTTTTTAAATTCCGTTTTGCGAAATCCAGTTTTAGTTTGTACTTCATCTATAACTTTTCCCTCAACTTTCAAGATGGTTTTTACGGTATATAAATAGCCGTATCCCCAACTCCAAAAATGCAATGATTGTACTTGCTGACTCGCTTTGATTATTTTTGTTTCTCCCGGAGCAATTATTGTTTTTTCTCCAGAAAATTCAGCTACCTTTTTATTTTCCATATCCAATAATTCTACCTGATATGAAAAAGTTTTAGGAGCTGTATATTCGTTTTTTACCTGAGATTCAGCCGTTATTAATGCTGATTTTGTTGGAATATTAATTTGGGAAGCATGAATATAAGTTCCTGTTGTTTCCAAGCTTGAATACAACGGTAAGGTCTGGTATAATTTGTCGGTTATATGTAGAAAAACATTCTTTGGAATCCCTCCATAGTTTGCATTAAAATTGTTGTTATTCCATTGAAAAGTGGATCCCGTTTTTTGTTCTTTGTATTTCCAATCGTTATCAATACGAAGTGCCACCGCATTCTGAAAAGGATACGGTTTTATGAATTCACTAATGTCTAAACCAAATGCCATGACTCCATTTTCATGCATGCCGACCTTTGTTCCATTCACATAAATTACACCACCTTGACGGATGCCTTCAAATTCTAAAAAAATCTTTTTATTAGAAATTCCTTGAGGCAGCTTGAACTTTTTACGGTACCAAACAATCCCTGTAGTTAGATCTTCAATAGATTTTTTAAAAGCCTCATTCTGGTTATAAGCATGTGGAAGCGTAACCGATTCCCAATTTTTATCATTAAAATTGATGTTTTTTGCCTCCACGAAATCTCCTGATTTCAATTTCCAATCTGCGTTAAAATTGTATTTATTTCTAACAAATTCCTGCGAAAATGAAATCGAAACAGTCAATAATAAGAACCAGAAACATAAAGCTTTTAAATATTTATCCATTATTTCATTTTATAAATTTCTGATCCAGCCAATAAGAAACAGCCTAATCCGTAATCTTCAAAATCAGGGATTTTATCATAAGATAGCGGTTGTCCGTCTTTTGGTTCTTTACCAGTAGATTGCAGGAAGCCCAAAAAACCATTTTCATGTAAACTTTCTTTTGTCAAGGCATTCCAAGCTTTTTGAATTACTGGCAAATACGTTTCTTTTTTCAAAATTCCGCTATTAATACCATAAGCGATTCCGTAAACGAATAGTGCTGTGCCTGACGCTTCTTTTTCGCCATAATTAGTTGGGTCATGCAAGCTTACATTCCAGAAGCCATCGGCTCTTTGAATTGGAACTAATGCAGTTGCCATAGCTTTCAAATCTTTTACATATTGTTCTCTGTGAGGTGCATTTTCTGGAATTATGGTCAGCACTTTGGCCAAAGCCGCAATTACCCAGCCATTGCCACGACTCCAATAGCAATCTTCTCCATTAGGTTCTTTATACGGCGGATCAAAATCGGCATCACGCCACCATAAGCCATCTTTAGGATTATAAAGTCCATGGTCTCCATGTTTATTTCTGGAAAACATATACATTTCATACATTTTTTCGAAATAACGATTGTCTTTTTCAAGTACTCCCATTTTTGCAAAAACAGGCATTCCCATTTGTATGGCATCAATCCAAGACCAGTCGTTCAATTGAGGAGTATTAAGCAACATATTGATATTTGCTTTTGTATTCTTCAATTTTTCAGCATCCGGTTCTAAGTTGTATAGATCGATATAGGTTTGAGCTGCACAATAATTGTCAGCATTTCGGGTAGTATTTCCGCTATTAAATCCCCATTTATGAAATTGGGACCAGGAATATGCATAATTATAATAGGCTTCTTTTGGGTAAATTTCATGTAAGGCCATTAATCCTTCATAATACACCCCACGAGTCCAAATATTGCTGGGACGTTCCTTGTTGGTAATTATAGTTTTACCGGTATCTGGCCATTTGTCCATAAAATAGCCATTTGCCAATTGCATTTGTTTCAATACCAAGTTTCTGTCAAATGTTTGTTGTGCCATTGCTGTTCCCGAATATATAAGGGATATAGCGAAAAATAAAAGTATTTTTTTCATTTTTTGGAATCGTTAATTAAAATTAATTGTTTTCTTTTAATGGTGTAATAGTAACTGGACCTAACAATCCTGATGGAGTAGGATCCCATTTCGTGGCATCAAATTTTTTATAATCCTTATCTACCATATTTATCTCGTAAAAAATCTTCCATTCTTCTCCTTTGAGTTCCATATCTCTAACTCTGTTGGCTCCAAGATTAGTGACTTTAACGGTCAATGTATTTTTTCCTTTTTTCAGTTTTCCCAGATTAATTGTAAAAGGTGCCGACCAAGCGGTTCCAATATACGAATTATTCAACCATACTTCGGCACTTTCGCGAACATCTCCAAGATTCAAATTCCAATTGTCCGCTGCTGTATTTGGAGCATCAAATTGTAAAGTATAGGTTGCGGTTCCTGAAAAGGCTTCTGCTTCTGGACTTAATTTTGTCCAGGATTCTAAAGTTGAAACTTTGGCATTCGAAGGTAATTTAGGTCCTCCTTTATCAAAAGACAATTCCCAATTTCCTTTTAAGGCAATGGCATCGGCTGATTTTTGATAATATTTCCATTCCTGTTGTGACGCTTTATCTTCCGTTTTAAGTATAAAAGATTGTCCGGATTCAAGGTGAAGCTTAACCAATGTTGCATCTGATTTTTTTTGAACAATAGCATTACCGTATTCTTTGGTTAACGGATCAAAAATTACCACTTCCTTGTTGCCAATTTTTAACGGAATAAAACCATCGATTGCTTTAGAAGTATGATTAACCAAATAGTAGATTTTTTCTCCGTCAATAGTTCTTCGGATGTATTTTAAACCTGAGTTAACTAGTGTTTCAGGATATACTTGTGCTTCATCTAATGCTTGGAATAGGTCAGCAACAGGTTGAATACTTTTTTTGTTTTCTTCAATTAAAGCAGCTAATTTTTTGTTCTGTTTTTCATATTCATTATAACCGGGAACTGATGATGGAAGCCCTTGGAAAATAATTGCTCCTCCAGCTCTTTTCAAGGCTATTAATTTTTCTAAAGTTGCCATTGGCATTTTATCGCAGGCTGGAACAATCAAAGATTTAAAAGTTCCTCCCGGTAAAACTATTTTTCCGTCTTTAACCTGTGCTTGAGAAATAAAATTATCCGAAATAAAATCTACTCCATAGCCATTCTTCATTAGGTTTTGGGTAGTATCATAAAAAGCAGTTCCTTTTAACCATTCTGAAAGGGAGTGTATTTTAAACTGAAAAAACAAAGTTCCGCCTTGGTACTTGTTCCAAGTATCATAAATAGGCCAATACAATAAGGTTTCATTATCAGATTTGCCCTGTTGAAGCATCGACTGGCAACTGGCAATATAAGAAAATAGGGAAGGAGCATCCTCCCAAGTGGGATCGGTTTCATTAAAATTTGCAGAAGCATAAAACTTCCATCCCGGCCATTTTGCTCGCTCTGGCGAATAAGTAGAACCATGAAGAAAAATATGGTTGACTCCATTAAGCAGCAACTCTTCAGCCTCTGGTTTGCATTGTGACAATGCTATTTTGAAATGATCGCGTAACCAAGTAAAAGTCTCTGAAGAAACCAATGGTTTTCCTGCAATATGCGCTGCTGAGGAAGAAAATTTAAGCATGACAGGATCAGCATCACCTTCTCGAATGTCTTGTTTTTCTCTTCTTAAACCATTAATATCAAAGGGCATAGAACCAAAGGTTTCGCATTCTGGAATATCTGCGGAAGCGTATAAATCAATCAGATTTCCTGGAGATCCATGTGCCTGAAGTCTTGTTTTAAATTTTTTGGTATGCGCCCAATTGGTCCACGGTTTATCAAAACGGTTCAATAATAAATCAGAAAGGGTTTCACGATAATCGCTTTTAATTCGGTTGTCCGTTTCATTATCTGTTTTGCTTAATAGTTTTGGGAGTTGTTTTTTAAGATCATAACCTCTTCTGCTTTCAAATTCTTTCAGGAATTGAGGCGTAAAATCAGTGTCGTATACTTCATAACTATCATTAAAAATCGAACGTACTTTTCCTTCAAATCCTTTGAATGCTTTATCAAAAGGAACCACATAAGCGTTAAGGGCTTCTTCTGAATAATGATCTAAAGTGTAGCCTTTTCCTCCTGGGGCTGCTCGTTTTACCTGCTGTCCTGTTTTTCCGCTAAAAATGGCATACAGCGTATAATCTGTTTTTTTGGCTTTCCATTTCAAGAGTTTTCCCTCCAATTTATCCGTCAGGTCAATATAGGTGCCATCAGCGCCATAACCCACTACATTTAAAAGTTGGGCAGGTACTTTTTCTTTGGTACTGTCAGGTTTGATTTCTTGAATGATTTTTGCTCCTTTTTTTACACTATATTTCTCTACCACTAATTTTGTTGCGGCATAGGGTAAGGTTACTTGAGAACCTCCATAAGGCCAACCCGTACCTAAAACCATATCAACTTGCATGCCAGTACTATCTGCAATATGAATTGTATAATCCAGCATTTCCATCCATTTTGGGGAGAGGTAATCTATAAAATTTCCTTCTTCACCTTTTACACCATAAATAGGAGTTATTTCTACACCACCAATACCGGCCTTGTGTAAATCGATAAGGTTTTTTTTAAGATTAGGCTTGTCAACGGCGCTTCCCATCCACCACCAACGGGCCCATGGCTGATTTGTATTTGTTATTTTTGGCCATGGCGAAACTGCTTTTGTTTGAGCAGAAGATTCATGAGAAAAAAGAATCCCTATTGCAATAAGGATGTAATATTGTTTAAATTTCATGGACATATATTATTGTTTAACTTTATCAATTTCTACGGCATAGATTTGGGAATTCCCTTCAAAATTAGCCCTAAAAATAATCAATTTTCCGTCTGGAGAAAAATGTACATTGGGTTCTAATTTATAATTATGGTTTTTCATGTTCACTAATTTTGTGGAAACCATCTTATCTCCTTTAGGTATGAAGTGGTAAATCCATCGGCCATCTTTGGCATGAGCGACTTGTCCATCGTTGCCACCATCACCGGCAAAGGATTTTAAATTTGGAGCAATGTTGTAATGAATAGACCATTCATCGCGTTGTAATGCGTATCGTTTTTCTGCTCCATTTTTAAGATTTTTTCCTGCAAGATAAAAAGTTTCTCCTCTGGGTATTTGAAGGTCAAACCAAATTGTTTTACCGTCAGGACTGAAAAATTCATGTCCAGCAATTTCCCTTTCAACTGTTCTTTTGTGAATGATTTCCTTATTTTTTGTATCAATATTCACATTCCATATCCTATCCACCTTATGCCAAGGCCCTTCGTGGCAGTACATCAATAATTTAGGATCAGTTGGAGAGAATTGCTCATGGTTCAACCAAGCTTTTTCAGAAAATAATTCTTTTAGGCTTCCATTTGCTACATCAATTGTAATTAAAGTGCGCTCTAACTTTGCATCATATATTCTGTCGAAAAAGTCCTTTTTCTCAGGGTATTTTTTCATTATCTCTTGTTCTTCTTTGGAGGATATAACCCCACCAAGCATAGTTTCATCAGCATTTAAAGTAGTTATTGATCCCATTTTGTCTGTTGGGAATTTAAAGATAAATGTTGTTTTGTGTGTATCAATGTGGGTAGCGAAAATACTGTCATTCATTCGGTAATACACTTTACGTGTTTTGTCACCTACAATTTCGCCACTTTTATTTCCGAATTTATTTGTGATTTGAACAATATTTTTTGTTTTCAAATCTATTGTAAATAATTGCGACCCATTAGGAGTACTTCCGTAAAAAACCATTAACCATCCTTTTTTGTTTTTTGTGGGTAAAAATGGATTGTTGTGAAAATAAAAACTGCTATTGTTTCCTTTTCGGTCAATCAACTTTTCTATTTTGTGTCCAGTCTCTGAATCTATCCAAACGGCAGCCAATGAACTTTCTTTGGAGGTTTCCAAAACTGGAATCTTGCTTTGATTGCTAATAGTATTCTGTTTTTCTTTACAGGAAAAACAAAATAGTATTACAATAGCCAACACTAATTTAAGAGTTCTCATTTGCTATTTAAATAAAAAATTTTAAAGTAAAAATAGAATCTCTCTTTAGAAATGCTATCCTGTTGCATCCTGTGTTTTCGAATATAGCGTCATCAATGTCGTTTAATTCAAATAAATCCATTCAATTTTTCCTTTTCATGACTATTATTTATAAATTTTTAGTTTTAAAAATTCCCAATAACCATGATTTTTTTGGTCTTGTTTCAAAACGGGAAACCTTTGAATTTATTTACTGTTTTCTAAGGTGGGGGAATAGGAAACTGCATCAGGATTTATTTTTGAAATAATATAAAAACGAACAATTGCATTGTGATTTTATCTCTCTAATACTTCCCAAACTTTTTTTTTAGCATTTCAGATGTCGAAATTTCACACAAAAACTTTAAAAATTGTATAATTGTCATATTTACAAATAATAAATTATTATAAATACAAAAAATTAAGTTAAAAATTCAAAATATTGAATTGCAATCGATTACATGCTAAATAAAAATCAATTTTACAAAAAATCATAAAATATTGAAAATAAGCAGGATAGTACAGGATAAGTATAGGGTGACGTATAAATAGTTTTGAATAATTTACTAATTTAAATCTTTAAGAAAACAAAATTAATCTTTTTGATAAGCTTAATCATGTATTCTATGTTGATTACCTGATTTGACTAATGTTATCAAAGGTTTCAGAATTTTTATTAGAAGTGTTTTTTTTTATTGTTTTTTTTGTATTTATAATAATTTATTTGAATTTACTTTGGTGAATTGAAAATTATTATATAGTTTTGTGTAATCGATTACATTTATTTAAAATTGGTATATAAACGTATTTGTTACAAAAACAGCATTAGGCACAGAAAATCAAAACTAATTCAGCATTTTTTTTCTATGATAGTCTAATCATGTACAAATTAGGTAACACTAGATTATCAGCTGTTTTGACAAAACAATTTATTTGAATATTAACTAAACTAAATACTATTTCATGAAAAACAAACTTAAAATTTTGATGAGCACCATCATATGTGTATTATTATACACATCTGGTTATGCTCAAGGAAAAACAATTACGGGGGTAATAAGCGACGCCTCAAAATTCCCTATACCAGGAGTAAACGTCCTTATTAAAGGAACCCAAAAAGGAGTAAGTACCGATTTTGATGGTAAATACAGCATTGCAGTTCCAGATGGAGCTACATTAGTTTTTTCTTATATTGGTTTTAAAGCAAAAGAGCAAACAGTAGGTGCTGCAAGCTCCTATAATATTACTTTAGAATCTGAAAGCGCAACACTAGATGAAGTTGTTGTAGTAGGTTACGGTGTAAAGAAGAAAAAAGATCTTACCGGATCTATTGTAAGTGTAGGTGCTGAAGAAATTGCCTCTAGACCTGTACAAAATGCGGTGCAAGCTATGCAAGGAAAAGCTGCTGGTGTAGATATATCATCTAACGAACGCCCTGGACAAGTAGGAAGTATTACCATACGTGGGGCGCGCTCTATTTCGGCTTCCAATTCACCACTTTATGTTGTTGATGGAATTCCTTTAAATTCAAGACTAGTTACCGATTCAGCAGGAAAAATTAGTGTTGATCCAAATTCGGGTGGGATCGATTTTTTAAACCCTAATGACATTGAAACAATTGACGTGCTAAAAGACGCTTCGGCTACTGCTATTTATGGTTCTCGTGGTGCCAATGGGGTTATCATTGTAACAACCAAAAAAGGTAAAAACGGAAAATTCACTTTAAATTACGATACTTCTATAGTTACAGAAACGATACATGAGAATGCTCCAATGATGACTGCGGGAGAATACATTGACTTTCGTCGTTGGGGAAGACATTACTCAAATCCAACTGCTTTCCCAAAAGGAGATGCGCCAAATATCGTGAATGATAAATTAATTTTCTTGGAATCTGCTGATCCATCAGCATGGGCAAACATCCAAAAAGGATGGGCTGGAGGTACATGGGATGGTTCTAAAGTGGCGACCACCGATTGGACTAAGTTTGTTACTCAAACTGGGATTACGCAACAACACAACGTAAGTGTTAGTGGTGGTACAGAGAAAATGAAAGCGTATGGTTCTTTTGGCTTTTTGGATAATACAGGAACATTAAAAGGTCAAGGTTACAAACGCTACAATGGTACTGCCAGTATTGATATTACACCAACTAAATGGTTCTCTATGGGAGCTAATCTTAATACCAGCTATAGTATAAACGAATTCGGACAATCTAACGTGGGTAGATCTGCCACTACAAGTTCTGGAGGGATATATCAAACAGCTCGTGCTAATCTTCCGTACGCAGTTCCTTACGACAGCAATGGAGTACGTATTGATAATCCAGGAGGAGATACAACTATTAGAACCGTTGTCGACGAAGACAAATTCTCTCAAGACCAACGTATAACATTACGTGCTTTTGGTAGCTTTTATGCGCAGTTAGATTTTGGTTCATTTTCTCACGCACTTGATGGTTTAAAATACCGTGTCAATTTTGGTCCGGATATTACGTCTTACCGCGACGGGGTGTTTTTAGATGGTAAATCAGCGATTCGTTCCGGTACAAGTTTTGCTTCATTGGCAAAAGAACAATCCATTTCTTATACTTTAGACCATTTACTTTTTTACAATAAAACAGTAGGCAACCATAATTTTGGCTTGACTTTATTGCAGAGTCAAACGCAATACCACAATGAAGGAAGTGCCATGTCTGCCAATGACATTAAAAATGTGGCAAACAAATGGAATGCTTTAACTCCTGCAAATGTAACGCTTGCCAGCTATTCTTCTGGCCTTACAGATACTGGATTGTTATCTTATATGGGTAGAGTAAACTATGGCTATGCCGACAAATACTTACTTACGGCATCAGTTCGTCAGGATGAAGCTTCTCAGTTAGCTCCGGGAAACAAAGCGTCGATTTTTCCTAGTGCTTCTGTAGCATGGCGTTTAGATAGAGAGAATTTTTTGAAAGATGCATCTTGGATTAACCAATTAAAACTAAGGGCAGGTTACGGAGAAACCGGAAATGCCGCAGTACCTGCTTACGCTACCCAACCTCCATTAACAGGAATAGTTTACGCAACAGGATCGGGTGTAACAAATAATACCTCTTTAGGTAATTTAGAATTGGGCTGGGAGCAAACGGCACAGTTTAACTATGGTATCGATTTCTCTATGTTTAACAGCAGGTTATCTGGTGCTTTAGAATATTATACAAGTCAAACTACTGATTTATTATTAAGAAGAAGTGTTCCAACGGTTATTGGAGTTACTAATACGTATCAAAACGTAGGGGAAACAAAAGGAAATGGAGTAGAACTTACTTTGAATACTATAAATGTAAGAACGAAAGATTTTGAATGGAGTTCTAGCTTTAGTGGTTCCTACCAAAAAAGCCGTATTGTTTCTTTACAAAATGGTAAATTTGATGACATCAACAACAACTTATTTATCGGACAATCGCAAAATGTGATTTATGGTTTTGAATCAAACGGAATTTGGAAACCAGAGGATGCTGTCGAAATGGCCAAATTCAACGCGTTTGCAACCACTCCTGTGTTTTCATTCGGAAATGCCAGACCGGTAGATCAAAATGGTGACTATAAAATTGATGCTAACAACGACCGTGTGATAATAGGTAGTGCTGATCCAAAATTTATAACAGGATTAACGAATAGTTTTAGTTATAAAAATATCGAATTATCTTTCTTTGTATATGGACGTATGGGATACACTTATAATACAGGAGGAGAAAACGAAGGTGCAAAAGCGAGTCAAAGAGCTATTAATTATTATAATGATAATAATACCAATTCAGAATACCAAAAACCAATCTTTTCGGCAGGTACTGGTGATTCCTTTTTTCCTATTTTAGGGTATCGTAATGGTTCGTTCTTAAAAATACGAAACATCTCTTTAGGGTACAGCTTCACAGAAGAATTGGTAGAGCAAATTGGTGTTTCTAAAATGAGATTTTATATTCAAGCAAGCAATCCAGGTATGATTTTTTCTAAAGTTAAATGGACTGATCTAGACACACAAACGACTGCTTCTAATAGAGGATTTACTTTAGGAATGAATGTACAATTCTAAAATTAAATTTTAATAAAAAATAAATTATGAAAAATTATAAAAAACTATACATCAATTTGATGCTAGTAGCTACATTGGGTCTTAGTACATCCTGCAACCAAGATTACCTGGACGAAGAATTAAATACTGCGTATAGCAAGGATTATTACACCACCGAAGTAGGAATTCAAGCTTTGGCTGTTGGAACTTACTACCAAGTATTTGCAGCAGAATTGAGTAGCGAAGTACCTCTTACGGCAACACAATCAGGTACAGATGAATTTCATGCCGGTGGAGATCCCTCTAACTGGACATGGAACTCGTATTCTACCGGTCTAAAAGCTTTTGTAACAGTATCTAATGCTAACACTGTTGCAGCTAACACTAATTGGGATAATTTGTATATTGGAATTGGTAATGCCAATCAATTAATTGAATCAGCTACAGCAATTGTTTCTACTAATGATGCTATCAAGAAAACAGCATTAGGGGAAGGATACTTTTTGAGAGCTTTCAATTACTTAAAACTTGTGAGCCAATATGGAGGTGTACCTATAAAATTGACTACAAGTTCTACTGTAGAATTAGAATTTACCAGAGCGACTCCAGAAGAAGTCTTGAAACAAGTAATTGCTGATTTTACACAAGCATATAGCTTATTAAGTAATACAGGATCACCTGCTAAAATTACTAAAGATGCGGCTGCCCACTATTTAGCAAAAGCTTATTTAAGTCGTGCCAGCGAAATTAATGACAGTTGGAACTCGACTACAAAAGCTGCTGATTTACTGCAAGTAGTTACCTTGTCAAACCAAGTTATTGCTAGCCATCCATTAGCAGCAAACTTTGGCGATTTATGGAACTATACCACTGCAGATGGTGCAAATGAAAAACTACCGGAATTAATCTTGTCGGCCCAGTTCAATGCCAGTGCTTTGACTTCCGGAGGTAATCAACAACACTTGCATTTTCTTTCGACTTATGACCAGTTACCTCAAATGAGACGTAACCTGGCAGGGGGAAGACCGTTTAGCCGTTTGGCACCTACTTATTTTGTTTTTGATGTATTTGACCAAGTAAATGATTCTCGTTTCTGGAAAAGTTTTCAAACAAAAAGCATCGTCAACAATAAATCAGGAACTTATTATGTAAATGGTGATTTAGGTATTATGTACGTTATCAATAACGCTACGGACACTCGCTTTGCAAAAACTAAAAATACAGATGCTATAATCTATTCAAAAACCGGAAAAACAATTCCAAGTGTTTATGTAGCTTATGCAGCAGACAAAGTTGGCTTAATGGCTGATGTAAGATTTCCATCTTTAAGCAAACATCTGGATGGTAACAGAGTAGATGTAGCTAACACAAAAGGATCTCGTGATATGGTATTAGCGCGTTCGGCAGAAACCTATTTGATGGCCGCTGAAGCAAAAGTGCGTTTGGCTAAATTAGGAACAGCTACTTTTGCAGATGCTCTATCTTACATTAATACAGTTCGTACACGTGCTAATTACAAATCTGGAGAAAATCGTGCTGCTTATACTGATGGTTCAGCTGCATGGACAGTTGCTGGACAAGTAGGGATTCCTATTTCTTTTATTCCAGAAAACTCGTATTACGAATCTAATAACATTGCAACTACAACTGCGGCAACTAACTTAACAATCGCTAGCATTAGTGCCTTGCCTGCAGCGGATCAGGCTGTAATTACAAAACTAGGATACTCTAGTGATTACGACCGAATGCTGTGTCTAATATTGAATGAGCGTACTAGAGAACTTTGTGGAGAGTTTCACCGTTGGGAGGACTTAAGTAGAACTAAAACTTTGGTAGCTAGAGCAAAAGCTTACAATCCTGAAGCAGCTCCAAATGTTCAAGATTTTCATAACCTGCGTCCTATTCCTCAAACTTTTTTAGATGGAATATATGCAAGTGGAAAACCATTGACGGCTACTGAAAAACAAGCAATGCAAAATCCTGGTTATTAATCTAAAGGATCTATTATTAAATATTTTTTTAAGCGCTATAGTTTTTACTATAGCGCTTTTTTTATATGCTTCTTTCTAGATTAAAGGTTAACAAAATCTATTGTCATAACCAAAAATAAAATAGGTGTAAATATTTAACTCTTTTATTAAATATTCTTATTTAATAAAGTTTTTTCCTGTTCTGATAACAACAAATGAGGCAGAAGTGTCTCTTTATAATTCTGAAAAATTGCTGTATGAAAAAGGAAATAAAACAAAATTAACTTCTAGAAGTATTTGTAACTACAGTTGTTTTTAGACTGACTACTAATTAACTTCATAATTATATGTTTAGTATACTATCTATTCAAACTAAACAAAAAAATACTATCCTCAGTAATCTGTTTAATTTTTAAGATAGAAAGTTAATGTATCATGCATTTATATGGTATCAATAAATTATTTTTTTAGGATAAAAATTCCGTTTTTTTTAAAATATGTTTAAAAATTAAAAAAATAAAATAAACTTTTCGCAAACTTTATATTTAAACAATTCAAAATCAATAACTTATGATTTGTAGGAATTATATATAATTCAAATTATAATATTATGTTAAAAAACTACAGGGAGGCACAGGATAGAGGATGTTTTCCTTATGGATATATTTGGATTGAATTAATAATAAAATTTAATGTAATATGAAAAACAAAATTATTCTTTTGATGAGTATAATCATGTGCACTTTGATGTGTACATCAGGTTTTGCTCAGGAAAAAAATGTTACAGGGACAGTTAATGATCCTTCAAATCTTCCTATTCCAGGAGTTAATATATTTGTTAAAGGAACAAAAAAAGGAGTAATTTCTGATATTGATGGGAAATACAGTCTTTCAGTATCTACAGGAGAAACTTTAGTTTTTTCTTTTTTGGGTTTTAAAACAAAAGAGCAAAAAATAGGTAATGCAAATTCCTATAATGTTTCTTTAGAATCTGAAAACGCTAGCTTAAATGAAGTTGTTATTATTGGTTATGGAACACAAAAGAAAAAACTAACGACAGGAGCTATTTCTGGAATTAAAACTGAGAATTTCACGGAGCGACCAATGTCAAGAGTTGATCAAGGTATGATTGGACAAATTGCAGGGGTTAGGGTAAAACAAACTTCAGGTTTGCCTGGACAACCTTTTAGTGTTGAAATTAGAGGTGCAGGATCTATTACTGCTGGAAACGAACCTTTATATGTAGTAGATGGATTTCCTATTTATACAGAGGGATCTAATGGTTCAGGAGGATTTACAAATGGTAGTCCATTAGACAATATGAACCCTAATGATATTGCTTCAGTAGAAGTGTTAAAAGATGCGGCAGCAGCTGCGATTTACGGTTCTAGAGCTTCAAATGGAGTTGTTTTAATTACAACTAAAAAAGGTAAATCAGGAAAAGCAAAATTCTCTTTTAATACTTATTCTGGATTGAATATGGAAGCCAATAGAGTGGATGTGTTAGATTCACAACAATGGATTGATAGAGCAAAAGTTTTTATTGATGCACAATGGTTAGCTTCTGGAATCCCTGGAGCGACAGCTACTCAAACCACCGCACAGAGAACTGCTGCTTATAATGCAGTAAATCCTTCGACTCCGCTTACCCCAAGTAATGCTAGATACCCTACCTATCTTTATGATGATAGATGGGATATGCCAGGTCATCCAGGATTAGATTATATTAATTGGCAAGATAAAGTATTCAGTACAGGAGAATTTCATAATTATCAATTAGCTGTTTCTGGAGCTACCGATGCCGTTAATTATTATGTTTCTGCAAGTTACCAAGATAACGAAGGGTATATGGTTGGCACTGGTTATTCCTTGTTTTCCGCAAGAGCCAATATTGACATCAAATTATCCGATAAATTTAAAATGGGAATTAATTTAGCTCCTTCTTACTCTATTAAAGATGACCCAGGAATAGAAGGAAAAGACAACATATTGCACAAAGCACTTGGTGCAACTCCAGTTTTTGAAAATACACCCAATATTGATGGAGAAAAATATACTGTAAAGTATCTATGGGGAAGCACTACGACAAGTATGCTTAATTTATTGGATAGAAAAGGACAGAACTCTATGTATAGAAACCTTGTTTCCTCTTATGCAACTTATCAGCTTACAGATGGTTTAACACTTAAGAGTACTCTTAATTTTGACAATACTGACAATACTGCTGAAAATTATACGCCAGGTAGTAAATTGACGGATATTCGTGGATCTTATAATACCTATAGAAGACAAAATGCGGTGATTGAAAATACTTTAAATTATATTAAGTCATTCAAAAATCATAATTTCAATGTACTTTTAGGTCAGTCTTTCAACTCTTATAAAATTACAAAATCGACGCTTTCTTCTGGTGCTCTATATACTAATTTTGTTACCGAAACTTTACCTAGTGGATCACTTGGTACTACTACCGCAGAGAAAAATACGTTGCTTTCTTATTTTGCCAGATTGCAGTATAATTATAAAGAAAAATACTTGTTTTCTGCCAGTTATAGACGTGATGGTTCTTCAAAATTTGGATCAGAACAAAGATGGGGTGAATTTCCTTCGTTGTCATTGGGGTGGAGAGTTAAGCAGGAAGGTTTTATGGAGAATGTAGATTGGATTAACGATTTAAAATTGAGAGTGAGTGCAGGTGTGAATGGTAGTAATAATATTCGTAGCTATCCTCAACCAGTACTTGGAAATTATAATTATACCGTTGGAGGAGTTCTTGCTATCGGACAAGGTGTTTCATCAATTGAAAACAAAGCAGTACACTGGGAAGAATCCAAAAGTATTGATTATGGTGTCGATTTTTCGATATTAAAAAATAGAATATCTGGAACATTTGAAGTGTATAGAAAAGAAAACAAAGAATTACTATTAAATGTACCTATTGCAAGTGCCTCTGGATTTAGCAGTTATCTTGATAATATTGGAACTGTTTTAAACCAAGGATGGGAAGCAGAACTAAATACAGTCAATGTTGCCAGTAAAGATTTTCAATGGAAAACTTCCATGAATTTTAGTCATAACGAAAATAAAGTTTTGGAATTAGGATCAGGGCAACAAAAAATTGAAATTGCAGCCAGTGGTCTTAGCGGCGTTCCATTTGTGAAATTAGAAGTAGGAAAACCAATGTATACCCTATTTATGTTAAAACAAGATGGTGTGGTAACTCAAGCTGATATTGATACTGGTGGTACTACTATCGGAGGAAATAAATTAGTGCTTGGTGATCCGAGATATGTAGATCAAAACGGTGATAAAAAAATCACTACTGATGACCGTGTTGATGTTGGGAATCCAATACCAAAATACACTTGGGGAATTACCAATACATTCAAATACAAAGATGTTGATTTGAATATTTTAGTTCAAGGTCAAAATGGCGGTACCGTTTATGGATTAATAGGAAGAGCTATCGATCGTACAGGACAGGCTTCAGTAGAAAATACACTTGATGTTAACCCTGCGGTTAGAGGTAACTGGAGAACTTCTTTTGGATTTCAAGCGAATACGGATTGGTTATATTCTTCAGACTATGTTAGTATCAGAAGTATAACATTGGGTTATGATTTAGCCAAAGCTGTAAAATCGTTGACAAGAATTGACAAAGCAAGATTATACATAACTGGAGAAAACTGGTTTTACTGGAATAAATACAAAGTAGGTTTTAATCCAGACGCAGTAAACACTTCTGCAAGTTCTGATGGTAACTTCTCGCTTCCCGTTGATTATGGAGGAGCTCCAATAGCTAAATCAATAGTTTTAGGACTTAACATTAATTTTAATTAAAATTACGATGAAAAAATATATTTATTTCGCTGCAAATATCTTTATGCTATTTGCTCTCGGATCATGTGAAAATCAACTTGACCAACTTCCATTATCTCAAGCGACTGCCGAGAATTTTTATGCTACGCCAGGTGACTTTGTTCAAGCTAGAAATGCAACTTATTCATGGGCTTTTCACGGTGCTAACGAATATGGTTATGCGAACAGAGTGTTGAATTTAAGTGAAACCAGATCCGACAATTTGTATGCTACTACAACGGCTTCAAGAGAATGGGAAGGTATTAACAGTTTTTACACTTCGATAAGTTCTAATTCTTATATTAAAGAGGCTTATGTAAGTAATTATAAAGCTATCTTTTATGCTAATCAATTACTGGAAAAATTAGATGAAAAAGGAAGTGTTATTCCTCTTCCTGCTGATAGAGTTGTTATGACTGCTGAAGCTCATTTTCTTAGAGCATTCTGTTATTTTGACCTGATAAGATGGTTTGGTCGTGTTCCCTTAATTGATAAAACAGTAACAGCTCAAGAAGCTGGTAAAATAGGAAGAACTCCTGTTGCTGATATATATAATTTAATTTTATCCGACTTACAAATAGCAACAACTGATTTACCAGCTTCTTATTTAGCTGCAGACTATGGAAGGGTAAACAAATTTGCTGCCAAGGCGTTTTTAGGGCTTGTGTACATGACTCGTTCTAGTCCAACTTACGGCATAGACGGATCTACTTTGGGACTTAACGAATGGGCTAAAGGGTATCAGCAATTAAATGATGTAAAAACAAGTGGTTTATATGCTTTTGGAGCTGATTATGCCACCATATTTACAACAGAAGGACTTACTAACAAAGAAAACGTTTTGACTATTCCTTATACTTCAGGAAATGATACAGGTGGTAATTTCGTAATTGAAGTTGGATACGAGCCTTATTTTACATCAATTGGTATATCAGCACAAGGATCTTTGGAAGCCAGACCAATTTCAACTGGACTTGTAAGTAGTTTTGCCACTGCTGACAAAAGAAAAACATTTGGTATTGCTACTAGTTACACCGCTACAGGTCTTGCCTATACGCTTCCTGTTTTCAAGAAATATATAGACAAAACGAGATATGGATTATCTCGAACTGATTGGGGAGTAGATTTTATGGTTATGCGATATACTGATGTATTGATGTTGATGGCCGAATGTACACTTCACGGTGGTGGTGGAACTCAAGCAGACGTTGATGCAATCATGAATCAAGTGAGAACTAGAGCGGGTATCCCTGCAAATGCTGTAAATACAACTTTGAGCCAATTATTTGACGAAAGAAGAAAAGAATTCTTTTCAGAAGGTACAAGATGGTTCGATTTAATAAGATCAGGTAATGCTTTGACTATCATGAATAATTGGAAAACTTTAGAGGATACTCAAAAGAAAATACTTACGATAGATAAAAACTCTTTGCTTTATCCATTTCCATTACAAGAAATATTAGCTGCTCCAGGTCTTTACACACAAAATCCTGGTTATGATTAATTTTTAGTTTTTAGTTAAATAGAAAGCGCTATGATTTTTGATCGTAGCGCTTTTTATCTTTTAGGACAATAGCGTAATTTTTTTGTTTTACAATTATTCCTTGTACAGGGAAGCACAGGATGCTTTTGCTATTCAACTCTTTTATCTTTAATGTTTAGTACTAAAAATTAAATAATATGATTCATTTAAAAAAACTTCTTATAATTCTAATTGTTTTAGGTGCAAAACTGTCTTTGTCGGCTCAAGTTAAATTACCTGCCTTGGTTAGTGATAATATGGTTTTACAACAAAACGCAAAAGTGAATTTATGGGGATGGGCAGCGCCAAATGAAAAAATAAATATTCAATTGGGGTGGCAAAATTCTCCTTTAGAAATTATAACGAATCTGGATGGAACTTGGAAAACAGTAGTTAATACCCCTCAAGGCAGTGAAAAAGCCTATGACATTACTATTGAAGCTACCAATAAAATCATTCTTCACAATGTGCTTATTGGCGAAGTTTGGATTTGTTCAGGACAATCGAATATGTATTTTCCGGTAGGAAAAGAAGAAGGAACTTGGAAAACGGGTGTGAAAAATTACGAAGAAGAAATTGTAAACGCCACCTACCCGAATATTAGAATATTCACTGTATTGACTAAAGCCTCTCAAAAACCATTAAATGATGTTACTGGAAGTTGGGCCGTATGTTCCCCAAACAATGTGAAAACATTTTCTGCTGTCGCCTTTTTTTTTGGAAGGGATTTGTATCAAAATTTAAAAATTCCGATAGGATTGATTTCGTCTTCATGGGGTGGAACAAAGGCCGAAGCCTGGACTTCGCAAAATGTTTTGGAAGAGAATCCAGATTTTTTGTCCATTTTGGAAACCGATGCAAAAAATGAAAAATTATTCCAAGAAAAACTGGAAAACTACTATTTGAATTTAAAAAAAGAACGAATCGCTAACAACAACGATGCATCTAAAAGTGAATTAAAAAAGCCTAAAAAAGAAGAAAACAAAACCTCTTATGTACTTTATAACGCCATGTTACAACCTTTAACGAATTACACTATGAAAGGCGTAATTTGGTATCAGGGAGAAAGCAATGCTGAGCAAGCCTATCTGTATCGCAGCTTGTTTCCGGCAATGGTTAAAAATTGGAGAAGTGATTGGAAACAAGGTGATTTTCCATTTTATTATGTGCAAATTGCTCCCCATAAAGGACAAAATCCAGATATAAGAGAAGCGCAGCTACTTTCCTTAAAAAATATTCCAAATAGTGGAATGGTTGTGACAACAGATGTTGGAAATGCGACAAACATTCACCCAATAGATAAACAAACTGTAGGGAAACGACTAGCCTTGATAGCGCGTGCTAAAAGCTATAATGAGCCAAATTTAGTGTACTCAGGACCTATTTATAACCACATGAAAATCAAAAAAGAACGAGTTCAATTGTTTTTTGATTATGCCAATTCTGGGCTTGTAAAAAACGGAGACGTTTTGAAAGAATTTGAGATTGCAGGAGAAGACCAGTTGTTTTATCCGGCTGATGCCAAAATTGACGGTAAGACCGTTGTAGTTTTTGCTGCAAAAGTAAAAAAACCAGTAGCAATTCGTTTTGCATGGAAAGCGGTGCCGGAACCTAATTTATTCAATAAAGAAAATTTGCCGACTTCCCCTTTCAGGACAGATAATTGGGTAAGTCAAACCGTCAAAAATTAATTATAGATAAGAAGTTTTGTATCAAAATCTAATATATAGGAAATGAACCGAAGAAAATTTATAGTTGGAAATTCCCTCGCTCTTATGAGTTTATGCCTCCCGTTTGCAACTAGAGGTAGTGGTTTTATGAGTGATCCAAACCTTTCTGATTTTGAAAAGAAACTTCAACCAGTTGGTCGTGTATTAGAATTTGAAGATTATTATGTGTGGTGCAACAGTCCTATTGAAGGGCCTGACGGCAAAATTCATGTGTTTTTTTCGCGATGGCCGAAAGCGAAAAGTATGAGTGGATGGATCAATAGTTCCGAAATTGCTCATGCAACAGCCGATAGTCCCGAAGGGCCTTATACTTATGTAAGTACTGTTTTAGCTCCTCGTGGAGAAGGTTTTTGGGATGCAACCACATGCCATAACCCCAGTATTCATTTTGTGGATGGAAAATATGCGCTGTTTTTTATGGGTAATTCCAATGGTAAAATGAATACGAAACGTATTGGATTAGCCACTTCAGATTCACTTTATGGACCTTGGGAAAGACCGGGTAAACCCTTATTATTACCCGGAGAAGAAGGCTCCTGGGATGATTTATTAACCACAAATCCTTCTTTTTTAAAACACCCCAATGGAGAATATTGGCTCTATTATAAATCATTAGATATCGAAAATTATGTCCATCCAAAATTTCCAATTAAAGGAAATAGAAAATATGGATTAGCCATATCTAAATCGCTGCACGGCCCTTATGAAAAATACGTAGGTAATCCAGTGGTCGATTTCTCTACATTGGGAGATAATAAACAATGTGAGGATGCTTTTGTTTGGTACGAAAACAAAAAATTCAAAATGTTAGCTAGAGACATGGGAGTTTTTGGTATGGACAATGGTCTTTATATGGATTCTGACGACGGAATTCATTGGAATAGCCCCTCAATATCCTATCAACCATTGAATAAATATATAAATCAACCCGAAGCACCCAAGCATTTAAACCGTTATGGTCGGGCAGAACGGCCACAATTATTATTTCAAAACGGGAAAGCAACATATTTATTTACAGCTTCTCAAGGGGGAAAATTTGAAACGGCTTCAGGATTTATTTTTAAAATATCCTAAAAAGGCTTTATAAACTGGTACAAATTTTGACAGCAACTGCTAAAGAAATGTTTTCATCTAAGGTATCGTCTAAAGCTAAAATGATAATTATATTTTGTTTTTATAAATATATTATAAACAGGGAAGCACAGGATGCCGCTTTTGTTCAATTCTTTTATCTTTAAACTTTTAGTGCTAAAAATTTCCTTCTTTTTTCCTTACCGATTATTGGCCTGAAAAAAACTTTTTGAATTTTTAATTTATTTACAGAACATAAATATATGAATGCTATTTACACCGTTTTTAAAATGCCATTTTTAATTGTTTTACTACTTTGTTTTCAATTGAATGGACAAGAAAAAATTGATCGAAAACTTTTGGTTTCCAGACATAATATTGAAATTAAAGCGATAGATACGCTGGCTTCATTAAGTGTAGGAAACGGGACTTTTGCGTATACTGTTGATGTTACAGGATTGCAAACTTTTCCTGAAGTGTATCAACATGGTATTCCTTTGGGAACGCAATCAGAATGGGGTTGGGATAGCTACCCGAATACCGGAAATTATAAATTTAGTGAAACGCTAAAGGAGTTTGATCAGTATAATAGAAAAGTTTCTTATGCTGTACAATTAAAAACACCGGGAAGACAAGTGGATGCTGTTAATTATTTTCGTGCTAATCCACATCGATTACAACTGGGAAATTTAGGATTGGAGTTGTATAAAAAAAATGGGGAGAAGGTGAAACCGGAAGACCTCAAGGATATAAAACAAACCTTAAATTTATGGAGTGGTGAAATTGAAAGTCATTTTTCAATAGAAGGAATTCCAGTAACGGTTTGGACGGCCTGTCATCAAAAGGAAGATGTTGTTGGTGCTCGCATACAATCGGATTTAATTAAGAAAGGACAATTAAAAATTCGTCTTAGATTGCCTCAGCCAACTGGTGAATGGGCCGATTTTGGTACGAAATGGAACGATAAAATTAATTACCCAAGCAGTATTTCTTCTAAAAATAAGCAAAAAGCTGTAATTACCCGTAAAATGGATTCTATAACCTATCATATAGGATTATCGTGGGAAGGACAAGCAAAAATAAGCGTAAAAGAAGAAAATTATTATATTTTAACTCCTTCTAAAATGGATTCTTTTTCATTTAGCTGTACGTTTAAAAATCAAAAAATTGAAGCGATTCCATCCTTTTCTGCTGTAGAAAAAAGTAGTGCCACAGGATGGAAGAATTTTTGGCAAAGTGGTGGTGCCATAGATTTTTCAGGAAGTACTGATATTCGGGCTAATGAATTGGAACGCAGAATTATTCTTTCGCAGTACCTTACCAAATTGCAATGTACCGGAGCTATTCCTCCTCAGGAAACAGGCCTGACCTTCAACAGCTGGTATGGTAGACCTCATTTAGAAATGCATTGGTGGCATGGGGTACATTTTGCTTTATGGGGCAGATTGGAATTATTAGAGAAAAGTTTACCATGGTATCAAAAAGTATTTGATAAAGCAGCTAATATCGCTAAAAGACAAGGTTTTGAAGGTGTCAGATGGCAAAAAATGACAGACCCTGATGGAAATGAAGGTCCGTCTTCAATTGGTGCTTTTTTAATTTGGCAACAGCCACATTTTATAACATTCGCAGATTTAATGTACAGAGCGAATCCTACAAAAGAAACCTTAGAAAAATATAAAAAAGAAGTCTTTGCTACTGCAGATTTCATGGCCTCTTTTGCAAATTATAATAAAGAAAAAGACCGATACGAGCTAGGACCGGGTGTGATTCCGGCACAAGAACGCTTCAAAGCAATGGAAACATTTAATCCCACTTATGAATTAGCGTATTGGAATTGGGCGCTGGGTACAGCCATAAAATGGAAAGAACAATTGCACGAAAAAGCACCTTCAAAATGGGGAGCTGTTCTTGAAAAATTATCCGAATTACCAGTACAAGATAATGTCTATTTAGCAACAGAAAGTGCTAAAGATTCGTACACCAATCCAGAGTTTAAAACAGATCATCCTTCTGTTTTAGGAACTTACGGAATGTTACCAGCCACTTCTTTATTGAATAAAGAGATTATGAAAAATACGTTTGATTTAGTCTGGAAAACTTGGTCTTGGGAAAAAACTTGGGGTTGGGATTTTCCTATGACAGCGATGGCAGCAGCACGTTTAGGAATGCCTGATAAAGCGCTTGATGCATTATTTATGAAAGTACAGACGAATACCTATTTAAAAAATGGTCATAATTACCAGGAAGAGCGTTTGCCTCTTTATTTACCTGGGAACGGAGGTTTATTAACCGCTGTTGCAATGATGTGTGCAGGATGGGACGGAAGCACAGGCACAAACCCTGGATTTCCTAAAGATGGCTCTTGGAAGGTAAAATGGGAAAGACTAAAAAAAATGCCCTAAAATTTTGAGCCACATCAATTTGTAAAAAAGTTTAAACTAGAAATAGGAAAGCATCAGGATTTATTTTCAAAATGACATAAAAACAACAAATGATATTATAATTTTCTGCTTTCAGCAATCCACAAACATCCCTAGCTATTTTCGATTCATTTGATCGAAAATGACTAGGGATGTTTATTTATAAATACTCCTGAAAATTAGTTTTTCTGGTATTTTAAAATAAGAAACCGCCTAAAAAACACTTATAATTCTTACTTTGAATAATTTCGTAAATAAGATGTTATAAATTAATATAATTGTCATTATAACAATAAATAAATTAGCAAAAACATATAAAATTAAGTTAAAAATTTAAAATACTGAATTCCAGTCAATTATATTTTAAATAAATGTAAATTTTGCACTTAAAGCTTAATCTTCTGAAAACTAACAGGATAGGGCAGGACACTATTGAATAGACATCCCAATATATTTGAGACAACCAACCCTAATCTCATCACTATGAAATATGTTTATTGAATGCTATGTTGTCCCTTTTACTTATTTATCACCGCAATAAATACTTAAAAATCTACAGGTAACTGTGGCTATCAAAGTCGCAAAAAAACAAATTACATTATTTTTTTAATTCTTAACCATTGATTGTTATATGAAAAAACAACTACTTTTTGGGTTTATACCGTTTCTTTTCAGGAAGATGCTCTTTAGACTTACTTTTTTTACTGTTTTGTGCCTTTTGACTGCACAGACCTCGTTTGCACAGCAATGGAATATTTTGGGCAATGAAACCCAGATAGCATCCGTTGCGGCTACGTACTCTTCCATCACGGTTTTGGATAATATCCCTTATGTAGCGTTCAGAGAAGGCACTATTGCAAAAGTAAAAAAAAGAAATGCTGCTACAGGGGCATGGGAACAGCTGGGTAATGATATTGGTTCCAATCTCTCGTATACAAGAATATATCTTGATAAGGCGAGCAATCTTTTTGTTACCTATGTTGATGCTTCCAATGGAAACAAATTAGCAGTAAAAATTTATAATACTGACACACAGATTTGGGAACCGCTGAACGGCGACAGTAACAACTTATATGTTTCGACTGGTTCGGTTACCAATACCGTGTCTCAATACAGTTCAACACCCCGCAGTTCATTGGCATTCGATTCAGACAACAAGCCCTACATTGCCTTTGGTGATGGTGCGAACCTGACCCCATATGTGAAGAAGTTTGATGGTACCTCTTGGACAACGGTAGGTTCCGCTCCTGTGAATGCTTCCGCAAAAGCTGTAGCAGTAAGCTTGGTAATCGACGAGGCGGATGTGCCTTGGCTTGTCTATTGCAACTTGGCTGCAACTAATTCTACTACCGGGACTATGGCGCTTTACCAATGCAATAGCGGTACATGGAATTATATTACTCCCACCGTAACCGCAGGTATTCGTCATACCAGTATGGCACTCAATTCTTCGGGGAATCTGGCGATTGCCTATTTCAATACGGGCAGCTCTAACAAGGCCAATGTCATTGTTTACAACAAAACAGCCGGAACTTGGAGTGCTGCAACAAACCTTTCTTCTCGGGATGCACCAAGCATCAGCTTAATCAGAGATGTTTCAGGCAACTTGTATTGTTCCTTTATTGATAATGTTAACAGCACCGCTACCTTCTCAGCACGCGTGTTTAAGCAAGCTGCAGGCGCAACTGCTTGGACTGAAATGAAAGATCCTTTAGTAGCACGTGGCATTGACGAGCCTGTAGGTAACCTAACCATTGCCTCAGGAAGTGAATATCCTCTTGTAGTGTACACAAAAAATAATTCAAGTAGCATCAGCACTCCTATTGTCCGAATCTATACACCACCACCACCACCGGCTGTACTTAGCACCTTGGCTGTGACCAATATCACTACCACGTCGGCAGAAACAGGAGGAAACATTACCTCTGATGGTGGATCAGCCATTACGGAAAGAGGAATTGTTTACAACACTAGTGGAAATCCAACAACGGCAAACACCAAGATTGTTTCTGGCTCAGCCGGTTCAGGATCATATACTGTGACTATTCCGGGTCTTAATCCGACAACCTTGTATTACATTAGAGCCTATGCCATTAACAGTGGTGGTATTTCTTATGGTGACAATGTGAGATTAAACACCTTGGTGTTACCTGATGCGGTGGTAACCACTCCGAAGCAAATGGAATTCCTAAATCGTGGAGTAGTTGCGGTGCGTAAATCGAGCAGTCAGGTATTTATTAGCTGGCGCTTGCTGGGTAATGACCCTTCCGGTATTGCTTTTAATATTTACCGAGATAATGTGAAGCTTAATACAGCACCTATCACGACTTCAACAAACTTTCTGGACAATATTGCCGTTAACGGTACCTATACAGTGAAAGTGGTGAACAACAATGTAGAAGGACCAGCTTCAGCTCCTATTTCAGTATGGGCAAATAATCAATTAACGATTCCGTTACAAATTCCTGCCGGAGGAACAACTCCCGATGGTAAAGTCTATACTTACACGGCGAATGACGCCAGTGTGGGTGATGTAGATGGTGATGGAGAGTATGAAATTTTCTTAAAATGGGAGCCTACTGCAAAAAATGACAATGCAGGAGGGTATAGCGGTAACCAAATCTTCGACTGTTATAAGTTGAACGGAACCAAATTATGGCGTATTGACTTAGGTATCAATATGAATGCAGGTCCGCATTTTAATCAATTTATGGTATATGATTTTGATGGAGACGGGAAGGCTGAAATTATACTAAAAACTGCCGACGGCAGTAAGGATGGAGCCGGAGTAGTTATTGGTAATGCCAATGTTGATTACCGCAATACTTCAGGATGGGTGCAACAGGGACCTGAGTTCCTGACTGTTTTCAACGGATTAACCGGTGCTGCTATGGCAACGATCCCTTATCAGCCCGCCAGAGGTAATACTTCGGATTGGGGAGATAATTATGGTAACCGTCAGGATCGTTTTGTATCAGCTGTGGCTTACCTTGATGGTGCCCGTCCAAGCCTGATTGTAGGCCGCGGATATTATGACAAACTGGTACGTGCAGCATATGACTGGCGCAACGGACAACTTACGCTACGCTGGATTTTCGATAGTAAAGACCCGAGTGATCTGGCCAATAATGCAATATCAAGCCAAGGGAATCACCAGATGACTATTGGTGACGTTGATGGAGATGGAAAAGATGAAATTATTAACGGATCAAGTGCTATTAACGATAATGGTAAACGCCTTTGGACTTACGGTCAGGGCCATGGTGATGCGCTGCATATGTCGGACATGGATCCGGATCGTCCGGGGCAGGAGATTTGGCAGTGTCTTGAGTCTCCGGGTCAATACAGTCCGTATGGTATACGACTTAATGATGCCAAAACCGGTGAAATGATTTTTGGTGCACCAACCACAGGGGATGTTGGTCGTGCTTTGGCCGCAGATATTGATCCTAACCACAGAGGATATGAGATGTGGAGCTCTTCTGGGAACCTTTATAATGTTCAGGACGGTGAAATTGGTACAATCAAGCCAACTAACGGTAGTCAGTCCGTTAACGGTGCTGTATGGTGGGATGGCGATTTAGGTCGCGAATTATTGGATGGTACAATCATGGATAAATGGAATCCGGCGACAAAATCACTGAACCGTTTGTTCACTATATATCAGGCTGCACCAGTTTCGTCAAATAACGACACTAAAAAGAATCCTGCTCTTACTGCTGACCTTATGGGCGACTGGAGAGAGGAAATTATTCTTCGCCGCTCAGATAATACAGCGCTAATTCTTTTCACTACTACTATTCCTACAGAAAATCGAATTTATACCTTGATGCATGACCCTCAATATCGTACCGCTATAGCATGGCAAAATTCAGGCTATAATCAGCCACCACACCCAAGTTTTTTTCTGGGTTATGACATGGTTGCAGCGCCAGTGCCTAATATTGAAGTAAAATACATCTCGACACCAGAGGTTATGAACACAACTAAGAGTACACGTGCTGATGGATGTGATACAAAAGTCGATTATGCTACTGAAACTCTAGGTTTTCCTATACCAAATTACACTTATGTTTTCACAGGAGCCACTACAGGTTCTGGAGACGGGACAGGTTCTGGTAGCGTATTCAATAAGGGAATTACAAATGTGACGGTTACAGCGAACAACTCTTCGGGTTCTGTTAACTACAGTTTTGATGTTACTGTAATTGATTCAATCTCTCCCGTTATTTCAGTAGATAACTTAACAGTTGCCACTAATGAGGGATGCACTGCAACAGGAGTAATATTGACACAGCCAAGTATTTCAGATAATTGTACAAATGCTGCTGCATTAATACTAACGAATGATGCACCTGCGTCTTATCCTATTGGTACTACTACCGTTACCTGGACAGTGAAAGATGCGCAGGAAAATGTGGTCACAGCAATCCAAATAGTAACTGTTACAGATAACCAGGGTCCTGTTTTAACGACTCCGGCTGCTCAAGTTCTATGTTACAATGCAACTTACAGCATTCCTGTTCTAATAGCTAATGACAATTGCGGTATAGCTTCAGTTGCCTATAAAATAACAGGAGTAACCGAAAGAAATGGTTCTGGTAGTGATGCAAGCGGAAATTTCAATGTTGGTCTATCCACTATCACTTGGACAGTTACTGATGTTAATGGGAATCAAACAACCGGTAGTACCCCCGTTACGGTAGGCACTCCTTTAACTGCAAGAATCCCTGATGTATATGCTTTAAGCCAAACTATTGTTCAAAAGAATACACTTTATTTGGGTTATGGTCCTACATCATTTACTATAGGTGCTATACAAACAGGCGGTACTTCTCCTTATACATACAGTTGGAATACCGGACAAACATCCTCATCCATCAATGTACATAGTGCCGGTACTTACACCGTAACTGTAACCGATGCAATAGGTTGTACTAGTGAAGCATCAATGGTGATTAATGTGATAGATATTAGCTGTGGTAATAAAAATGATAAAGTTATGATCTGTCATAACGGAGTCGCGATTTGTGTTACTTCTTCTGCTGTTCAGGCTCATCTTAATCATGGTTGCAAACTGGGATCTTGCGCAACAACAGCTAAGACAACTACCACTTCATTGAAGATTGACGGAACAAGCGTTTCAATTGTACCTGAGGTATTGGTTTATCCAAATCCATCAGCAGGACAATTTACAGTGCAACTTAGTGGCTACAAATCGTCAAAAGCGGATGTTATAATTATGAACATGACCGGACAAATTGTAACGCAAAAAGAAATCAAACTAATTGATGGTAAGCAAACAGTCGCATTTAATATATCCAATCATGCTCATGGTATATATCTTTTAAAAGTACTTAGTGTAGATGGGGTAAATACCCTAAAAATCGTGCTTGAAAAGTAATACGATTATTATCTTAATGAGGAGGCTGTCTTTTTAGACAGCCTCTTTTTTTATGCCTAAATCAGTTACCCTATAGCACAGGACAGTATTGAAACAATAAATAAATAAATTTGAAATAAAATACTCATCTTCTTTTCATGAAATGGACTTCCATACACCCCCTTAAAACCTTCTTTTTAAGAACTTCAAAATGTTTGTTTTTAATATGCTTGGTCATCCCATTGGGAGTTTACTCTCAAATAATAAACAAGAAAACTTTAGAAAAAAAGCCCAACATTTTGGTAATCATTGCCGATGATGCAGGCTGGAATGATGTGAACTATAATGGCTCTGAAATACAAACGCCAAACATTAATTCCTTGGCAAAAAAAGGAATTCAACTCAACCGATTTTATACGAGCCCAACCTGTTCTCCATCAAGAGCGTCTCTTTTAACCGGAAAGCCGTCCAGTAGAATCGGAATTGTGGCACCCATTAGCGACAAAAGCAAACTAAGCTTACCCGATTCAATAACGACTCTTCCACAAGCTTTGAAAAAAAAGAATTATGAAACGGCCTTATTCGGCAAATGGCATTTAGGGCTCAATACGTCAAGCGGCCCTAATGTTTTTGGTTTTGATTATTCCTATGGTTTTCTTCATGGACAAATTGATCAATACACCCACAAATACAAGAACGGAGATGCAAGTTGGTATAGAAACGGCACATTTATTACAGAAGAAGGACATACCACCGATTTAGTCACCAAAGAAACGATAGATTGGCTGACGAATAAAAGAGATTCCTCTAAAAATTTCTACATTCAGCTGGCGTACAGTGCACCTCATTTCCCATTGCAGGAAGAAGATAAATGGAAAAAACGGTATTTAAAAACCATCAAAAATAGCTCCCGAAGAGATTATGCCGCTGCCATGACCCATATGGATTATAGTATTGGATTGGTGATGGAAGCCTTAAAAAAAATGAATTTAGAAGACAATACCCTTATCGTTTTTCTAAGCGATAATGGCGCCATGGAAAATTGGGATTCTAAAAATGAATATGGAGGAGTACATGAATCAAATCCTGTACTAGGAAGCAATTTTCCTTTGCGAGATTGGAAAACATCCAATTATGAAGGTGCCATTCGAGTTCCAGCTATTGTGTATTGGAAAAACCATCTGACTCCTAAAAAGAATAGCAACTATATCGCCATCACAGATCTTATGCCTACCTTTCTGACCCTTGCAGGTGCTGAAATACCAAAAGGAGTTGAAGGAGAAAACATATGGCAAACGATTTTCAATTCTAAAACAACAACGCATGACATATACATCAGGGGACACATTCAAGAAAGCCTGATACGCAAACCTTGGAAAATAATTCGGAGCCGTCATGCCGATGATTCTCCTGCATTATTTGAACTTTACAATGTTGAAAAAGACCCAGAAGAAAAACAAAATGTAATTTTGGATAATGCTACAATTGCTGCTCAAATGAAAACAGCACTGGAACAGCAGTTTTTAAAAGACGACAAAAAAGTCAATGCAGATTTAAAATAAAAAAATGACTCCAATAATATGAAGCTTAAAAAATCATTTATCCTATTATTAATGCTGTGTTGCCTCCCTGTTTTTGCTCAAAATAGGGAACAAAAAGAGGAAAATACTATTGCTGACAAACCATTATTTCGGGACACAATTTATGATGGTGCTGCAGACCCTACTATAATTTGGAATAAAAAAGAGAAAAAATGGTTTCTATTTTATACCAATCGCAGAGCTAATATAGGAGGGAACGGTGTAAGCTGGGTTCATGGGACTCCCATTGGCATTGCGGAATCATCCGATGGTACCCATTGGACTTACAAAGCAAATTGCACAATCAATTACAGTATGAAAGATGTAACCTATTGGGCTCCAGAGGTAATTGAGCATAAAGGAAAATACCATATGTACTTAACTATTGTTCCTGGTATTTTCGAAGATTGGTATCATCCCCGTTATATCGTTCACTTAACCAGTAAAAATGGAATAGATTGGAAATTCGAATCCAAGTTAAATCTCGCATCTGAACGTTGTATTGATGCTGCTGTATTTCGTTTACCAAATGGAACTTGGCGCATGTACTACAATAATGAAAACGATGGTAAATCGATATATTATGCGGACAGCAATGATTTATACCATTGGGCTGACAGCGGTAAAAAAGTAGTAAAAGATCGTGGCGAAGGCCCAAAAGTATTTCAATGGAAAAACAAAAACTGGATGATAATCGATGCTTGGAAAGGCTTGGGGGTTTTTTCTTCTAATGATTTTGTAAATTGGACCCGACAAGAGAAAAATATTTTACAAATCCCAGGAACAGGCGAAGATGATAAAGTAATTGGCGGCCATGCAGATGTTATTGTAAAGGGTGACAAAGCGTATATTTTCTACTTTACACATCCTGGACGCACTCCCGAAAATAAAGGAAAAGATACTTTTGAAACCAGACGAAGTTCCATTCAAGTAGCCGAATTAGAATATAACAACGGTGAAATTATATGCAACCGTGACAAACCTGTAACTATTAACCTAAAACCAACAAAAAATGGAAAATAAAATGATTCGCAATGCTTTTAAAATGAAATTAAAACCAGGTTTTGAATTGGAGTATAAAAAAAGACACGACGAAATTTGGCCAGAATTAGAAAGCTTACTTTCTGAAACCGGCATTCAGGATTATAGCATTTTTCTGGATGAAGAAACGCTGATACTTTTTGCTGTTCAAAAAATAAGCGAAGATTTTGATGTGGATTTTTTACCCAACCATCCAATTGTCAAAAAATGGTGGGCGTATATGGGGGATATTATGGAAACAAATCCAGATAATTCGCCAGTTGCTAGTTCGTTAAAAGAAGTTTTTCACATGGATTAACTAAAGTTTTCCCAAGTGTTTTTATTTCAAAAAAGGACAGTAAAATCTAAAGCTACAAAAAGTGTCGATTAGATTTTACTGTCCATTTTTTCAGGGTAGAGTGAAAATTTTCCCTTATAAACGGTTAAAAGGAGCTTGTCTTAAATTAGAAGAAATAAACTTTTCTCTTATATTTGAAATTTTAATATTTAATAAAAATCAAAGGAAATAATCCGTACGATTATTAGACAAATAACAACAATGAATACTATGAAATTTACACTTTTAATATTAACTATTTTACTGATATCTTCCGGTATCCGTGCACAAGAAAGGGTCGTTACTGAACTAACCAAGGGATGGAAATTCTCAAAAGGCACTAACGAAAAGGCTTTCGAAAATGATTTTAATGATTCGAAATGGCAGACTGTAACCGTTCCACATGACTGGGCTATTTACGGTCCTTTCGACAAGCAGGTAGATATTCAAACTACTGCTATTGTCCAAAATGGAGAAAAAGTAGCGACTGAAAAAACAGGTCGAACCGGAGCTTTACCTTACATTGGAGAAGCTTGGTATCGAAATCAGTTTTCAGTACCCAATTTTGATAAAAACAAGAAAGTGCTTATCGTTTTTGAAGGTGCCATGAGCGAACCAAAAGTCTTTGTAAACGGCAAAAAAGTGGGAGAGTGGAATTACGGTTACAATTACTTCTATTTTGATATTACAGATTATGTTGCTGCCAACGGAAAAAACAGTCTGGCTGTTCATTTATCAAATCTTGGATTGTCATCGCGTTGGTATCCTGGAGCTGGTTTGTATAGAAAAGTAAAAATTATAGTTAAAAATAAAGAGAGTATTGATCAATGGGGAACTTTTATTACCACGCCATTTATTTCTTCTGATTTGGCTAAAGTGACGATTAAAACAAAAGTTTCCGGAGAAAACCTTCGCATCATCACCGAAATAAAAGATGCCAAAGGAATTGAAGTAGCGACTAACGAGAATTCGACTCTTTTCGGAAATGAATTCGAACAAAATATTGCCGTTAAAAACCCGCATTTATGGAGTCCGGAAAACCCTTATCTCTATACAGCCACTTCTCAAATATATGTTGGCGATGTCCTGAAAGATGAAACCACCACGCGATTTGGTATTCGAAGCATTAAATACGAAGCAAACAAAGGTTTTAGTTTGAATGGTGAAGTACGCAAATTCAAAGGGGTTTGTTTGCACCACGATTTAGGGCCTATAGGAACTGCAATCAACAAAGCTGCTTTGCGCAGGCAATTGACTATTTTAAAAGATATGGGATGCAATGCCATTCGCAGTTCACACAATATGCCGTCATTGGAACAACTGGAATTGTGTGACGAAATGGGATTTATGTTTCTAGCCGAAAGTTTTGATGAATGGGCTAAGCCAAAAGTAAAAAATGGCTACAATCGTTTTTTTGAAACAGATGCTGAAAAAGACATTGTAAATTTAGTTCAAGCAACCCGCAACCATCCATGTATCGTGATGTGGAGTTCCGGGAATGAAGTTCCGGATCAATGGGGTGCTGAAGGGGTGAAACGAGCGAAGTGGTTGCAGGATATATTTCATCGTGAGGACCCAACCCGACCAGTAACTGTAGGAATGGATCAGGTAAAAGCGACATTGGCATCAGGATTTGGAGCCTTGTTAGACATTCCGGGGCTTAATTATCGCGTTCATTTGTATCAAGAAGCTTTTGAGAAATTTCCGCAAGGCTTTATTTTAGGATCTGAAACGGCATCAACAGTAAGTTCACGCGGCGTCTATAAATTCCCTGTCGTGAAAGCGCAATCCAAACAATATGCTGATTTTCAAAGTTCTTCTTATGATTTAGAATACTGTAGCTGGTCTAATTTACCTGATGATGATTTTGTTCTGCAAGATGACAAGTCTTGGGTAATTGGAGAATTTGTATGGACCGGTTTTGATTATTTAGGCGAACCTACGCCTTATGATGAAAAGTGGCCTTCCCGAAGTTCTTATTTCGGGATTAGTGATTTAGCTGGTTTACCAAAGGACAGATTCTATTTGTACCGAAGCCGTTGGAATACCAATGATAAAACGTTACATATTTTGCCACATTGGAATTGGGAAGGAAGAGAAGGACAAACGACACCCGTATTTGTCTACACGAATTATGAAAGTGCCGAACTTTTTGTGAATGGAAAAAGTATGGGAATTCAAAGAAAAAATAATGCCACTCCACAAAATCGTTACCGATTGATGTGGATGGATGTCAAATACGAACCCGGAACGGTAAAAGTAGTTGCTTTTGACAAACAAGGAAATCGGGTTGCCGAAGAAGAAATTCATACTGCAGAAAAGCCATACCAAATAAAACTCGAAGCTGACAGAACGAACCTGGAAGCGAATGGTGAAGACTTGGCTTTTGTTACGGTTTCTGTAGTAGATAAAAAGGGTAATCCTTGTCCAAATGCTACCCAACAACTCCATTTTAATGTAACCGGAAAAGGAACGTATCGCGCGGCGTGTAATGGAGACGCTACCTCTTTAGAACAGTTTCATTTGCCTACGATGAAACTATTTAGCGGTAAATTAGTTGTTTTGGTTCAGTCCACTTCAAAAGCGGGTGAAATAGAATTAGAAGTTACGGGTAAAGGACTTAAAACTGGAAAAATACCTTTGAAATCAAATTAATTTCGGGTCGCAGTCGCAGTTTAAAAACAAGTTAGGAAACAGTCAACCCCGATTATAAAGAGTGTCCAACAAAATACACTTTTTAAAATCTTTAATTCATCTTTATAACAATCGTTGTATTGCGAATTAATTAATTTTAATCTTCGAAAGTCTGCTATATCTGCGTGCAATTTTTCACACAGATATAGCAGATTTCCGAAGATTTTTTTTTAAACATATTTTAAAAGTTTAATTTATCCTGAACCCTATACTACAGGACAGTATAACTATTTTTATTGAATATATTTGAAAGTTGTCGGAACATTACAATTTAAACGAAAGTACCAATGAATAACAGCTTTAAAAATATATTTTTAGTATTACTTTTAATTAATTTCGGAGCTATATCTGTAAAAGCTCAGAAAGTAGTAACCGTTATTGATGTTACAAAGTACGGCGCTATTGGTAATGGAAAAGCGTTAGATACAAAGGCAATCCAAAAAGCAATTGACGTAGCTGCAAAATTAGGGAATGGCACAAAAGTTTTACTTCCTAGAAACCACCAATATCTTATTAGTACGCTGGTTTTAAAAAGTGACATCGAATTTTATTTAGAAGGAAACGCCCAACTTTTGGTAAGCACTAAAAAAGAAGATTATTCGGTTGAAGGTTCCATAATAGCTAATGATGTTAAAAATCTAAAAATATCAGGAACAGGAAGTATTAATGGACGGGCATTAGAGTTTATGACGCATTACGATACTGTTAAGGAAATTTGGATGCCAAAAGACTGGAGACCAAAACTATTTATTCTTACTAAATGCATAGATTTAGAAATAACGGATATCACTATTGAAAAAGCACCTTCCTGGAGCCTGCACCTTTTGGGTTGCGAAAATGTATTAATCGATGGCGTGAAAATCAAGAATAATCTTGACGTACCTAATTGCGATGGAATTGATCCCGATCATTGCCGAAATGTTGAAATACGCAACTGCGAAATAAGTTGTGGCGATGATGCGATAGTAGTAAAAGCAACACAACAAGAAATTGATTACGGTCCATCTGCGAATATTTGGGTTCACGATTGTAAATTGGAAACTCAGGATTCAGGATTAAAAATAGGAACAGAAACAGCACAAGATATTTACAATGTTGTTTTTGAACGATGTGAAATAAAAACCAGTTGCCGTGGATTGACAATCCAATTGCGTGATGAAGGAGATGTATATAACATCGTTTTTAAAGATATAAATTTTACTTCCCGCTATCATTCTAATCCGTGGTGGGGGCGAGGAGAGGCGATTTCATTAACTGCGATACAGCGTAATCCGGAGACTAAAATTGGAAAAATTCACAATGTTTTAATTGAAAATGTAAAAGGAATAGCCGAAAATAGTATTCGTATCAATGGCACAAAGGAAAGTAGAATCACCGATATCCGCCTTTATAATGTTGACGTTACATTAAACAGATGGACAAAGTATCCCGGTAATGTCTTTGACAACCGCCCTACAAAAGCGTATGATGGTATTGAAACCCATGATACTCCGGGGATTTTTATTCGATATAGCGATCGTGTAGTATTAGAAAACTGCAGCATAGCTTGGGGAAATTCGATTCCGGATTATTTTACAAATGCAATTCAGGCCAATAATGTGACAGGAATCGAACTGATTAATTTTAAAGGAGAATCAGCTAATCCTGCAAAATATAAGGCCATAGATATTCCCAAACTGTAATTAATTTATAAAATATGACTTTAAAATTTAAAAATAAATATTGGTTAAAACGATGCAAAAAATCATTTTTGTCATTGCTGATACTCTTATTTTTTGGAGTTCAGACTTGGTCACAAGAAAACCAAAGTTTTAAAATTTTTCAGTTTCCAGCCAATAAAATCCCTACGGTTGACGGAAATGCAGAAGATTGGAAAATAGTTCCTGAAAGTTATGCTGTTGGAATGGGAGAGTTATGGGATGACAGTGGAAAACAGACTAAAGCAGATCCGAAAAATCTGGATGTGAGTGTGAAAGTGGCTTGGGTAAAAGGATTGAATCGGTTGTATTTTTTATACGAAGCCTACGATAATTATTGGGATTTTTCTTTGACGGGTTTACACAACGATATCTTTGAAATCACTGTAGACGGCGATCAATCCGGAGGTCCATTTATTGATCGTTTTCATCCAAATAAATCATTGACAAATACGATGGATGCCTATTTCTCCTATCATGGCGTTCATGCACAAAACTATCATATTTTTACTCCTTCGGAAGGAAAAGATTGGGCTTTAGCTTGGGGAAGTCAGCCCTGGATAAAAGAATTGCCATATTCCAATGCTGCGACACATTATAATTTTAAACCCGGAGAATCAGGAAAATTGACATTAGAGTTTTGGATAACTCCTTTTGATTATGCAGGAAATGATCCTGAAAGAGCTATTGAATCCATATTGGAAGAAAATAAAAACATAGGACTTTGTTGGGCAATAATTGATTATGATGATGTGAATAAAGAGGCCAATAACGGGTTTTGGAACTTATCAAAAGAACATACCATGTACGGAAATGCCAATTATAGTTTGCCTTTTAAATTAATGCCTCTTGAGGAACAATTCAAAAAAGGAATAGCTGCAAAATGGTCTTTTAATGTGGTTGATATGAATCGAAGAATGGTTGCTTTTATTGATAAATCCGAGGGGGAAATCAAATCGTGGAAATGGGATTTTGGGGATGGAACAACTTCTTCAGAGCAAAACCCAATACATCAATATAAAGAAGCAGGAAAATATATCGTGGTTTTAAATATTGAAGGCCCAAAAGGTAAATCCAGACTTTCCAAAGTTTGGGATGTTGCAGTAAAATAAAAAATAATAGCATAAAATATAGTAATCTAATGAGAAATAAATTCAATTTATGTTTGCCCGCAGCCTTTATGGCGCTACTATTTGTAGGCTGTAAAACGTATAAAAATACTACTGAAACAGGCATAGTATTAACCAATAATTCTAATTTAGAATTAACGGATAAACCAATTTCTATCGCAAGAAATCTTTTGCCAGTTACTAACGGTTTAAATAATTATCCAATATTAGTCTATGAAAATGACACGATCCCTTCTCAAGTTAATGATTTAGATGGCGATGGAAAATGGGATGAACTATTTGTAGTGACCAATTTTTCGGCCAGTGAAAAGAAAAACACACAACTTGTCTGGGTAAAACAAGCACCTAAATTTACGATTAGAACTAGCGCAAGATTTGGAAAAAGAGAAACCGAAAATGAACCTTTACAACCCGCAACCGAAGAAACTGTAAATGCGAATCAAGTCTATAAAAAACTAGGTTTTCAAAAATACCAAACCGATGGTCCTTCTTGGGAAAATGACAAAGTAGGTTTTAGACATTATTTTGACGGTAGAAATTCCAAAGATGTTTTTGGAAAAAAATTACCCGCGATTACTCCGGAAAATGTTGGTATTAACAGTAAAGGAGCCGTAGAAGATAATTATCATGTGATGTATGATTGGGGAAGAGATGTTTTCCCCGTGGGTAGTTCAGCTGGCCTTGGAGGGTACGCGTTACTTGTAGGAAATGAAATTAACAGACTTGGAATTCTTGGAACCGATACTTTGAATAATATCGAAAAGACAACTTTCAAAATTGTGAGCGAAGGACCAGAAAATTCTGTTTTAAGTTATGATTACCACAATTGGAATGCATCGGGAAATAAGTATCAGGTAAAAGAAATTACGTCTATTTGGCCCGGAATGTACGGCTATAAAAACACAATTAGTTTGGATGGACTTAAAGGAAACGAAATGTTACTTATTGCTTTATCAAACATTAACAATCAAAAAGGATTAAAAGTTATAGAAGTTGGAGATTGGGTTTGTCTTATCCAACACGATAATCTAGGCTATAATCGCGAATGGATTATGGGAACAGCAATAATAGTTCCTAAAAAAGGGTACAATGGCTATATGGAAGCACCAAAAAAAGGACAATTAACGGATTCTTATTTGGCGAAATTTAAAATAGAAAACAATGAGCCAATCAGTTATTATGCAGTTGCTGCTTGGGAATTGAGTGCCGATAAAAATTTCAAGGATTCGGACTATTTCAATAATTATGTTATCAACTTAGCCAAACAACTTTCTACCGAAATCACTGTTAAAATCAATAAATAAACCTTATTTCTATTTCTAAAACCGATAGTATGAAACATTCTTTTTCTAAAATCGCAACTCTTTTGTTTACGAGCGTGCTAGTATCAACAGCTACAGTACATGCACAAAAAAACGATGCAACCGCACCACTGCATTTACTTCAACCGGATTACCCAACTCCTTATGGAACTCCTCAAAAAGATAGTATCAAAAAGGTATTGGATAGAGTTTATAAATTTCTGGATGCAAATTCAGCTTCCAAAATTATAAATGCAACCACAAAAGCGGAAATCACGAATTATAAAAAAGGCAATGAAGACATCATGTTTGAGCCAGGTGCTTTTAGACTTACCAGTTACGAATGGGGAGTTACTTATGCGGGAATGCTTTTAGCTTCTAAAGCTACGGGCGAAAAATATTTTGCCGATTATTCCAACAAGCGAATCAAATTAATTGCCGATATCGCCGAAAACTATAAAGAGAAAAATATCAAAGACAAAGACATGATCAAAACCCTGCATCCTGAAGCATTAGATTTTGCAGGAGCACTTTGTGCAGCCTTTATAAAAGCAAAGCAAGATGGACTAAAAGCAAATGTAGATCCGCTGATTAATAATTATATTGACTTCATTAGCAATAAACAATTTAGATTGCAAGATGGAACTTTGGCCAGAAACAGACCTCAAGACAATACGCTTTGGTTAGACGACATGTTCATGAGCGTACCGGCACTTGCCCAAATGGGTAAATATACAGGCGATGTTAAATATTTTGATGATGCCGTAAAACAAGTCAACCAGTTTTCGGGGAGAATGTTTAATAAAGAAAAAGGAATTTACATGCACGGTTGGGTGCAATCTATGGAAGATCATCCCCAATTTCACTGGGGTAGAGCCAATGGTTGGGCAGTGATGACCATGATTGAATTATTGGAAGTTTTGCCAAAAGACCACCCAGGATATGCGGGAGTTTTGGCGCAATTGCAAGCACATATCAAAGGATTGGCAAAATACCAAGACGGAACTGGTTTTTGGCACCAATTATTGGATAGAAATGACACTTATTTAGAAACTTCGGCAACAGCCATTTATACGTATTCAATTGCCAGAGCCATTAATCGTGGTTATATTGATAAAATGACTTATGCACCAGCAGTTCTATTGGCTTGGAATGCAGTAGCTTCAAAAGTCAATGCCAAAGGACAAGTAGAAGGAACTTGTGTAGGGACAGGAATGGGATTTGACCCTGCATTTTATTACTATCGACCAATAAATGTATTTGCAGCTCATGGTTATGGGCCAGTTTTATTGGCTGGATCTGAAGTGATTTTGTTGTTGAAAGACAGCCAATTCGAAATCAACGATAGCTCTATCCAATTAAAAATAGAAGGTAAAAACAACCAACACAAATGAAAATTAAAATCCTTTTAAATACCATTATACTATTCGTTACCGCTACTGTTTTTGGTCAAATTGGTACTCGCTTTCCATCCGAAAAGAAAATAGTTAAAGATCCTGTAACAGGACAAAAATTAATATTCTTGACTACGAAATCGGCTGGGGATTCTAAAACCTATCCCACGCATCCACAGTGGACCTCAGATGGGAAATGGTTGATATTTCGATCAAACCGAGCTAAAGGGGAAGCCATTGCGGTTAATGAAAAATCTGGTGTAATGGTTCAAGTTACTGAAGGTGGTTATAACGGAACGCTGTGCATAGCGCAAAAGTCGATGAAATTGTACTTTATGCGTAAAGGACAAGAAGACAAAATGCAAATCATAGAAGTAAATTTGGGCACTGTATTTGAAGACAGTAAATCGGGGAAAATGAAACCTGTTTCTGCTTACGAAAAAGTTTGTGGCACTACGAATCCAGAAATGGGAGCCTCTGGTGATATGGCATTAGATGCAGATGAAGAAAGGGTTTATTTTAGAATTGGAAAAGAAGAAGCTGCCAAACATTTAGATTCTGGAGTCACTATCGAAAAAAGTTTTGGTCCCCGCAATATGGGCGCAGGGCCTGGAGGGATTGGCAGCATGAATTTGAAAACAGGCGAGTTAAAGCATGTCATTTCGGTTCCTTTTCAAATTGGGCATATCCAATCAAATGTATGGAATCCTGGTGAGATTATTTTTTGCTGGGAAACAGGAGGGAAGTCACCCCAACGTACGTGGACTGTTATGGCAGACGGTACGGGTTTACGCCCTTTGTATCCTGAATCCAATTTTGAATGGGTTACACACGAAGCCGTAATTTCCAAAGACGAAGTAGCCATGGCGATTATGGGACATCGAAAAATTGATATTGAGAAAGATCCCCTTGTGGAAGTTGCTGCGAACGGTGAAATCAAAAATCCTGTCAATCCGGGGCAAGAGAGTAATTGGGGAGCCACGGGAACTAGAGAAAAACCAACAGGTCTTGCCATTGTAAATCTTAGAACCAGAGAGATGATTATTGCCGGACAAACTAAAAGCGGTAGCGGTTTATGGCACGTACATGGTTCAGCTGATGGGCGATGGGCCGTGGGCGATGATTTTTCGCGAAGTTTATATCTAATTGACCGAAAAACTAATGAAATGATGATGCTTACAACGGGGCATAAAGAAACAGCCGCAGATCATTTGCATCCTACTTTTAATAGTGACGGGACAAAAATAGAAATACAATCGGCGATGCTTTCAGAAGACAATCGCACCATGAATATATGCATTGTAAATGTGCCGAAAGACTGGTTGAAACGTAAATAATAGAATTAAATATAATAGTAATAGAATATAATAAATAAGAACATAATGAAAAATATTTTTAGATTGTTAATTTGCCTTATCGGATTTTCGCAAATAACATTTTCGCAAAAAAACAATAAAGATACCTTTCCTGATGGGACTTTAATCCCAAATTGGTTTAAAGATTATACTAAAATTGAATTAAAAAATTTAGGCAAAAAATATAGTATTACTGATTATGGTGTAAGTAATGACAGTACAAAAATTCAAACTCTCGCCATACAGAAGATTATTGACAAGGCATCCGCAAATGGTGGAGGTGTCATTGTGATTCCGAAAGGCGTTTTTCTGAGTGGAGCTTTGTTTTTTAAACCTAAAACAAGTTTATATATTTCTGATAAAGCTACTTTGAAAGGTTCGGATAATATTTCGGATTATCCAATCATGCCTTCACGAATGGAAGGTCAAAATTTAGATTATTTTCCTGCTTTAGTAAATGCCTATGGAGTTGATGGTTTTTCAATTTCAGGCAAAGGAACTCTAAACGGAAATGGTTCAAAGTATTGGGAAGCTTTTTGGGCAAGACGCAAAGAAAATCCAAAATGCACCAATCTAGAAGTTTCAAGACCAAGATTAGTATTTGTTTGGAATTCTAATAATGTGCAACTTCAAGATGTAAAATTGATTAATTCAGGTTTTTGGACCAATCATTTTTATAAATGTAATAATGTAAAAATATTAGATGTTTATATTTTTTCTCCGCACCTAGAAGCTAAAGCCCCAAGTACAGATGCTATCGATATTGATATTTGTTCTAATGTTCTTATAAAAGGCTGTTATATGTCTGTAAATGATGACGCTATAGCATTAAAAGGAGGCAAAGGACCTTATGCAGATCAGGATAAAAATAATGGTCCAAATTCTAATATTATTATTGAAGATTGCCATTTTGGATTTTGTCATTCGGCATTAACAAACGGAAGCGAATCGATACATAATAGAAATGTGATCATGCGTAATTGTCAAATTGACGGAGCTTCAAGATTATTATGGCTTAAAATGAGACCTGATACGCCTCAAAGATATGAGTTTATTAGGGTTGAAAATATAAAAGGAGAAGCTAAAACGTGTCTTGCTGTTTTTGCATGGAAACAATTTTTTGACTTAAAAGGGCGACCAGACGTACCCTTATCATACGGGGATAATATTACGTTAAAGAATATTGATCTTAAATGTGATACTTTTTATGGAGTAGAAAAAGATCCTAACGTTCGTTTAACCAATTTTACATTTGAAAATTTGAATATTGAAGCTACTAATGCGGCTATCGATAAAAGCATAATAAAGGGAGTAACTTTTAAAAATGTTTACATTAACAAAAAACGAATAGAATAATTATCCATGCTATTTATGCTGATGCTACAGGATGCGATAAAAACCGAAAGGAGATTTAGATTTTTTTTAAATTATTAAACATGTTCAAAAATAATTATTCCATTTTTAGATATTTTAGTGAAAAAATAGTGTGTATTATCTTTTTAATCCACTCTTCCTTTTTATTTGCACAACTAACCGGAAAAACGGATGCAATCTATTCTGGAACCCCTTGGTTTGATCAAAATGGAAATGTTGTAAGTGCCCATGGAGCCAATATTATTATGGACAACGGTAAATTCTATCTTTTTGGCGAAGCCCATAGTGATACCAACAATGCTTTTGCCGGTTTTAACTGTTATTCCTCAAAGGATCTTTATAATTGGAAATTTGAACGAGTAGCACTTCCTGTGCAAAATTCGGGTAAATTAGGTCCTAACCGGGTTGGTGAAAGGGTTAAAGTAATGAAAAACCCTAAAACGAAAGAATATATTATGTTTATGCATGCCGATTCGCTTACCTATAAGGATCAGTTTGTGGGCTATGCTACTTCAAAAACAGTTAAAGGCCCTTATAACTTTAAAGGTCCATTGCTTTTTAATGACAAACCTATAAAAAAATGGGATATGGGAGTTTTCCAAGATAAAGATGGTTCCGGATACATACTTATTCACGGGGGTGAAATTTATAAACTTGGTGAAGACTATAAATCTGTTGTTGAACAAGTAAATGCAAATATGACATCAGGATTTGAATCCCCTACCATGTTAAAAAAAGACGGTCTTTATTATCTTATTGGCTCAAACCTTACCAGTTGGGAACGTAACGATAATTATTATTACACCTCTAATTCTATCAGAGGGCCATGGATCTCCAGAGGGCTTATTGCTCCAGAGGGCTCATTAACTTGGAATTCACAATCAACCTTTGTCTTACCAATTGAAGGAACAAAGGACACAACCTATATGTTTATGGGCGACCGATGGTCTTTTCCAAAACAAGCCTCTGCGGCAACCTATGTATGGCAACCTCTTTTAATTTCAGGAACTTCACTTTCTATGCGAACATATCAGGAAGCATGGCAAATAAATGTTTCAACCGGACTTGCATCGCCAATAAAAACTGGTGATAAAATTATAGAAAACACGGATAAACAAATTCTATACAGTGGCAATTGGAAACATCTCAATAATGGAGATGCCATATCTGAGAGCAAATCTAACGAAAAATGCGCTTCGTTTTCAATCAAATTTAGTGGTCAGCAAATCGCTTTATATAGTTATGTTGGTACAGAAAACGGCTATGCACGAATTGTACTATCTGACAAAAAAGGAAAAGTAATAGTAACCTCGTTGATTGACATGTACAGTAAGTCTCCCCTATCAACACAATTATTCCGGTCTCAGCTTTTGAAAAAAGATACCTATACATTAACCGTTTATGTAACCGGGGAAAGATCTAATTGGTCCGATAAAAGAAAATCAAATTATGGCAGTACTGGAGACTTCGTTTCTCTGGATAAGATCATAATTCAAAACTAGACTTTTCCAAAAACAATAAATCAATTTATCCGATAACCATAGAATAGTTGAGACGAAAATAATCAGAGTACCAAACATAAAAAATGAGGCTTTATCGCCTCATTTTTTTATCCTTTAAAATCCATTTATCTAACCGTTTCAGGTAAAATCGAATACGGTACAGGATTATTTTTATTCAAATTGATGTAAAAATAATCCAATGCAACTCCCTCATCAATCATGTAGATTTTTAACGTATTCTTTCCTTTAACAGTTGATTTAATGGCTACTTTTTTAGTTGCTTTATTCGATAATACGTTTTGTTTCCATTCTTCACTTCTTCCAATAGTGGCAAAATCAATTATTTGAATAGGCTCATTATTCCATTGTACCCCAACACGAACACCATGTTCATTCGTTAAAGGAAGTGTAGGTATGGCATGTACAATTAATTCCGGTGCTACGAAAGCATCCGAATTACTCAGATGAATTTGATACTCCAGATAAGGAGCCTCTTTGGTAAGATTGTCTGTTTTTAATGGGCTTGCCGTCAACGGATAGGACTGCATCGCGGCTTTACTATATCCTAAGCCGTCAATTTTTTTCCACTGATACGGTTCTTGATTTTTTATTGCCGTGAAATTTTGAGCATAGATAACGACCCTTTCTTCCATTGCTATGAATGTTTTTTTAGCCACAGCAATACTATTTAAATCGACAGTAAGGTTTACTACTCTTGTTTTATTCCCATAATTAATAGTAAACTGGGCTTTTTGAACTTGCTTTTTGTTCCATTTATTCCAATCAATATTTAATTCTATTCTTTCATTATCGATAGCATTTTTACCTAAAATACCTTTTGTTTTATTGGCTATTAACCAATTAGGAACATTTGATAATTCCCAGGAAATCGTCGCTTCTTTTTTTAGGAAAATATCAATAAAATGAGATACTGATGCATTAGGATGATAAGTAGGCAATGTCAGCTCTGAGGCATCCGTCTTAGCTGAGTTTTCCACCATTAGTCCAACAGGCTCAATTTCACTTTGCGCAACAGGAATTTCGATATTTGCCTTATCAAAAACAGGCAACTTTCTAGGACTCATATCCATCATATGATTCCACTTTCCATCAGCCATTTGATTGTATTTCTGAGTAATTGATTTTATTTCATTGAATGCCTTTTCCGATTTCAAAGCATATTCCTTCGCATTCAGACGGCCTTGTTTGCCATATATATTTGCTTTATCAGCATATAGAAACTTTTTATTCATCAACGAAGCTGCTTTTGCAGGATAATATACCAACTGAAAATAAGGATCTTGCAAGTCTTTTGGTAACTTGTCTTTTAAAATTGTAACCTGATTTTCTAAATTTTGATACTTGTTAATTCGTGTTTGATTTTCATCCCCGAAAAATAACGGATTGTAGGCTGTTTGCTTGGTTTTTGTAGTCGGTTCGGTCTGACTCCAACCCATAAATTCCGGTTTTCTTTCAAAAGCCAAATCAAAATATTCCCATTTTATATCCGCAATTGACTTCCCGTACCTTTTCCCAAAAATCGACGAATAAAAATCAGCCATGTGCGTTTTGACCTTGGTAGGCTTTTCAAAAGAACTGGCATCATAAGCCATGTCCATAAACAATTGTGTTGTATATTCAATAGGCTTTATATCACCTACATTCAGAATCCAAATTTCTTTACAGTTAGCTTGGTAAGCCTTAATCATTTCTTCCCGAATCAATGCAGGATGAACTGAATCCACCCAAAGATAATCGTGAGGTCTTCCCCAGTAAGAAGCGTGATAATAAACCCCGCCGCCTCCGGAACGTTTTTGTTCTTCGGCATTACTCAACCTTCGGATATAGCCGTAGTTATCATCTGTCCAAACTAAGGTAATATCATCTGGAACTTTCAGGCCTTCATCATATAAATCCAAAACTTCTTTATACACAGTAAAGGCTTGTGGCACTTTAGTCGCATCAGGATTGATGTATTTTTCAATTAATTTTCTCTGATCGTCTAAAATATGTGTCAATAGCTCAGCTCCTTCTTTATTATTTTTCACTCCTTCCATTCCGCTATCATGCACCCCACGCATTCCAATTGTGTAAATAGCATCGACATTTTTGCTTTCTTTTACCCGGTCTTCCCAATATTCATGTACCTTTTTTTTATTTGTTACATAATTAAAATGTCCCATTTCTTTTTCCTTCCATTCGTCAACATTGTTACGCAACATCGGTTCTGCATGAGAAGACCCAACAACAATTTGATACCCCTCAGCTATTTTAACATTCCCCGGAATTTTAAAAAAACCGGTCGTTCCTTCGTGCATTGCCGGCCAAATCGTATTGGCTTTCAATCGCAATAATAATTCAAATATTTTGGCATAGGTTTTAGGTCCAATATTCCCCACTTCAGGTTCAAAAGTTTTTGAAGCCCAAGGACGCAATCCCCAATCTTCGTCATTTAAAAAGATTCCTCTGAATTTAACGGATGGCGCTTTGGACTGAAACTCCTTTTGCGTCAGTACCAATTCATTTTGTTTTGCAACAGGTACATCCGCCCACCAATACCAAGGCGAAACCCCGATTCGTTCCGAAATGGCATAAACCCCGTAAGCAGTTCCTCTTGGATTCGTCCCAGTAATAATAAATGCTTTTTTAATCTTGGACGTTGGTTTGTCAATAATCTTGAGAAGATAACTTTCCCATTGCTTTTCGAATCCTTTAAAATCGCTTTTTTTGTTTAAAAAAGATCCGATTAACGCTGATTGAAGCTGTCCAATAACAATTACATTGCCCGATGCAGTTGCACTGTTTTTTGTAACCGATGGTTTAAAACCCGTAATTTTAAAAATATCATCCGATAAAGAGTAGGCCAAGATTGAATCTAATGCTGTGGCATTATCATATAAGATAGTTGCTTTTTGGTCTTTGGTAAACACCTCAAATTTTAATGCAGCATCATTTTGAGCCTTACTTTTTTGAAGGAACAACAAAATGAACAAAAATGATAGAATAGAATTTTTCATATATGATTTAAAAAAATGAAATGTAATGTTTGTATGTTATGCCTAAATTAGTTTTCTTCCACAACTTGAACGCCCCAAGGTTCAATGTCTAATTTTTCGCCTTTCTTGACTTTACGGTCGGAAGTTAACTCTTTTCCGTCAGGGTAATCATAAAGCACTGAATCTGTTTTCGAGGAATAATTATAATAGAAATGCACTTTTTTACCAAAATCATTTATTCCTTGTTTGGTAATTAAAGGCCAATGAATGTTTTGGTCACTGGTTCTAATACCAGCACGTTCTATGGCCGACATCACTATTTTTTCCTGCAAAATATCGGAAGGGCGGCAACCTTCGTAAACCAAAGTTCCTTTTCCAAATTTATTGCTCGTAATGGCAGGATATTTTCCGTAGAAAGGATGGTCATAAAAAGCCAATGGTTGGGCAGTTTCCGGGATAATCAATTCAGCCCATTCCGAAACGGTATTTTCCTTGTCGGCAACACTGAAAGGATTTCCTTTTAGGTTCAGATTTTCGATGTTAGCAAACTCTTGATAGTAGAATCCGCAAGCTTTGCGAAGCGGTCCTGGTGCGACTTCAGTTCTAACCATTGAGTTTTGATCGGTAAATCCACTTTTGAACATCATTACTACTTGGCCGCCCTCTTTTACATAATTGGAAATAGCTGTCAATACAGCATCCGAAGCCACGTATAAAGGGGGAACAATTACCAGTTTATAATCTTTTAAATTTAGATTCGGTTTTTCCGCAAAAACATAGTCCACTGCCACGCTGTTGTTGTACAAAGCACGGTGCAGCTGGTCGGTTTGCGTGCGATAGGCATTGCTACCTTCTTTATAGGGCATAATGTTTAAGGCATGATTAGAATCGTAGCTAAAAAGTATGGCTACTTGTGGCTTGATTTTTAAATTAACTAGATTAGGACCAAATTTTTTAAGTTCTTGTGCCGTCTTTTTCATTTCATCATACACTCGGTTAGGTTCCAAATCGTGTGACAGGATTCCTTTCCAATAGGTTTCCTGCCCGTAATGGATGGAATGCCAATGCCAATAGGCCACCATATTAGCACCAGAACCAATATTGGAATACATGTTAAGGCGTAATTGTCCATCATAAGGAGGATGTTGGTCTTTAGAATCCCATCCTGTGGTTTGTCCCGTGGTTTCGGTAACCAGATAATTGGAATTTTTTACCGAGCGAATATAATCACCAGCCATGGCATATTCGGCTCCTGTGCATTTGTCCTGTACTGGAGGATATTTGTTTAATCCCAGAATATCCATAAATTGACTCGTTTGAGGTTTGTCAATTTCGGGAGTCGTCATAAAACAATGCGTAACAAATTGATCGGGACGCTTGTATTCATCCACAATTTTGGTTTGCCAAGTCAGAAAGTCTGCAATCACTTTCATTTTATATCGTTCCCATTCTAGTTTATAACCTGTATTGGTAGCCCCGTCCCGGTCTGGGAATTCACTCCAATCGTTCATGGCCATTCCCCAGTAATTCAAACCCCATATTTTGTTTAGTGTTTGTACGGTTCCAAATTTATCTTTCAAATAATTGACAAAACCTACCTGAAAATCGTGATTATTGGCACCACGGGTAAGGGTTTCATTGTCCACCTGAAAACCAATCACGGCAGGATGTTTTGCATAACGTTCAGCAATTTTTCGGATAATGCGCTCGGAATAAAACAAGTAAGAGGCATTTGTTAAATCTACATTTTGACGAATACCATAACTGGCTTTTCGACCTCCAGCATATTCAATAAGCATTTCAGGATATTTGAGGGCCATCCACGCAGGAATAGAATAAGTAGGAGTACCAACAATTACTTTTATTCCCGCTTTGTGTAAGCGGTCGATGATTCGATCCATCCATGCAAATTCGAATTTGCCTTCTTGGGGTTCAAAACCACTCCACGAAGATTCGGCCAGACGAACTACGGAAACTCCTGTTTCCTGCATCATTTGTACATCTTTTTCGAGTCGATCAGTAGGCATGTATTCATGGTAATAAGATACGCCGTATAGAACGTTATTGAATTTAATTTGGGCAAAAGAATGTTTCGTTAAACTAAGCATAACCACTAAAAAAAGCAGCTTTATGCTTCTGGAAAACCTTTTTGTAAAAGCAATATATACGTGTTTCATTTTATTGAAATATAAATTATTAAATTATTTTTTGATGGAAATAAGTTATACCGGCCCCAAAAGTCCTGATTTCTGCAAGGAACTTTTGGCATTCAAATTAGTATTCTCTGAGAGATATGATCGTTTATCCAGTAATAATAAGCCCCTGTTTTAACACTATACTGTGGAGCAACAAAACCGTTTTCTATAAAATCACAATTGTCATTCTGTTTATCTTGGGCGAATGTTACAGCTGACAGTACTAGCGTTAATGTAGTTAGGATGATTTTTTTCATAAAAAAGCTTTATTTATTTTTGCCCATACGGGTTACATTAATCTTTTTTAATGTTTGCATTTTTTAAAACTACATTTTTAATAAAATGGGTGTTTTCAATAGGCCCCTTTGATGTTTGCAACTCAATGTTCTCAAAAGTAAAATCTGTCCTTATGAAAAACAACATTGCTTTCTGTCGAAACCGGATTTAGAGAATTAAATGTCCCTTTATTGATTAATGAACTCTTGCATCCTAACGTCCTCCATCAAATTCAAAACTTCCTAAATCTGGTGCTGTTCCTTTAAAAGGGAATCCAATATTGGTTCCTACGTTTATCAATTTACTTGTGGGAGTTAATTTTAAAAAGTTAGTATTGGGCAGGCTTCCATCAGCTTGTCTTGGAGCTGTTAAAAAAGCTTCATCAAGACTTAAAAAATCAGATGAAGTAACGTTTATATTGAGGTCAAAATAATTATTTTTCAAGATGCAACGTGACTTATCAATGTGGGCTAATTCCTTTACTTTAGCTGCAAACCCTAAGTTGTTGACCATTTCGTGATTCCAACCTGGGCCATCAGTACCAAAATCAGTGGGGTTTAATGCCAAGCAGTTCAGCATATCATAGTTTACCCTGTTCTTATAGGCCGTATTATTGTGCCAATAGTTTCCTTCTAAATGATGATTGGCATAAAAACCACCTTGTTTATTTCCAACTGCCAAACAAAAACGTATTATGTTTTTTGGGATTAGGGTGTAATTTGCGATAACATTGTCATAAGGATTTCGCCCTTTGGCATATCCACCTGTTTTAAATCCATTTCCATCACCACGACTTACAAAATCAGAAGAATAACCATTGTAAAAAGCCCAGCAATTTTCTATTAAAACAGCTTCTGCATTATTGATTAAATCGAATCCATCATCACTATTAAACCAAGACCGACAACCCCTGAAAATATTATTTACACTCCCTTTTTTAAGATGTGCACCAAAACCATCCGTGTTTCCTCCTTTTGCTCCTTCTGAAACAGAATCCCAGTTATTGTAGGCATCACAATTTAATATGAGATTATTGGAACCGGACAGCATATAGACTCCAATAGCCATACCGTCGTGCAGTTGCAATCGTTCCAGTGTATTATGGTTGCCTATAACCTCGAAACATTCGGATTGGGTATGTCCCTTTATGGTTACCTGAACACCTGTAATTTCAATGCCTTTAATGTGAATGTTATCTCCTTTGACCAAAAAAGCGACAATACGATAATTGGCGGGTTTGATGTTTTTGTAATCAAACACGGGAGTTTCGTTTGGAAACGCCAAATAGCTAATGCCTTTTTTGTCCAGTTGGGTTACATAAGCATAGGCACGTTGATAGGTCGCTATTTGTTCTTCTCTCATCGTATAAATACCGCCCCTGATGTAAACGGTATCTCCAGCATTGGCCAATTCTTGGGCTCTTTTTACAGTTTCAACGGGTTTGTCTTTACTTCCAATATTGGAATCATTCCCATTTGGAGCAACATAATATTCAGCGGCAAAAGAATAAAAACCACTTAGAAGCAATGTGAGGATTACAATTTTATGTTTCATAAGGTAAAATTTTTTGAATTGTCTCCAGCTTTAGCTGGAGGCAATTCAAATTTTAAAAACAAATTGGCCGGATAGATTATAATGGAGTTAAAACAGAAATCGCACTATTTTTTTGCAGGAATTTCGATGTACTCTTTCAAGGCACATTCTTTTATTTTTTTGAGGCTTTCCGCAACGGTAAGTGCGTTAAGATCTGCACCTTCAAAACCTGTGTGGGTGTGATCTTTTGGGAAAAAGGACTTAACTTTTTCTTTACCTAAATCTTCGTATTTCAAGGCTACTATTTCGTTTAAATCGATATAAAAAGCACCTGTATTTGTTGCCGCTATTTTCGACCATCCTCCATAAGTATCCGCTCTGCGTTCTACTTTGTCGTTTGGCCATTCGTTTCTTGGAGTTTGACTCAAAACGATAGGAATCGCCCCTTTTGCTTTGGCTTCTTTAATAAACGTTTCCATATACCAGCCAAAAGTATGCACGGTTTCAGTTAAACTGTCCCGAACCACTTCTTGGGTTTCATTACCGTTTCCTTTAAGCGAACCCCTGAATTTTTCTTTGTCAATCGCTCCAGCATCGTTATGACCAAATTGGATCATTACAAAATCTCCCGGTTTTAATTGATTTTTTACGGCATCCCATAATCCTTCCTTGGTATAGGTTCTGGTGCTTCTACCCCCACGGGCTTTATTGATAACTTCAATTCTGGTGGTATCGCAATAAGTAGGAAAAGCAACTCCCCAACCCACAGCATTAGGATTGTTACCATTATTAGCCATGGTAGAATCGCCAATTAAATATACTTTTTTCTTTACAGGAAGTACAATTTTAGGATTTTCTAAAATATAATTTTTTAAAGAATTGTCACTTTTTTTCAATTCATTGATAATTACCGAAGCTGAAAGTACCGCTCCTTTTGCCGAAGTATGCGTATGATCTCGTTTATAGAAATAGTTTCCGGTTACTTTTGTTTCACCCAACTTTTCCATTTCAATGGACATCATATCGTTTAATTCGATAAAAGTTACTTTCTCTTGTTCTGCAATTTGTTTGGCCCATAATCCATAGGATTTATTGTTACGAGGCACTTTTCCTTCCTTCCAATCGTTTCTTGGAATCGAAGAACAAATGATAGGAATAGCACCTTTATACTTAGCATCTTTAACTATCTTTCGAATATACCAACCGTAGCTGTGCACGATTTCGTGTTTCTTGGTCAGTATGTTGTCTATTTCCTCTGTTTCTTCGCCAATGCCTTTGATCGTTCCTCTAGCTCTGGAATCATCATTTAAAGGGCCGTCATCATTATGTCCAAATTGAATTAGTACATAATCACCTTTTTTGAGTTTTTTATACACTGCTTCCCACAAGCCTTTGTCCTGAAAAGTTCGGCTGCTGGTTCCTCCTAAAGCATGGTTTTCAAGCTTAACTTTTGAAGTATCCAAAAATTGGCCTATGTAATCTCCCCAGCCCCAAAGTCCACCGCCACCTTTGCCACCGCCATTTTTTACGGTTGAATCGCCTACGGTGTAAATAGTGGGTTTGTCTTGCTTTTTATAAGTAAAATTTAAAAACAATAATGCTAAACAAAGAATCGAAAATATTTTAATCAATTTCATATTTTTAATGTATAAATTTTATTTTTCAGTTAATGCTCTAAAATCGAACCAAAGATTCATTTGGATGCCGTCATCTCCGCTTTTGATACGAATATTGGTTGGCTGACTTTCTGGCCCTTGGTGCTCTAAAGGTTTGAAATCTCTCATTGCTGGAATTTCATACATAAAAGAGATGTCTCCTTCCGGGAATGCTGGCTGAGGATAACTTCCCGGAAAACCGTTTTTAGGCAAATCAGGGGTAAATAATCGTAAAAACAAATTTTCTGATTCGCTAAAAACTTTAAATGATGACGCTCCGGCTTTTAGGTTTGCACCCAATAAATTAGCGTGATATCCTTTGAATTCCGGATAAATCAGATTTTCAAAACTTTCTCCGGTAATGGTCGTATTATAATCTTTCTCCCAAAACCCGTAAGTGGTTCCTTTGATTCTGTTTTTCCAAACATGGTAAGGCCCTCTTCCGAACCATTTGATACCGGTTACCCCTTTTTCAGGGAAACTGAACGTGATTCCGAAAGCACTAATTTTATCTTCAAAAGCGGCACCATCAAATCCACCATTGTTTTCTGAATTTTTCAACGCCACTAATTCCATTTTGAATCTTCCATCAGCTTCCATAATCCATTTTATAGACGACAAACCACCAACATAGGACACTTTACAAACCGCTTTGTCGCCTTCTTGCGAAACCTGCACGTCTTTTAGTTTAGCCTTCATTCCGATGGGACGAGGTCCATTAGTCAATGGAATTACTGAAGTACCGTTTTTAACGCTCAGGATTTCTCCGGTAGTTTTATCTAAAGTAACACTAACACCACTACCTTTTAAAGTAACTTCATTTTCACTTTGGGTTGCTGCCGCTTTTGTTTTAGTTTCTTTAGCTACTAAAAATTTAGCGGCATAAAATTTAGCTTTATGAATAGGCCAGGTCCAGGTGTAGATTTCTTTATTGTATTGATCATAAGCCTTTATAGACAAAACATCGCCTTCATAGAAATTAGCCGGAACTGCAAATTTAATTTTACGGGCTTCACCGGGATCAATACTCGGAATCTCAATTTTACCCGAGCTTATTTCTTTTGCAACTGCATTGGTATAAAGCACGTCTTTATCAGATTTCATTACTTTGTATTCCATTTTACAGGAATTCAAATTACTGAAAAGATAATCGTTCGTAATCAAAAACGATCCATCAAAAGCAGCTGTAACTTGTTTTGGTGCAAATTGAATCGGTGCCCAAACTTCTTTTACGGTATAATAACTGCCTTCTCTTTCTCGATGCGGTCCTAAAATTCCGTCTGCCGCCAAAGAACCTTTAGAATCAAATTTCGCTTCTCCTTTCCAATCCGAACGAAAAACGGCTTCGTCGAGCATTGCCCACATAAATCCTCCGGCAAACAAAGGACTTTGTTTGTAGCGGGTCCAGAAATCTTCCAGTGCTGCTCCGTGTCCGTTGTCGTAGGTACCGTGCATAAATTCCGTTGGAAAAAACACGTTTTCTCCACTATTAAATCGGTGCATTCCCGTTAAATAAGTAGGGTAGTGGTGTGTATCCCAACCATTGAAATCAGCCCATGGGTGAATAACAATTCTTTTTTGAGGATCATTTTCTGCAAAAACTTTATCTACTTCGGTATTCCAACCGCCTTCGTTACCATTGTCCCAAATAATTACCGAGGGATGATTGACATCGCGAGTTACCATTTCGGTAACTAATTTTGTTCCTAATTTTGTATCATAAGAATTTTGCCAACCCGCTAATTCATTCAAAGCAAAAAGACCCAAAGAATCACAAACTTCCAAGAAATGTTCATCTGGCGGATAATGACCACGTACCGCATTCATGTTCATGTCTTTCAGCAATGTGGCATCTAACAAACTAATGCGTTTGCTGGTACTTCGTCCGCCTTCTGGCCAAAAGGAATGACGATTGATTCCTTTCATTATAATTTTGGTGCCGTTTACATAAATTCCGTCTTTCTTTTTGAACTCCAACGTTCTGAAACCAATTCTTTTTTCCACTTTATGAATGGTAATTCCATTTTGTTTCAAGACCAATTCCAAGTCGTATAAATTTGGGGTTTCGGTATTCCAAGGTTTTACGTTTTTCCATTGGGCAGCAATCGTTTCTTTGGTGCTTTTGGCTTTTATTGGAAAGGAAAAAGTTTCGAATTTTTCTCCATCCAAACCTTTTAAAGTGCCTTCGACAGTGGCATTTTTGGCAATATTTTTAAGGTTCATGTCAATAGTGATTGAACCATCCATTTTTGGGTTTACCGCAATATGTTGAATCTGTGTTTTAGGAGAAACCTCTAGCCATACCGGACGATAAATTCCGCCAAACAGCCACCAATCCGCTCTTCGTTCTGCAGCATTTACTGATTTATTGCTCGAATCTTTCCATACGTGAACTTCCAAAATATTTTTGGCACCAAAGTTCAACAGTGAAGTTATATCATACTTGAATTCATAAAAACCGCCTTGATGAATTTCTCCAGCCAACTTTCCGTTTACTTTTACTTCCGTATCGGTCATCGCACCACCAAAAGCGATTACGACATCCTTGCCTTTATAATCGGCGGGAATTTCAAATTCATATTTGTATAAACCTTCTTCTTTGCTGGGTTCTTTTTGGTTCAATTCTTTGTACCATCGACCATAAGTGTATTCTCCAAAACCTTCCAATTCCCATTGCGAAGGAACATTGATTTTGGTCCAAGTCTTACTGTTGTTGCCGCCGGTGCAATAAAAATCCCATTGCACGGGATGTTCAAAGTCTTTTCCGGAAAGATATATTTTGTCGGTTTGTTGTGCAAAACTATCTAGCGCAGAAAATGTAGTAAGCGCAACAATAGCAATGAATAGAACGTTTTTTTTAAGTGACATAATTTGGTTTTTCAAAAGGGATTTAATTACCATCAGGTTTAACAATTTCAAAGCGGGCACTCATGGGCAGTGTCCAAGTCGAAATGTAATTGGGTTGTGTTGGGTTGTAAGCAGGAGTTTCTTTGCGGATGTATTTTTTCAAAGGAAGGTTAAGTTCACGAATTCCTTTAATCACGCAAAGTGCAATTTCGTTAGCCCCAAAACTATTGAAATGGGTGTTGTCCTCCAATGCTTTGTCTTGTCCCGGAAAAGTATTTGCAGGGTATTGCACGAAAGCTTTTCTGGACATTTCATCCCCCCATTTCTCGTACAATTGGGTAGTTATTTGGGTAATGTCGATAAGCGGCACATTCATTTTTTTAGCTACCGCTCGCACCGCATCGGGGAAATCGCCGTGGGTTGGTTTCAAAGTTCCGTCGGTATTAAAAGCTCGGCGTTGTGTTGGAGTAACCAAAACTGCAATTGCTCCCTTTTTTCTGGCTGTTTCAACGTATTCCGTTAAATATTTTGAGTAGGATTCCCAAGCAGTGTTTTCAGGGCCTTTTAGTTTTTCGTCATTATGTGCAAATTCAACAAACAGATAATCGCCTGGCTTTAACAATGCGCTTATTTTTTTTAAACGATTGCTTCCTTTGAAAGAGCTCAAAGCAGAACCTGAAACTGCGTAATTGGCAACTACTACTTTATCATCAAAATAGTTGGTTATATACTGTCCCCATGATGCCCAAGGCTCTACATCTTGGTCTGTAACAGTAGAATCGCCAGCTAAATATACGACGTAGAGATTTTCGTCAGGAATGATTTTAATACTTTGGATAGATACAGTACCTAAAAATTCAAGAGTTAGTTTGTTGTCCCAATTGAATGTGTCTTTTTCTCTGTCTTTAAGACTAATATTGGAGGTAGCATCAATTTTGGCATTTCTAATATTTACATTGAAAATCTTGGTTACTTGGCCTCCTTTTTTTATAGAAAATTGGTTCAGCATCAGCCTTCTGGATTCTGCTTTTATGGTAATATTTGATGCTTTTTCTTTGCTTCCCATAGTTACTTCAATTCTATAATTTCCTTCGGGAACTGCTACTGAAAAGTAAGTTGGTTTTTCTGCAATAAAAGCAGTCGTATTGATTTTTATATTTTGAGCAGTATTAAAATCAAAACCATAACCTCTTTTTGAATCAAAGATCAATTGGGAATCAATGAGCGTTCCTTTCTGAGATTTTTTCTTACTCCCGAAACAAAATAATTGGGTCTTAGCTGAATTTCCAACAGAAGATGGAGTCTTTTCTTTAGAGATGGGGTTTTTATGCTCTTGTAATAAACAAGTTGAATGCATAGAGAAAAGTTCGCTAGGTACATAACATAAAAAAATAACTAATAATAAGCTTCTAATATTTGCCAACGCTTTGAGATTTAATTTTAATAGATTTTCAAAAATAATGGTTACTTTTTAATATAGTATCCTGTACTATGATGAAGAAAAATAATTGTAGAATTACGCTGATGCAGGCATTATAGCTATTTATAAAATCAGGTAGGTACAGGATAGTATACCAATAAAAAACAAAGAACTTGCCTGATAATTACCGAATTAAAACATAATGAGATATATTTTTATTTTTTGGGTATTGTTAGCGAATATTAGTCTCTATTCTTGTGGAGTAAAGAACACGAATAATACAGAAAAAGAAAATGGTACAAGCAGTACTAGTTTGCCTTCTTGGATTAAAAAAGTGGGATCTAAATTAACTGTTTTTAAAAAAAATAGTTATTCTGTAAATGAATTTGGAGCAATTCCAGATGGAAAAACACTAAACACAATAGCGATTCAAAAAGCAATAGATGCCTGTTCAAAAAATGGAGGGGGTGTTGTTACTTTTCAAAAAGGGATTTATTTAACAGGGTCTTTATTTATAAAAGAGGGAATCCATTTTAAAGTTGACAAAGATGTTGAAATTAGAGGAAGTCAGGATATTAAGGATTACAAACAAATAGATACCAGAATCGCAGGAATTGAAATGAAATGGCCAGCTGCCTTAATCAATGTGCTGAACCAACAAAATGTTATGATTGATGGTGAAGGAATAATCAACAGTCAAGGAAAAGTATTTTGGGATTACTACTGGGATCTGCGCAAGCAATATGAACCTAAAGGATTACGTTGGATTGTAGATTATGATGCGCAACGTCCTAGAACTATTTTGATCTCTGATTCTAAAAATATTACATTAAAGAGTCTGAACATCCAACAAGCTGGTTTTTGGACAGTACAAGTGCTATATTCTCAATACATAACCGTTGATGGTATTACAATAAGAAACAACATTGGAGGTCATGGTCCAAGTACTGATGGAATAGACATTGATTCTTCGAAATGGATTTTGGTACAAAATTGTGACATTGATTGCAATGACGATAACTTTTGTCTAAAAGCGGGAAGAGATTGGGATGGACTGAGAGTAAATAAACCTACTGAGTATGTAGTTATTCGAGATTGTATCGCTCGCAAAGGTGCAGGACTATTGACATTAGGCAGTGAAACTTCAGGAAGTATTCGTCATGTATATGCTTCAAATATAACAGGAGACGGAACTAAAAATGGATTGAACATCAAATCAGCTTCTAATAGGGGAGGTACTGTAGAAGATGTGCTTATGGAAAATATAAAAATGGAAAATTGCAACACCTTTATACAAATATCCATGAATTGGAATCCAAGCTATAGCTATTCTAAACTTCCTGATGGATATACTGAAGAAAACTTACCGAAACATTGGAAAAAAATGCTTACCAAAGTAGAACCGGCTTCTAAAGGAATACCACATTTTGAAAACATCACACTTAAAAACATTCATGTAAAAAAAGTGGGTAAGGCCATTAATGTGGAGGGAATGGCGGCATCTACTATTGAAAATATCACTTTGGACAATGTTCATATCGAAGCGGAAACTGCGGGAAAAATTTCTTATAGCTCCAATTGGACTCTGAGAAATGTGTCAATCAAAACAAATGATGGCTCGAAAGTTAGTATAGAAAACGCAACCAATGTAAACTTTTCGGAAACCTATGGGGATTAAAAAAATAAATAGTCAAATTCTAGTTTTCATGCTTTTTCTATCATCAATAGTAACAATTGGTCAGGAAAAAGAGCTTTGGCATGGTGTTTCCCGTAAAATACACTATGCTCCGGAAGGCAATAGTTTTGTGTTAAAAAACGGCTCCCGAAAATTTAATCGAGCACTTTATGGTACCAATTCCGGATTTAGGGTTGAAGCGGGCGATTTACCTGAATTTGCCCTTTACATGCCCGGGATGGGCGGGAACTTCAAACTTGGTTTTGCCAAAGGAGAAAACAGCAAATGGATTACGGAAGCTAAAACGATAGACACTCGGTACACGCTGGGAATCATGTATTATACAATTAAAGATCCCCTTTTAGTAAATGGAGAACTTCATATTGAGCTAGTTGCTTTAAAAGAAGGAGAAGGTTTCGCACTAAAAGTTACCGGAAATAATATTCCAAAAGACGTTTCCTTGATTTGGGCTTTTGGCGGAGCCACTGGAAAAAAGTTTAGCAGAGACGGCGATATTGGTGCTGATCCAGAATCAGTATTCTATTTACAACCCAATTATTGCATCAACAATAAGTATTCTCTAAAAAAGGAAACATTCTTATTGGAATATGGTTCAGAGAGTAACAAGGAAAAAACAGGCAATAATAAAATTCTAATTGGTATACATCCTGATTCCAAAACGCATTTGGCAGCTGCTACTAAACAAAAAACGCCAATCGATCTTTACAATTCAACTCCAGATTCATTAGCTGTTATAACTGGAAAAATAGATGTCATTCCGCAAACGGGGTTGTATTGGATGTTGGAAACCAATATAAATACGAAAAGCAAGAGTCAAAAGGCAATAGCTGATGTTTTTAAGAAATCCGTTGCAGCAACACACCTGTTAGCTAACCGTGTTAAAGTGGTTACACCTGATCCTTACATCAACACTTTGGGAGGAGCATTGTCAATGGCAGCAGATGCCATTTGGGAAAGTCCGGCTTTTCTGCATGGAGCTGTGGCTTGGCGCATGTATTTAAATGCTTGGCGGGGAGCTTATGTGGCAGATCCCTTGGGATGGCACGACAGGGCAAAAACGCATTTTACGAGTTATGGTAATTCACAAGTAACAGAGCCTTTAAGTGGCCCTGTAGTATTTGATACGGTCAGAAATTTAGCGAGACAAAAAGAAGAAATGGGAACGTCGATGTTTAGCAGTGGCTATATCAGCAGACAGCCAAATAAAAACACCGTTGCCCATCATTACGATATGAATTTGGTTTTTATTGATCAATTGTTACGTCATTTTAAATGGACTGGCGACACCGCTTTTATAAAAGAAATGTGGCCTGTAATTCAAAGGCATTTGGCTTGGGAAAAAAGAAATTTCGACGCCAACAACGACGGACTTTATGATGCTTATGCTGCCATTTGGGCGAGTGATGCACTGCAATACAGTGGCGGAGCCGTAACCCATTCTTCGGCTTATAATTATTATGCAAACAAAGAAGTGGCGGCTGTTGCCAAAATTCTAAACCAAGATAATGCTCCTTTTTTGAACGAAGCAAAAAAGATTTCGACTTCCGCCAACGCTCAACTTTGGATACCGAGAAAAGGAATTTTTGCCGAATATAAAGACGCTTTAGGGAATAAACTTTTACATGAGGCTCCCGGAATTTGGAGCATTTACCACACCATCGATTCGGAATTGTCGAATCCATTTCAGGACTATCAAATGCTTCATTATGTAGATTCTAAAATTCCTCATATTCCAATTGCTGCCGAAGGATTGGACAAAAAAGATTTGTACGCCATAAGCACCACCAATTGGCAACCCTACGATTGGTCGCTCAACAATGTGGCTCTTGCGGAACAATTGCATACTTCATTGGCTTTTTGGCAAGGTGGACAATCCGAAAAGGCTTTCAAAATGTGGGAAAGTGCCTTGGTGGACAGCATGTATTTAGGTGCTTCTCCGGGCGGATTTGAGCAGCTTTCGTTTTACGATGCAATGCGTGGCGAACTATACCGTGATTTTGCCGACCCGATTGGAATGACGGCAAGAACCTTGGTCGAGGGACTTTTTGGCATTCAACCCAATGCGCTTGAAAACACCTTGACAATTCATCCCGGATTTCCTGCGCAATGGGATAATGCGGCTTTAGAAATTCCCGATGTTTCCTTTTCGTTTAAAAGAAATAACAACACCGATTCCTACCAAATCAAAACTCATTTTACAGCAAAAATGAACTTAAAATTGGTTGTAAATATTCCTTTCGACAATATTAAATCCGTAATAATTAACGGCGAAAAAACGACTTGGAAAACCAGTTCAGATGCTGTTGGAAACCCTCAATTGATTATTGAAAGTCCTTTTAAGGAGAATTATAACGTAGTTATTACTTGGGAAGGTGAAAAATTGGAACAACCTAAAATAGAAAAATCCTATTGCATTGGCGAAAGCATTCATTTTGAAACTACAAAAGCCAGAATCATTGAAGTTTATGACCCGCAATCTGCTTTAGGTGAAATTTCTAAAACGAATTCCGAACTAAAAGCGAATTTGAAAACCAAAGAGAATGCCACCTTTTTCATAAAATTACAACAAGGAAACACGATTTGGTGGAGTCCAATCAACCTGATTGTTAAACCAGAAATCGAAGCAATAGCCACTCGAATAGAAAACAACAACTTGCTTTTTTCCATAAAAAATAGCAGCGCAAAAAACATCGAAGGCAATTTGGTTTTCAACCCTTTTGGGAAAGAAATTTCACAAAAAGTAAGCTTGCAGAAAGATTCAGAAACTACTATTTCCATTCCGTTTGAAAATTTGGTTTCGGGGACAAATGCTTTGGAATTAAGAACCAATGAAGGAAAAATACTTCCTATTTCGTTTGCCAATTGGGACATTCCTTTGCCAAAAGAAACAAAATTAGAAACGATTTCAATTTCACAAAATTTCAATTCCAAAGTAACCGATATTTTTAAGCAAGAATATTTGTCGCCTAGATCGAAAACTGTCACTCTGCAGCTTCCAAAACAGGGAATAGGGAATTGGTGTTATCCTAATTTGGACGTAAAAATTGATGATTCCGGCTTGCGCCAAAGTGCGAAAAACAACAACCAAATCACAAGTCCGCAAGGCATTTTGTTTCAAACGCCTTCTGATGCTAATTCGAAAAACATTGCTTTTACATCAATGTGGGACAACTTTCCAAAGAGTATTTCTATTCCCATTTCGGGAAAAGCTTCGCACCTGTATTTGATGATGGCGGGAACCACAAACACGATGCAAAGTCGTATGGTGAATGGTGAATTAGTTGTCAATTATACTGATGGAACTTCGGAAATTCTACAGCTTAAAAATCCTGAAAATTGGTGGCCAATAGAACAAGATTATTATTCGGATGGTTTTGCATTTACTACAAATGCTCCAAAACCGCCAAGAGTGTACTTGAAATCAGGAATGATTACCCGAAGTTTTGATGACTTTAAGCCAATAAAAGGATACAGTAATTATGGTATCGACGGTGGTGCTGCAACTATTTTGGATCTTCCATTAGACAGCAGTAAAACACTGGAAAAGCTTACTATAAAAACAATCGCTAACGATGTGGTGATAGGGCTAATGAGCGCTACTCTTATCAGATAATAACAACAAAATAAACAATGATGAATTCTACTAAGAAACGATGTTTACTACTTTTTTTATTCCTTTTAGCAGCACCTGCTGTATTTAGCCAAAGGCAAATGGAAAACCTGGATCGAGGCGTGATTGCCGTAAAAGAAAAAGGCCAGTTTTATATTGGTTGGCGAGTTTTAGGGACAGATCCAGACCATCTGGCTTTTAACCTTTATAGAAAAAGTGGTGTTAAAAATGCTGTACGTGTCAATATCAGTCTCATAACTGGTGCTGCTAATTTGATAGATACCTCCGCTAATCCTCAAGAAGAGAATACTTGGTTTGTAAAAACGGTCATAAATGGTGCAGAAAAAGAAACATTAGGAAGTTTTACCATTGCCTCGAACAGCCCCGATAAACAATATTTGTCTATTCCGATAAAAGAAAAAAAAGGCTACATGCCTAATGATGTTTCTGTTGGCGATCTCAATGGTGATGGTCAGTATGAATTAATAGTTCATTTAACAGGACGAGGCCGAGATAACGCTTCTACAGGAATTACAGATCCGCCCGTTTTTCAGGCTTACACTTTAAATGGTACTTTTCTCTGGGAAATAAATCTTGGTATTAATATCCGTGAAGGAGCACATTACACGCAATTTATGGTCTATGACCTGGATGGCGATGGTATTTCGGAATTTGTGTGTAAAACAGCAGATGGATCCATGGATAGTACCAATAAAATAATTGGGGATGCTTCTAAAGATTGGAGAGATACAAATCCTGAATCCAGAACCTTTGGGAAAATTTTACAAGGACCCGAGTACCTTTCTGTTTTTAATGGAAGAACCGGAAAAATAATAACAACGACGGACTACATACCTGAAAGAGGTAATATTGGTGCTTGGGGCGGAAAAGGCGGAAACGGTAAAAATGATGCTACTGGAAATAGGGTAGACCGTTTTACAGCCTGCGTAGCTTATTTAGATGGCGTGCATCCAAGTGTAATAATGTGCCGCGGCTACTATGGAAGAACCGTTTTGTCTGCTTGGGATTTTAAGGATAATAAATTAACTTCCCGATGGGTATTTGATAGTAAAAACGGTGATAATCCATATTCTGGAATGGGATATCATAACCTTTCCGTAGCTGATGTAGATAATGACGGCAAAGATGAAATTATTTTTGGTTCGATGGTTGTTGATGATAATGGAAAAGGGTTATACACCACTGGTTTTAGGCATGGTGATGCGTTACATGTAAGCGACCTTGATCCGGAGTTACCCGGTTTGGAAGTTTTTGGGGTACACGAAATTGAAGAAGGTACAAAAGGTCCGGGAGTTGCTTTATTTTCAGCAGAGACGGGAAAAGTATTGTTTACCGAAGCTCTAAATGAAGATGTTGGCAGAGGTGTCTCAGATAATATAGATTCAACAAGAGTTGGAGCTCAAATGTGGTGGTCGGGCGCTTCTTCTCTATATGATATTAAAGGAAATAAAATTGGGAAAGTTCCTAGTTCGACTAATTTTTTAATTTATTGGGATGGTGACGCTACCAGAGAGTTGCTCAACTCTAATTATATAGACAAATATGGTAAAGGTCGATTGTTTACTGCTGACGGAGCGGTATCCAATAATGGGAGTAAATCAACACCTGCGCTGTCCGCAGATATTTTTGGAGATTGGAGAGAAGAACTTATTCTGAGAAGTTCAGATAATACGGAATTACGCATTTATTCCACTACTATTCCAACTGACATCAGACAGTATACGCTAATGCATGACCCGCAATACCGAATGAGTATTGCTTGGCAAAATGTTGGTTATAACCAACCGCCACATACCAGTTTTTATATGGGTAAAGGAATGAAGCCTACTCCAAAACCAAACATTGAACTGGTGCCTTTTCCTAAAGCTATAAAAAATAAATAAGCCTTTTTAGTTGATTCAAGGATTTAAGCAGGAGCCATAATTTATTTTTGGAGCTCCTGTTTCAAACATGGAATAGTTTGTTTAAAAAATAAGGAATGTTATTAATTATGCTCTAAACATTGAATCAAATTATGTTTCTCTAGCATAAAAAAAGCTTAAATAGAATTCCTGTCGATGAAGTTGAAAGGTACTTTTATTTTGCCTTTTTCTTTATTGAGAATCATTCTGGAAGCAGTTTCTCCCATTACTTTAAAATCTGTTGAAATAACGGTTATTCCAAGCAGTTCCTTTAGTGGAGTATCATTATAGGAAATAATACCAATGTCTTTTCCCAAAACAAACTCATCATCCCTAAGTTGTTTTACTAAATTGACTAAATCAGATTCTTCAATGGTAATAAATAAATCTCCTTTTTTAAGAATCATATCGTCATAAACCTCATTAAGAATTTCAAAATTTAAAGAATATTCTATGCAAAACTTCTTAAATCCGTGTAAAATTCTTCTTGGATAAGGATATACTGCATTTTCAGGATAAATTAAAATTAATTTTTCATAGGTAACTATTTTCGAAAGTCCTTCCTTTAAAGCATTATAAATATCATTTTCAAAATCTTGATAAATTTCAACAATTTCACCGTCCATTCCAAGCTTAATATTGTCCATAATAATCAGCTTTTCTTTCGGCAGTCTTTTAATAGCCTTAACTACTTCTTCAGTATAGCTGACATGCTTTAAATCGTCTGTTTTAAAATGTGGCATTATAACATAATAATCATAAGCTCCTTTATTTTTATCCAATAAATTCAAAAACAAGGTTTCATCGCAATGATAAATTAATAAATCAGTGTGGGAATTTGCACCTATACTATTGACAAAGGAATTGTAAGTTGTCATTTTATAAGAACTCAACTTATTAATTAAAAATAGAATATTTACTTTCGAAATTAGTTTTGTTCGTGTAATATAATAGCCCTTACCTCTAATGGATGAAATTACTTTTCGCTCCTTTAGAATATTGTATGCTTTTTCTACGGTATCCCTGGAGATATAAAAATCCTCACTAAACATATTAATTGAGGGGATTTTTTGATCTATTTTGAGATTTCCTATAGAAATATTAAAGATGATAGAATCTACAATCTGCTTGTATTTAGGTACTCTCGAATTCTCATCTATCTTAATAAACTTAATCATATCCATGTCAAATAAATTATATCCAAAATAGGCATTAATTTTTTAATTAATTAGGTATTCTATTTAAAAACTAGTTTTTGGGCTAAAAAAATTAAGTATTGCTAATTCTTAATTATTCCCCATTTATGAGTTTTAATTTAATAGGGTAATTTAGGAACTAAATCTTCCACTATTAATCTCTTCGTAAATAATATTTTCTATAAGAAAAAAATAGACCACTATATTTGCGCAATCGATTACACAAATATAGATTTTTAAAATTAAATGGCTATGGGAATATGAGTATTATTTTATTTTTTTTGATTAAATAAACAAATAGTATAAAAAAAGTATTATTAAATTGAGATATTCTAAAGTAATTACATCCTCAACAATTGATTTTTTAAATGTCAATTTGACAAAAAAAACAATTGTTGAGGATGTGATATTTAGTTGAACTATTTTATATAGTTCAAAAAACAACAAACATCAAAATCTTCTAATTCACTGCAATATTTTCTATATAAAAGGGTGTTTATGAGCTTAAGGCAAGAGTTGATATTAAGTTAATTTATCGAATTGTTCGTTTCAAGGTATTAAAAATTGAAAAAAATAGTGTTACATTATTTTGTAAAATTTATTTTTTTAGAATAGATGCTTTATCTACTAAAGGATAGTACAGGACAGTTTTGTTTTAGAGATTCTTTTATTTTACATCACTAGAACTATTAACCCTATAAATTAAAATATTAAATGGAATCATTACTCGGTATTCTTTTTCACTCCATCGGAGGTTTTTCCTCAGGAAGTTTTTATATGCCTTTTAAAAAGGTTAAAGGTTGGGCTTGGGAAAGCTACTGGATTGTTGGTGGATTTTTCTCTTGGTTAATCGTTCCGCCAATTGCGGCTTATTTAACTATTCCGGGTTTTGTAGAAATTATAAGTGCAGCAACTCCATCTATAAAAACAGTTACCTATTCAATGGGTTTAATCTGGGGAATAGGCGGATTAACATACGGACTTGGTGTTCGCTATTTAGGAATGTCGTTAGGAAACTCAATTACCTTAGGTTTTTGTTCTGCTTTTGGAGCATTAGTGCCTTCTATTTATTATAATTTTTATCCAACTGCAGGTAAAGTTTCATTTACCGATATGTTATCTAATACCGGTGGTCAATTAGTATTATTTGGTGTTTTAGTTTGCCTTATAGGAATTGCCTTTTCTGGAAAAGCAGGAATGCTTAAAGAAGCTGATTTTGCTACAGGTCATGAAGATAAAGACAAAGATTTTAGTTTAGTAAAAGGATTAATTATTGCTATTATTTCTGGAATTCTGAGTTCTTTTTTCAATTTCGGAATCGAAGCTGGAAAACCAATGGCGGAAGAAGCTGTTAGGCAAGGTTTCAATCCTTTGTTTCAAAACAATGTTACCTACATCATTATACTTTGGGGTGGATTGACAACTAACTTTATTTGGTGTATGTACCTTAATTTCAAAAATAAAACTTTCGGAGATTATACCAATACGAATACTCCAATTGCTAAGAATACACTTTTCTCAGCCATTGCAGGTACCATGTGGTTTTTGCAATTCTTCTTCTACGGAATGGGCGAAAGTAAATTAGGTAATGGGGCCAGTTCATGGATTTTACACATGGCTACTATTATTTTAACAGCCAACTTTTGGGGATTTTATTTAAAAGAATGGTCTGGTGTATCTAAAAAGACTTTTAATACATTCCTTTTGGGTATTGGTCTGATTCTTCTGTCAATTGTATTGGTAGGCATTGGGAATTCGCTTTAACATTTATAACATTCACTTTCAAACTTTTTATAAACACTTTCAATTTAACACTATGTCAAATATAAATACAAATAACATGACTTTTCAGCACGTAAGCTATCTTTGGGATGACGCAAAAGCTGCAGCATTAGCAGGAGATGAAGTAGCACTTTTCATTTATCGTTCTAATTTATTAGGAGCCGATTTGAGATTAACGAACTATGGAGGTGGAAACACTTCGGTAAAAATTACTGATAAAGATCCATTAACAGGAGCTGATTCTGAAGTAATGTGGATCAAAGGTTCTGGTGGCGACATTGGAACATTAACAAGATCAGGTTGTGCAGCCCTTTATTTAGAAAGACTTCTCAATCTTGAAAATGTATACAGAGGAATCGAATTTGAAGACGAAATGGTGGAGTTATTCAATCACTGTATTTTTGACTTAGCGTCAAAAGCACCTTCTATCGATACGCCTTTACACGGTTTCTTACCTTTCAAACACATTGATCACTTGCATCCTGATGCGGCTATTGCTATTGCTGCTGCAAAAGATGGAGCAAAAATCACCGAAGAGTTATTCAACGGAGAAATTGGTTGGGTGGGATGGCAACGTCCAGGTTTCGACTTAGGTTTACAAATGCGTGCTTGTCTTCAAGAAGCTGAAGCAAAAGGAAAAAAATTAAAAGGTGTAATGTTGGGCTCTCATGGTTTATTTACCTGGGGAGACACCTCTTACGAAAGTTATGTAAATACGCTTGAAGTAACTGAAAAATGTGCTGCCTATTTAGAAAGCAACTACGGAAAAAAACGTCCAGTTTTTGGAGGTCAAAAATTGGAAAGCCTTCCAGAAGATGCTCGTAAATTAAAAGCTGCCAAAGTAGCGCCGATATTACGTGGTTTCTGTTCTTCAGAGCGAAAAATGATTGGACATTATACAGATGATGCCAGAGTGTTGGAATTCATCAATTCGAATGATTTAGAAAAATTAGCTCCTCTTGGAACTTCTTGTCCAGACCATTTCTTGCGTACTAAAATCAGTCCTTTGGTTTTAGAATTAGATCCAAACGAAGATTTATCAGATGTAGAAGCTATCAAAGCAAAATTAACTCCTGCTTTTGAAGCCTACCGTGCGATGTATGCAGAATATTACAATACCTGCAAGAAATCGAATTCACCAGCGATGCGTGACCCAAATCCTGTGGTGATTTTATATCCGGGAGTTGGTATGTTTACTTTCGCAAAAGATAAAACGATGGCGCGTTTAGCATCAGAATATTACATCAATGCGGTAAACGTGATGAAAGGTGCTGAAGCAGTTTCAGAATATACTTCATTGCCGCGTCAAGAAGCTTTTGATATTGAATATTGGTTATTGGAAGAAGCTAAGTTACAACGTATGGCTAAACCAAAAGCCTTGTCAGGAAGAATCGCTTTGATTACAGGTTCTGCAGGAGGAATTGGAAAAGCTATCGCAAAAAGATTTGCAGAAGAAGGCGCTTGTGTTGTCATCAATGACATCAATGAAGAGCGTTTGCAAAGTGCTACTGCTGATTTCATCAAGACTTTTGGAAAGGATGCAATTTCAAGCACTTTATTGAATGTAACAGATGAAAACAGTACTGAAAAAGCATTGGATGCTGCCTGTTTGGCTTTTGGTGGAGCAGATATTATCGTTAATAATGCGGGAATCAGTATCTCAAAATCTATTGCAGAACATACTTTAGAAGAATGGGATAGATTGTATGATATTTTGGTAAAAGGACAATTTATTGTTTCTAAAGCTGGAACTGAAGTAATGCGCAAGCAAGGATTTGGTGGTGATATTGTAAATATCGTATCTAAAAATGCAGTAGTTGCAGGACCAAATAACCCTGGTTATGGTTCAGCTAAAGCTGCGCAAGCGCATTTAACACGTTTGATGGCTGCCGAATTAGGTGCAGATAAAATCCGTGTGAATACGGTAAACCCCGATGCAGTAATCTCTGATTCCAATATTTGGTCAGGTGGTTGGGCAGATGGTCGTGCTAAAGCGTATGGTATTACAGTAGCAGAATTGCCTGCTTACTATGCGAAACGTACGTTATTAAATGAAATTATATTGCCGGATGATATTGCTAATGCTTGTTTTGCATTCGTAGGTGGCTTGTTGAATAAATCAACAGGAAATGCCTTGAATGTTGACGGTGGAGTAGCAATGGGCTTTTATAGATAGGTTTTTAGATGTTTGTTTTTTAGATTGATTTTTCTAACGTCCGTATCTTTCGGGCGTTAGATTTATCTAAATTTGTAATCAAGTTCTTTTATAAAGAACTAAGTTGTTTTTAAAAATATATTGCATCCACAAACTTCTTTTAAAGAAGTTTTTTATTTAATTTTAAAAAAAAATATCATGTTAATTGAATCATACAAAATAGCTTCCCATAATGATGACCTTTTAAAGGCTCATAAAAATAAATTGGTTTTCACAGCATCCGAAATTGCAGAAACCGAAAATATTATCCAAAAATTAATTGATTTCCAAATCGCAATTCCATCTTGGGCTTTAGGCACAGGAGGAACTCGTTTTGGTCGTTTTCCAGGAGGCGGAGAACCACGTTCTTTAGAAGAAAAAATTGAAGATGTAGGTTTGTTACACGCTTTAAACAATGCTTCTGGGGCTATTTCTTTGCATATTCCTTGGGATATACCGACGGATTATCAAGCAATTAAAGTATTAGCTGCACAACACAATTTGAAATTTGATGCAGTTAATTCAAATACATTTCAAGATCAGGCTGATCAGGCACATTCGTATAAATTTGGGTCTTTACAAAACGTAAATAAAGCGGTTCGTAAACAAGCTGTTGACCATAATATTGAAGTAATTCAACAAGGAATTGCTTTAGGTTCTGAATCATTAACGGTTTGGCTTGCTGACGGTTCTTGTTTTCCGGGACAATTGAATTTCCGTAAAGCCTATCAAAATACACTAGAAAGTTTAGAAGAAATTTACGCAGCATTGCCATCAAACTGGAAACTGTATTTAGAATACAAATGTGCGGAACCTAACTTTTATTCTACCACAGTTGCTGATTGGGGACAATCCTATTCTTATGTAAAAAAATTAGGAGATAAAGCCTTCACTTTGGTTGATTTAGGTCACCATTTACCAAATGCCAATATTGAGCAAATTGTTTCTTTATTGCTTATGGAAGAAAAATTAGGTGGTTTCCACTTCAATGATTCTAAATATGGCGATGATGATTTAACTGCTGGTGCCTTAAAACCATACCAATTATTCTTGATTTTCAACGAATTGGTGGAAGGAATGGATGCCAGAGGAATGAATCACGCTAAAGATTTAGGCTGGATGATTGATGCTTCACATAATGTAAAAGATCCGATGGAAGATTTATTGCAATCGGTAGAAGCGATTATGGTTGCTTATGCACAAGCACTTTCAGTTGACCGAAAAGCATTAGAAATTGCACAAAATGAAAATGATGTCGTTACGGCGCAAGAGATTTTACAAAACGCTTTCCGTACGGATGTTCGCGCCTTAGTTGCTGAAGCACGTTTACGCTCTGGAGCTGCATTAAATCCAGTTGGATTATACCGTGATCTTGCAGTGAGAAAAGGGCTTATCAATGAAAGAGGATTTAAAACAGTAGCTACGGGCTTGTAAAAACCAATCAAAAATGAATGTAGTAGCGATTTTTGATATTGGTAAAACAAACAAAAAAGTCTTTCTGTTTAATGAAAACTATCAAATTGTTTGGGAAAGATCAGTGAATCTTCCTGAAACAGTGGATGAAGATGGTTTCCCTTGTGAAGATATTGCAGAACTCAGAAACTGGATCGTTTTTAGGTTGTCAGAAATGCAGGAATTAAAAGAATATATCCTAAAAGCGGTAAATTTTAGTACCTATGGAGCCAGTTTTATTTATGTGGATGAAGAAGGTAATTCTTTAACACCATTGTATAATTATCTAAAACCATATCCCGAAGCGCTAAAAAAGAAGTTTTATGACAAATATAAAGGAGAAGAAAAGTTTGCGTTAAAAACAGCTTCTCCTGTTTTAGGGAGTTTAAATTCCGGAATGCAGATTTACCGTTTGAAAGAGGAAAACCCTGATTTATTTGCGAAAGTGTCTTACTGTTTGCATTTGCCACAATATTTAAGTTCTCTTTTAACTGGAAAATATTTTGCGGATATAACCAGTATTGGATGCCATACTAATCTTTGGAATTTCAAGAAGATGAAGTATCACAAATGGCTTAAGAAAGAAGCTATTGCGGATAAAATTCCGCGTATTCATGATGCGGGACATACTATAAATATAATAGGAGATATAGCCGTTGGAGTAGGATTGCATGATAGTTCTTCGGCAATTATTCCTTATATGATAAATTTCACGGAGCCTTTCGTTTTATTATCTACCGGGACTTGGAGTATTTCTATGAATCCTTTCAATGAGACCCCATTGACTTTTGATGAAATGCAATACGACTGTTTGTGTTATTTGCAATACAAAGAAAAGCCTGTGAAGGCTGCTCGTTTGTTTGCCGGTAATGAGCATGAAGTGCAAACCAAAAAGTTAGCGAGTCATTTTGGATTGCCATTGGATACTTATAAAGAGATTCTTTTTGATAAAAACATCATTTCTAAATTGAGAGAAATTAACCTAAAAAGGTATTCTTCCAGTGAGGATAAATATAAAATTCTTCTGGAATCTCCGTTCGAAAAGAGAAATCTTAGTGATTTTAAAAATTATGAAATTGCGTATCACCAATTGATGTTGGATATCGTTGCACAGCAAATACTTTCAACCCAATTAGTGATTCATAACAGTCCGGTGAAGAAAGTATTTGTGGATGGTGGTTTTAGTAAAAACTCGATTTTTATGAATTTACTGGCAGAAGCTTTCCCAGAAATGGAAGTATATGCTGCTTCTATGGCGCAAGCCAGTGCTTTGGGTGCTGCCTTGGCGATTCATAAAAACTGGAATCCGAAACCGATTCAAAATGATTTGATTGATTTAAAATTTTACAAACATTAATATGAAAATTGGACTTTTTATACCGTGTTATGTGGACCAATTTTACCCAAAAGTGGCTATTGCAACCTATGAATTATTACAGAAATTAGACTGTGATGTTCGTTTTCCAATGAAGCAAACCTGTTGTGGTCAACCAATGGCTAATAGTGGGTACGAACATTTGACAAAAGGTTGTGATACTAATTTTATTGCCAATTTTGCCGAGTTTGATTATATAGTTTGCCCTTCGGGGAGTTGTGTGTTGCATGTCAAAGAACATTTGCATGATGAAAATAATGAAGCATTGGCTTCTAAAATGAGAAAAAGAGTTTTCGAATTAACCGAGTTTATCACCGATATTTTAAAAATCGAAATGATAGAAGGAAATTTTCCTCACAAAGTAGGGATGCATCAAAGTTGCCATGGACAACGTGGATTGAAGCTTTCGCAAATGACGGAGCTGAATGCACCATTTTTCTCTAAACCGGAACAATTATTAAGTAAAATAAAGGGAATAAATCTGGTTTCATTAAGCAGAAAAGATGAATGTTGTGGATTTGGGGGTACTTTTTGTGTAACCGAAGAAGCGATTTCTGTAAAAATGGGACAAGATCGTATAAAAGACCATGAAGACCATCAGGTAGAATACATTACTGGCGGTGACATGTCCTGTTTAATGCACTTAGAAGGTATTTTGAAAAGACAAAAAAGCCCGATAAAAATTATTCACATTGCAGAAATATTAAATTCTTTAACAATGAAAATAAATAGTTAGTAATGAATTTATTAGTTCGAATAAAAACTTCGTAATGAAAAATATAACGCTGGGTCTAGTTTTGTTTCTTTCGCTTATTTTCTTGTCATTCAAGAAAGATAAATTTTCTGTAACTGTAAAAGAAATAATTGTTGAAGCTCCTTTTAAGATGCCAAATATTAAAATTCCAGATTTTACTAATTGTAAAAAAGTGTCAATTGTTGATTTTGGAGCAGTACAAGGGAATAAGGATAAAACATCCCTCGCTATTGCAAAAGCAATTGATAAAGTTAATAAAATAGGAGGAGGAACAGTCATTATCCCTAAAGGCGAGTGGCTAACTGGAAAAATTCACTTTAAAAGTAATGTAAATCTCCATTTGGATAAAGGAGCCATCCTTCTTTTTTCGGAAGATCCAAAGGATTATCTGCCTGCCGTTAACAGCTCTTGGGAAGGATATGAGTGTCTTAATTATTCTCCGTTGATTTATGGGTACCAATGTAAAAATATCGCCATTACGGGTGAAGGAGAATTGAAAGCCAAAATGGATGTTTGGAAAGAGTGGTTCAAACGACCAAAAGGCCACATGGAAAGCTTGAAACGTTTGTACAATTTGGCTTCTTACAATAAACCAATGGAAGAACGACAAATGGTGAATGACAGCGCGAATTTCCGTCCTCAATTTATACAGTTCAATCGTTGCGAAAATATTTTAATGGATGGCGTTTCCATAACCAACAGCCCTTTTTGGACGATTCATCCTTTTCTTTCCAAAAATATTGTGCTTCGAAATCTAAAAGTGTATGCCCATGGCCACAACAATGATGGAGTTGATCCAGAAATGAGCCAGAATATGTTAATTGAGAACTGTGTTTTTGATCAAGGGGATGATGCTATTGCAATTAAATCGGGTAGTAACCAAGATGCTTGGAGATTAAATACTCCTTCCAAAAATATTGTCATTCGAAACTGTGTTGTTAAAAATGGGCATCAGTTAGTGGCACTTGGCAGTGAACTCTCTGGTGGTATCGAAAATGTATTTGTTGATAAATGTCGTGTAGTTGATGGAGCAAAATTAAACCATCTTCTTTTTATAAAAACAAACGAACGAAGAGGTGGATATGTTAAAAATATCTATGTCAGTAATATAGTATCGGGTAAAATTGACCAAGGAATTCTTGGGATCGAAACGGATGTTTTGTATCAATGGCGTGATTTAGTTCCGACTATTGAACGAAGACTTACCCCAATAAATAACATATATCTTGAAAATATTAGCGCTACTAATTCCAAGTTTATTTCTAGAATTTTAGGTCAAAAAGAACTCCCAATAGAAAATGTATTTCTTAAGAATGTGAGAGCGGATAAAATTCAAGCGGATAATTACATACATGAAAATGTATTGAATTTTGTAGATAAGAATTGATAAAAAAAAATTAAATTAGAAGATTTCGGTATAATTATTTATAATTATTCAATTTTCAAACTTATAAAAGATGACTTCAAAAAAAAATATTGAACATAGCGAAGCCGCAGCGATTTTTAATAAAGATGTTAAACGAGTAGATTGGCATGACGAAACCCTATGGTTTGTTCGTGAAAAAAGAGATAAAGCAGCTTTTCAAATTCCAGAATGGGAATTACTCAGAGAAACTGCTTCAGACATAAAAAACAATGTGCTTTCGAATATTCATGATTATTTGCTTGAATTTGAATCGAAAGCCCAGAAAAACGGCGTTATTATTCATTGGGCTGCGGATGCCGATGAACACAATAAAATAGTGCATTCCATAATGGAAAAACATGGCGTGAAGCAGATTGTGAAGTCTAAATCAATGCTTACCGAAGAATGCCATTTGAATGAATATTTATCCGAAAGGGGAATTGATGTAATCGATTCAGATTTAGGGGAACGTATTGTTCAACTTAGAAAAGAACCACCAAGTCATATTGTTTTACCTGCAATTCACCTCAAAAAAGAAGATGTAAGTGAAACTTTCCACGAACACCTTGGAACAGAAAAAGGAAATAACGACCCACAATATTTAACCGAGGCAGCAAGACTACATCTTAGAGATACTTTCCTTACGAGAAAAGTGGCTTTGACGGGAGTTAATTTTGCTATTGCTGAAACCGGTGAAATTGTAGTTTGTACCAATGAAGGAAATGCGGACATGGGCGTGCATCTGGCTGATGTACATATTGCCTGTATGGGTTTTGAAAAAATAATTCCGCAGCGTAAACATTTGAGCGTTTTCCTTAGATTATTGGCAAGAAGTGCAACGGGACAACCGATCACCACTTTTTCAAGCCATTTTAAAACGCCCAGAGACGGGAAAGAAATGCATATTGTTATTGTCGATAATGGCAGAACGACCCAATTAGGCAGAGAGGATTTCAGGAGTTCATTGAAATGCATCCGTTGTGGAGCTTGTATGAATACCTGTCCGGTTTACAGACGAAGTGGAGGACACAGTTATCACAATGCGGTGGCAGGACCTATTGGTTCTATATTGGCACCGAATCTCGATATGAGTAAAAATGCTGATTTACCTTTTGCCAGTACCCTTTGTGGTTCTTGCACTAATGTTTGTCCCGTAAAAATTGATATTCACGATCAATTGTATAAATGGCGTCAGGTATTGGTAAAAGAAGGACATACTCCACTAGGAAAAACGGTCGCAATGAAAGGAATGGCAACCGTTTTGGCTAATCCTATGGTTTTTGATTTTGCTGGAAAAGCTGGACGATTTGTGATGAAAAACATACCGATTTTGGTCAATAATAGCCTTAATCCTTGGTATAAACAAAGAGAAATGCCTGCACCACCCGAAGAATCATTTAGAGAATGGTACAAGAAAAATGCAAAGGAATCTAAAGACAAAAAAAATGAGTAGCAGAACCACTATTTTAGAAAAAATAAAACAAAACCAACCGACGACAACCAGTGAATTACCCGATTTGGATACTTTAGGATTGGAATCTTTTGAGATACTCGATAAATATAAGACGGTTTTGAAAGGAATAGGAGGAGACTTTATAGAAGTTTCTAATTATGATGCCATAATTGCATTTGTCAAAAAAAATTATGCTACCGAAAAAAGAATGATTACCACCATTCCAGAACTTGCAGAACTTGCAATCACTGATTGGTTTAATGATGATCCCCATACTTTAGAAAATGTAGAATTGACTTTGGTTAAAGCTCATTTTGGAGTTGCCGAAAACTCGGCGCTTTGGGTAACGGATGATTTGTTAGGGCAACGCGTGTCGGCATTTATTCCTCAATATTTGGCAATTGTAGTACATAAAAAAGATATTTTGGCAACGATGCATCAGGCTTATGACCGTATTGGAAATCAGGAATATGGTTTTGGTACTTTCATAGCAGGACCTTCAAAAACTGCCGATATTGAACAATCGTTAGTTTTAGGCGCACATGGTGCCAGAGGATTGACGGTGTTTCTTATGGATTAAGTCTTTTGTTTTCTTAATGACGCATTGATTTATGAGCAGAAGGAATTAGAATAAATTTTAATGGTTTTACAATACGAATTTTGTCAAAAATAAAATATTAACCTAATTACTGAAAATTCATCATGGAAGAAAGAAACAAAACCTTAGGAGAATTTATTATCGAAAATCAAAAAGATTTTCAATATTCATCAGGCGAATTATCTCGAATTTTCAACTCTATCCGATTGGCTGCAAAAGTAGTCAGCTATAAGGTGAACAAAGCTGGATTAGTAGATATTATTGGATCAGCAGGGGATAAAAACATACAAGGTGAAGACCAACAAAAATTAGATGTATATGCTAATGAAACGTTTATTCAAACCTTAATAAATAGAGAAATTGTATGCGGTATTGCGTCAGAGGAAAATGATGATTTTATCACCGTAGAAGGGAGCGATAAAAGTAATAATAATAAATATGTTGTTTTGATGGATCCTTTAGATGGATCTTCAAATATAGATGTGAATGTTTCAGTAGGAACTATTTTTTCTGTTTATAGAAGAATATCACCCTTAGGAACGCCGGTTACACTAGAAGATTTTTTACAACCTGGAATCAATCAAGTTGCGGCAGGTTACGTGATTTACGGAACCTCAACTATGATTGTTTATACCACAGGTCATGGCGTAAATGGATTTACTTTAAATCCTGCTATTGGAACTTTTTACCTGTCACATCCCAACATGAAATTTCCAGTCGATGGGTCTATTTATTCAGTAAATGAGGGGAATTATGTTCATTTTCCACAAGGAGTTAAAGACTATATTAAATATTGCCAATTGGAAGAAGAGGATAGACCTTATACCTCAAGATATATTGGGAGTTTAGCTTCAGATATGCATAGAAATATGATTAAAGGAGGTATTTATTTGTATCCAACAAGCTCTGGTGCGGCCAAAGGAAAATTAAGACTGTTATATGAATGCAACCCTATGGCATTTATAGCTGAACAGGCTGGTGGTAAAGCCTCAGACGGAGTTTCCAGAATAATGGAAATTTTACCTACTGCATTGCATGAGAGAACTCCTTTCTTTTGCGGTAGTGCTAATATGGTTGCGAAAGTGGAAGGATTTATTGGTAATGCAGAATAAAACAATCGTTAGTATAGGTACTATGGAGTAAGAAAATAATCTTTTTCATAGATTAATAGTTCAGTAAAAATGTCACTTCCCCTTAAAGGTTGTGACATTTTTTTATTTACTAGGATTTCTTCTAAAAAACTATTGATATAATAGAGAAAACAAAACTCAATTTGGAACCCATTTACTATGGTTCTCAAACTGAGTTTTGTTATTTGAATTTACTATTGTTTTTTAATAATCAAAACGTTTAAAAGCTTCAATAGCTTCATATTCAGCAAGACCTAAATCGTCGTAAATCTTTGCGGTATTTTTGTTGCGATCTTCGGCTCTAACCCAAAATTCTCTGGAGTCGTTTCCTTGAAACATTACCCTGTCTTTTTGGGATTGGTGGTATAAAATAGCATGTCTTTTTAATAAAACTTCATCAGGACTTAAAGGAACAGCCATATCTATTTCATGAATATCCCATTCGTGCCAAGCACCTCTGTACAACCATAACCAACAATCATTCATGTAAGGTTTTGATTTAAGTTGTTTCATTGCTGTAAATATGGCATTCAAACAAACTTCATGAGTACCATGCGGATCTGCCAAATCTCCTGCAGCAAAAACCTGATGTGGTTTTATTTTTGCAATTATGGCTGCAACTATGGCTATATCTTCAGGACCCAATGGGTTTTTCTTTACTCGGCCCGTTTCATAAAAAGGAAGGTCTAAAAAGTGCGTGTTTTCATCTTTTAATCCAATGTATCTTGTTGCGGCATACGATTCGCGACGTCTGATGAGACCTTTTAATTTTCGAACTTCAAGAGAATCAATTTGATTTTCGGTTTTATTATTAATGAAATTGATTACCGCAGGAAAATCAATATTACAATCGGTTTCTCCAATAAAATCATTGCAAACTTCTGCAAATTTCAATGCTTCATCATCTGTAACAGCAATATTTCCAGAAGTTTGATACACTACATGAACATCATGACCTTGTTTTATCAATTTCGAAAAAGTTCCTCCCATAGAAATCACGTCATCATCCGGATGTGGACTAAAAAGGATGATTCTTTTTTTGGAAGGATTGGCTCTTTCAGGTCTATGGGAATCATCTGTATTGGGTTTTCCTCCCGGCCATCCTGTTATGGTATGTTGCAATACATTGAACATATTAATATTCAAATCATAAGCAGAACCTTCTTGTGCCAAAAGATCCGACATTCCGTTATTGTTATAATCCCTGTCGGTTAGTTTTAATATCGATTGTTTTGTTTCTTGGCAAAGCCAAACAATGGCTTTGTTTTTTAATTCTGTTGTCCAAATGCATTCTCCTACCAACCACGGGGTTTCAAATCGGGTTAACTCAGAAGCGGCAGATTGGTCTAAAACAAAAGTAGCGTTGGTATGATTTTGCAAAAATGTAGCAGGAACTTCGGAACTTATTTCCCCTTGAATGGTTCTCTTTATGATGGAAGCTTTATTTTGGCCCCAAGCCATTAATACAATTCTTTTAGATCTCAAGATGGTAGAAACTCCCATCGTAATCGCTCTTTTAGGAACGTTATCAATACCATTAAAATCTGAAGATGCATCTATTCTTGTGATATGATCCAAAGTAATGATTCGGGTTCCTGAATTGATGTGGGATCCCGGTTCATTGAACCCTACGTGTCCCGTACGTCCGATTCCCAATAATTGAAAATCAAGTCCTCCGGCATTTTTAATTTTCATTTCGTAATCAACACAATATTGATTCAGTTCGTCAATCGCTACCGTTCCGTCGGGAACATTTATATTTTCCGGTTTAATATCGATATGATTAAAAAGATGCTGATGCATGAAATAATGATAGCTTTGGTTGTTTTCTTTTGTCATTGGATAGTATTCATCCAAATTGAAAGTCACTACATTACTAAAGCTTAAGCCTTCTTCTTTATACATTCGTACCAATTCTTCATAGACCTTTATAGGAGAAGAACCAGTAGCCAAACCAAGTACACAAGATTTATTTTCGGCTTGTTTGGATCTAATTAATGCCGCTATTTCTTGTGCTACAATTACAGAGGCTTCTGTTGAGTTTTTGAAAATTTCGTTATGAATTTTTTCAAATCTCGTTTCTTCAAATTTACCGGCACTTTTATAGCTGATGTCAGGTTTAATTTCTAAGACACTTTTCATTTTAATTTTTATTTGAGTTAGTTGTGTAGTTGTTTTTTTAATATTGATTGTTTAAATCGGATTATAGTTTACGGTTTCTATCCTTGACAAATTATCATTGAAAGTGACAAAACTTGCCGGGAATCCGGCTTTTATTTTACCCAATTGATTTTCCATCTTAATTGCACTTGCCACTCGGCAAGTCGCCATTTTAATCGCTTCGTCAGCCGAAACATTCAAATGATTGAAAGCATTCTGAACCGCTTCTTTCATCGAAATACTGGCACCGGCTAGATTACCTTCGTCATTTCTGTAAAAACCATTATCGAGATGGGCATCAAAATTTTCCCATTTAAAACTGGAAACTTTACGTCCTAAAAAAGCAGCGTCACTGATTAAAAAGAATTTGTCTTTCTTTAGTTTATATGCTAATCTAGCAGCGGCATAATCACAATGTGCACCATCTAAAATAACAGGAGCATAAACAGATTCATTTTCGAATGTTGCACCAACTAAACCGGGTTCCCGATGCCCAAATTGAGTCATCGCATTAAACAAATGGGTAACCAGATTAATTCCTTTAGAAAAGTAATATTGTGCATCTTTGTAGGTCATCGTCGAATGTCCCGCAGAAATGACGATGTCGCTTTCTAAAAGCATATCCAATTGCTCGTCTGTAAAACATTCCGGTGCAATTGTGATTACTTTTATCACCTCTTTACCATAACGAATAATTTCTTCTAATTCGGAATTGGTAGGCTTACGAACCTGATTAGTACTATGTGCCCCTCGTTTTAGAGGATTCAAAAAAGGACCTTCCAGATGCATTCCCAATACTCCGTTATTGTATTTAGCTTTATAATTGCGAATGGCTTCAATTCCTTGAAGAATGGTTTCTTTGGAAGACGATATCAAGCATGGAAGTACATGAGTGGTACCATATTTCAAACTGGTTTCATAAATATCTTGAATGGTTTCTTCTGTTGGAGTTTGGCTGAAATAAAGTTGCTCTCCACCATTTATTTGGATGTCTATGAAACCAGCAGAAATGTGTTCTCCTTTTAAATCAATGAGAGGAATAGTATTGGGAATTTCTTTTTGAATAGAAATAATTATTCCATTTTCTATAATAATGACATCATTATTTATTTCATCGCCAGTATGTACAATTCCGTTAACAATGGCTTGTTTCATTTTTTATAATTTAAATGTGTTACATCTAGGTTACTACTGACAACATTCTTATTGTCTTCTAAATACTCATTAAGTAGTTGCAAACAATACCATTCCTGTCTTGGCAAGTGAAACGGACCTTTGAACATATTTCCTTTAGCAGTTTGGGCGATGGATCCATCTTTATGTAAATATCCAAACCATTCTCCATTTGCTGCATCATGGAATTTACTGTATGCATAATCATGTACCATTTTGTGCCAAGTTGCATATTTTTCATCGCCTGTCATGGTGTAGGCCAGCAGCGTTGCGATAATCACTTCGTTATGAGGCCACCAAAACTTCATATCCTGCCAGTATTCCTGAACAGGTTTGTCATATACATCACGGAAGTATAAAATTCCACCATGCTTTTTATCCCATCCACGTTCCCACATATAATCGAGCATTTTGCAACCCAATTCAATTAAATGAGGATCGTTATTGCGATATTTCGCTTCATGCAAAATAAACCAAGCTCCTTCAATAGCATGACCGGGATTCAATGTGCGCCCATCAATGTGATCGATAATTGAGCCATCTGGTGCTACTTGTTCCATCACACATTTAATATCATCTTTTACAAAATCGGTTTCAATTTCAGTAATCCAAGTATCAATCCATTCATCACAACGCGGGTCGCCTATATTTTCCCTTAACTGTTGGGCTGTGTTTATCATAATCATAGGAGTGCCAATTCCTTTTGACGGTCGGGTAGCGGTGAATTTAGGTTCTAATAAACTAGATGAAGTTGAATATTCGATGCATTTTCCGAATAAAAAACGCGCTTTTTCGGCAGCAGCCTCATCACCGCTTGCTTTTGCGTAAGCTGACATTGCTATAACCGCAAAGGTTTCCGAAAAATAGTAACGGCGTTTGCGTATGGGTTGTCCGTCGCGTGTTACGTGAAAAAACATTCGTCCATCAGTATCAAAACAGTGGTTGTTTAAAAAATCGATACCTGCCTTAGAACCTGCTAACCATTCTTGTTTTGGTTCGACTGTATTGTAAAGTGTAGCCAATAACCAAGCGGCACGCCCTTGTATCCAAACGGCTTTGTCATCATCAATCAAACTTCCATCTTGATCACGCATTAATAAATAACCCCCAAACTCGGTATCAATAGAACGTGGAAACCAAAATGGTACGGTATCATTTAATAGTTGATTCTGATAAAAATCTTTTAAGCGGAGAAGATCTGTTTTTGAATAGCTCATTTTTTAATATATGTTTTGTAACTAGTATTTTGTACTAGATGTTAATTTAGATGTCATTTAGCCAAAGACATTTGGCTATTTATATGCGTTTGTCTTCCTTACGGAATCTCATTTTTAATTTTCAGTAATTGCGGAGTTCAAGTTTAAAAGTTGAACTTGGAAGTCCTGCTTCATTCACCAAATTGGCTGTAGTAAACGGTTTCCATGCATATAAAACGGTTTTTATTTTTTCTCCTTTCGGGATAACAATTACTACTTTATTTTTCAGGATAGCAGCTTTGCTTTGAATGTGAATTCCCTTGTCATTTACCAATTCAAAACCAATTAGTTCTTTTTTGTCCGAAGTAGTTAATTGTTTTGCAAATGCAAATGAAACTAGAATGTTGTCGCCTTTTTGTATGGCTTTCAAAGCGGAAGGACCATTCGCAATTATAGCTTTTCCATAGGTATAGCGCAAGGCCAAAAGCGCCAAACGATCTGCCACTTCTTTTTTCTTAATTGGATGCACATTTAGAGCATCTCCATAATCCATGCTGACAGCCATACTGCTGTTTGGAATCTTATTTTGCAATCTATTTTGGACATCTCTGAATGCAGGCCAAGTTGGTCGCTCAATACTTGATAATTGCACATAATAGAAGGGTAGGTTCGCACCCCAGGCTTTGCGCCAACTTTCTACCAACATTGGCATGAGATGTTCATACAATTCAACATGGTGTGCATTGCTTTCGCCTTGATACCAAATCACACCCTTTATCGGGAATTTTGTAAAGGCATCCACTCCAGCTTCAAAATTGTAACAGGGATCATACGGATGACGTTGTTTTGCATTGGTAGCTTTTTTTAAATTTAAATTGGCACGTTCTCTGACCCAAGGCATAATAAAATCCGATTTTCGCCAGTTGGTTAATACATCAACTACTTTATCGTCGTGTTCCAATGTATATCTGTCAATCCAGGATTCTATTGGTGATCCGCCAACGGCAACTTGAATTAGACCCACGGGTACATTTTCTTCATGAGCAATATTTTTACCAAAGTAATAGGCAATGGCTGAAAAATCTTTGGCACTTATTGAATCACATACCGACCAACTTCCGGAAAAAAATTGCAGTTGATTGGTTTTCGCCAAAGTGAGAGAATCCCAAGCTATTTCATCAGTATCACGGATCGCTTTGGCATTGAATAACCGAATAGTTGTATTAGCAATTGCTTTTTTTACTTCTGCCGAACCATTTTCTGAGTTTTGAAGTTGAAATGCCATATTCGACTGTCCGGAACAAAACCAAACATCGCCAACCAAAATATTCTTTAAAACAAGGTTTGTTCCTTTAGATTGAATGGTCATTTCGTAAGGTCCGCCCTGAGTCATAGCTGGAAAAGTAATTTTCCATTTTCCGTATTGATTAGCTATGACGGTCTTTTTTTGTTGTTTAAAAGTCACTTCAATTGCATCACCTCCATTAGCCGTTCCATAAACTGGAATGGGTTGATTGCGTTGCAAAACCATATTGTCAGTGAAAACAGCAGCTAATTTTAGTCCACCAAAATCTTGGGTGATGTTTTCATAAACGGTTTTGGCCAGAATAGTTGCTCCTTCTTTCGTTGGATGTAAAGCATCAGGAAAAAGATCGGGACGATGGTATAACTTTTCATGTAAATCAATTAAACCCACTTGATTTGCTTTTGCAATGTTGGGTATATGAGATTGAATTTGCCAAAACCAATCTCTGGTTCCCGATTTAAACCGAGGATGCTCATTAAATATGGGCGTCAATCGACAGATGTAAATTTTTACAGCCGGATTTTGTTTTTTTAAGGTATCTATTAACCAACTGTAATCGGCATCAAATTCGGCATTGTAATTCGGCCAATTTCTAGGATCTGTATCATTTAAACCCAAATGAATAATAGCTATATCAGGTCTGTATGCAATGGCATCGGTGCATTCCTTTGTATTAAAATAGGGTGTGCTTCCTTTTTTCAAAAGTGTTGCTCCGCTATGCCCGAAATTCTTTACCTCATATTGTCCGCCCATCAAGATTTGAAGTTGCGAAGGATAGGATTCATTTGCAGCATCAGATAAGAGATAACCCGCTGTAACGGAATCTCCAATGCAGGCCACTTTGAGGGTTGATTTTTGCGCAACTGATTCAAAATGAAAGGCTATTGAAATGAAAAAGACCACTAAAAATAGATTCCTTTTTATCGTATTCATGTTTTTATTTTTTCAGAAATTATTACAAATAGGCGTAAATTATCCCCAAGGCGGAACACAAGGCTCCGCCTTAAAAGATAAAAAACAAACCCAACTTAAAACAATTATTTGAACTAGTAAACGATACTAATGGATTTTAAGCATCGACAAAATCATTCACTTTTGGACGCAGAAAACTGATTTGGACTACTAATGCAATTATAACAACCCCCGCCATTAAAGCAAAACCGGAACCTAAAGTTCCACTATCCGAGGATTTACCTAAAAGGGAAGTTACTAATGCACCACAACCAACTCCAGTCATATTTAGAATACCATAGGCCGTCGCCCGGTGTTTTGAAGAAACAAATTGACATATAATTGGCATGTTATTGGCATCAAACATTCCGTAACCGATTCCGAAACAAAGCGCGGCACCGACAACATTGAATAATGAATGCCCAAAACCAATTAGCAATAAAGCAGGAATCGTTAAACTCAGGCCAATCGCGCTGGTATAAACTCTGCCTTTTATATTTTTTTGTACCCATTTATCAGATAGAATACCACCAAAAATTACGCCCAATAAGGATGAAAAGGAGATGGCGATGGTTGCTAGCGGACCTGCCTCTTCCATAGGTATTCCTAAGTTTTCTGAAAATAGGGTAGGCAACCAGTTTTTTGTAGCCCAACCCGGTAAACTTATTATGGCAAAATAAAATAAGATAACCCAGAAAGAGATGTTCGTAAATAACAAAGCCATGCCTTTGAAGAGTGAACTTTTTTCTTTTATTGGCATTAAATCGGAATCAATAGTTTTTACTTCGGCAACTTTTTTGTCTCTTAAAAAGAAAACCAAAACGAATGCATAAAAAACACCAACTATTCCAAAATAGTGAAAAGTAGTATGCCAAGAGTAGGCAGCGGCGATAGTAGCTCCAAAACCCCCTAATGCTGAACCCACATAAAGTCCTGTCATATGAATACCAATCGCAAGTGACCTTGTTTTTTGCTGATGGTAATCGGCTATTAGTGATAAACCGGCAGGAATATATAAAGCTTCACTTACTCCCATCAGGGCTCTTAACCAATACACCTCATTGTAAGTTGTTGCATAACCCATAGCATATGTTACAGCTGACCAAACAAATAAACTGCCAACAATTAGCCATTTTCTGTTTAAGTTGTCTGCTATAATTCCGGATATAGGACTCATTAAAGCATAAATCCAAAGAAAAATAGCCATCAAACGTCCAAAGTTCTCACCGGATACTAATTCAGGAATATCTGTTTCCATTGAAGGACGCATCGTTGCCAGCATTTGTCTGTCCATATAGTTTAGCAAGGCTACAAGCCATAACAAGCCTACTACTACCCAAGGATAATACTTTGTGTTTTTCATATTTTGATATACTTTAAAATTTCATTTGTGATTTTACCTTCATTTTTCAATAGGAGAAAATGGGGTTAAATCTATTTTGAGCACAATTATTTTATAGTTCCTAGCCTGACATCAGGGGTACGAATACCTGGTTTTATTTCCCCATTAGACAAAACAATTTTATCGTTCCACATCGTAGCAGTAGTCGTCACATGAGCAAGAAAGGGCAGTTCGCCAATGGTAGACCAGGAATTGGTATGGGTATCGTATAATAAGATTCCTTTGTAAAACCCGTCATGATTCGTGTTCAATAGGTTCTTCTCAGCAGTCAGTTTGGCCTTTTCCTCAGGAGAATTAGTTTGTGCAATTTGGGATAAATACGTTTCGATTTTATGAAAAACGATACCATTATCGCCACCAACGATTAAGATGGAATGATTCCCCACTGCCACACCTGCACCCGCTGAAAAGTTGGTTGTGTTTTCTCCATTGGAAATATTAGCACGACTTTCCCAGATTTGTTTTTTTATGTTAAAAGCAAAAGTGGTGTTGTGCAAATCACTTATTCCTGAAGGTGTTTTGGTTCTGCCACCAATCACATAAATAGTGGTTCCATCCTTGTCTTTCTGAACTACCGCAACTGAATTAGCCAAAGCGATGGGTAATTTTGGTAATGTTTTCCACTCCGGATTACTACTGTTTAAATCAAGACTTACAAATAAATCAGAAGATTTAGTTGCCTCGTCACCGCCAATCGCATACACTACGTTGCCAATATGTGTTAGCGCTATATTGGTAATATGTAATGGAAAATCAGGTAGGGAAGTGGCTTCAACTTCAGTTGTAGCAGCATTCCATTTTAGAATAAAAGCTTTATTCGAAAGTCCATTTTCATTTTCACCCCCTACATATACCACTCCTAAATCAGTTGAAGTTGAACCACAGTAGGCAATAGGCTCTGGTAAGGTGCTGCGTACATTTTTATTCCAATTATAAGTATCGTTGCATTTTTGCAATACATGAATTTCATTTGAATACTGTTTTTTTCCACCTTCCCAAGGCATTTTATCTTGGAAATTGGCACCTCCGGTAACTATTAATACATCGTTACTGATACCATTAATGGCACCCGCAAAACCTAATGATATACTTCCATCAGCATTTTGTAGTTGTGCTGCCATTTTCCATTCCACATGGGTTATAGCTTTTTTTTGAGAAAGGGCGTCAGTTGTCGGCATAATAAGTAAGGAAAGAATTAGAGGAAAAATATATTTGTTCATAGTGCTTTTTTTGAAATAAAACGAACGAAGCTATTTTGATTTGAAATCTTCAAAATTTAGACTTTCCACATCTTTTTTAAACAATTCAAATTGGTCGGCACTCATGTTTTTGACAGGCAATCTAAATTCACCTAAATCAAATCCGACCATTTTCATGTAGGCTTTCCCCACTGAAATTCCGCCGTATTTACCCAATAAACGAATCATGTTGATTGATTTTTGCTGTAAAGCACGCGCTGTAACTAAATCATTGGCATTAAAAGCCGCAATCAAATCATAGTATAATGGAGAAGCATAATTGAATGTACTTCCTACAGCACCTTTGGCTCCTAATACTAATGCTGATAACATATTCTCGTCGCGCCCCCAAAGCATGTCGTATTTACCGTCTTTGTAACTCATGCAACTTTGGTAATCCATAAAATCCTCATGTGTATATTTTACCCCTGCAAAATTTGGAAGCTTTCCGTCTAAGGCTTGGATTAAATCAAACATCGGCACGTTTACTCCTGTCAACACCGGAATGTGGTAGTAATATAAAGGCATATGAGGAACACTTTCACCTACTTTGATGCAGATTTGCGCAAGGGTTTCTGCATTAGCAGGTTTGAAATAAAACGGAGCAGTCAATGAAACGGCATACAAACCAATTTCATAGGCATGTTTAGCCAAATCAATACAATCTGTAAGACAAGTTCCTCCTAAGAATACCATTACTTTAAAATCAGCATCAGTATTGGAACAGTCAGCCCAAGCTTGAGCCACGGCTTTTTTCTCTTCTAAAGTAATAGAAACGCCCTCTCCGGTGGATCCATTAATAAAAGCACCTGTAATTCCGTTTCGTTTTAGAAAAGTATAGTAGGCCGGAATTAGGCTAACATCTAATTTACCATTGCTGTCAAAAGGTGTAAAAGGAGCTGAAATAAGCCCTTGTAAATGTTCAATTTTCATGAGATATCTTTTTATTGTTCTTTTTTTATGCTTTAATTAGACCGGGAATTTGTAAAACTCCCGGCTTAATTTAAATTTCATTATGGATTTTGAGTGATTTTAGGATTAAAGTTAATGGTATTTTGAGATATTGGAAACAATATCTTTTTACCGGCCATAGAAGGCACAAGATTCGTTTTGTTGAAACGAACTAAATCCCACCATGCTTTACCTTCAAAAGCTAATTCTTTCAAACGTTCATTTAAAATGACATCATTATTAGCTGACTGAGAACCATTTGTAAATGAAGAAGAAGCATCGGCTCTTTGCATTACCAGATTCATTTCTGAAGATGGATCTTGGCCTAAAGCATTTTTAATTTCTGCTTTCATCAACAATATATCAGCCCAACGGTAAATAATGATATCGCTTACAAATCTTCTAGTAGCACCATCAACTGTTCCGTTGTATTTTACTAAACCTGTTACTACCGGAGTAGTCCCATTGTATAAAGTTAAATAAGTAGCTGTTTTTCTAGTATCTGTACTGCTAAAGTTGAAACGGGTAATATCCGGTTGTACTCTTGAAATACCTGCATTTCCTGTACCAACTCCCAAGGTTCCAAAAGTTGCCGTCGCTGTTGCTGCTGTTAGCGGTGCAAAGTCACTAGGTCCAACAAACATGAAAGAATTCCAATTATCAGATAGCGCAGACGGTACATCCGCCAAAGAATATCTAACCGCAAAAAGCACTTCAGTATTTCCTTTATTGGTGTAACCAAATACGTCTTTAAAATTTGGTAATAAAGATGGTGCTGTAGGAATAGCGTTAATTGCAGCCAAAGCCGTGTTTAAATCAGTACTTCCACCACCTAATTGTTTTGCGGTCCATAAATTCACATCTGCTTTTAAAGCATAAGTTGATGACAAAGATAATTGTGTTTTATTGTTTGTTACATCAGGATAATTAGCAATAGCCAATTCAATATCAGACTTTATGAATGCAAAAGTTTCTTCAATAGTATTACGCGGAACAATATATTCAGATTGATTCGTGTTTTCGGTTGGTGTAGTTACTATTGGCACACCACCCCAAGAACGGGCCATAATGAAATAAGCCAAAGCACGCATAGAATAGGCTTGTGCCATATATCTTTTTTGCTCATTCACAGTTGTTGGACTAAATTGAATAGTCGGAACATATTTCAAAACCAAATTCGCCTGCTGAATCACCGTGTACAAACCCGCCCAGTCCACATCGATGTTTTGTGCCGTTAGGTTGTTGTTGTAATAATTTGCCAAACTCAGGGGTGATTGAACACCACTGGTTATTTCCGCACTTCTTGCACCTCCCAATAAATAATAATTTTGTTGAGTTTGAGTTCTAAAATTGAAGTACATACCGTTTACACCTGCTTTAGCATCATCTTCTGTTTTCCAAAAACTGGCAGAAGTAATTACGCTTTCAGATTGTAAGTTTAAATCGTCTTGACAGGAACTTACTAATGAAAGTCCGGTGAAAAGTATAGTGTATAAAAGAATTTTATTTTTCATGATATTTATTATTAAAATTTACAAACCAATGTTTAAACCAAGGATGAAGTTTTTTGGAACAGGATAAGTTCCTTTTGCACCTGCATCATTTAATCCAAGACTTGATCCACCATCAATACCTTGTACTTCAGGATTTAAACCGCTGTATTTAGTGAAATAGTGTAAATTGCTTCCTGTTACATATACGCGTACTGATGCTAATCTAATTTTCTCAATGAGTGATTTAGGAATAGTATAGCTCAATGTAATTTCTCTGATGCACAGATAATCTCCACTTTCGTAGTAGCGGCTATTTCCTTGGAACATATTAGTATTATAACCTGCACCACTTGCTTCAGAACGGAATAAGTTGTTTTGGTTGGTTTGATCCGCCCAACGGTAACGTGGCACATTAGTAATATCACCTTCTTTTTGCCAAGATTGTAAGCTTTCGGCCAATAGTCCGTAATTTCCTTGAAATTGACCAACAAAACGTGCTCTGGCCTCGTTATAAATAGTAGCTCCTAAAGAGTAATCTGTTCTTACGGTTAATGAAAATCCTTTGTAACTGGCGTCAAAATTAAAACCTCCTACAAATTTAGGGAACATATTACCCATGAAAGTTCTGTCTCGGCTGTCAATTACACCATTGTTATCTGCATCTAAAAATACGGCATCTCCAGCAAATTTCTTGCCTGTTGGATTCCCACCTGCGGCTGCGGTTTTAGTTACATAATTATCCTGCGTAGTTAAGTTATAAGCATCAGCTTCTGCTTGGGTGGAAAGAATAGACAATTGTTTATGCGCATAAAAATCTCCAATTTTTTGACCTTCTTGTAACCCACCAACATATTTATAAGTTCCGCTGGCTGCATCCCAAATTTCAGTTCCACCAATTCTATTGTTTCCATTTCCATTGAAAGGAAGTTTCTCAATCACGTTAGTATTGTGCGAAACATTAGCACCTACATTAATCTTTAAATCATTTTGATTGTACACATTGGCGTTCAATTCTAATTCAAAACCTTTGCTTCTTAATCCGCCTAAGTTTGTTAGCACTGTAGAAAAACCACTATTAGAAGGCAGTGTAAGATTTGTTAATAAATCAGAAGTCAGTTTATTATAAAAGTCTCCAATTATTCTAATCTTATCATGATTAAACCCTAAATCAAAACCTCCATTTATAGTTTGTGATTGCTCCCATTTCAAACCTGGATTTGCAATTTGAGAGTTTATAATTGCAGATTGTCCATTGTAACTATTGGCAAATCCATTAGCAGAACCAGAATATAATCCTCCAGATTGAAAATCACCCAAAGTACCTAAGTTCCCATTTACACCATAACTTCCACGAAGTTTGAAAGAGGAAATAACTTCTGGCATTACTTTCCAAAACTTCTCTTCATGTGCATTCCAACCTACAGATAATCCTGGAAAAAAACCGTATTTATTATCTGGACCTAAACTGGAAGAACCATCATAACGGAAAGAGGCTGTTGCAAAATACCTGCTTTTGTAATCATAATTTACACGACCAAAAACACTGTTCAGCACTAATCTGGTATTGTTACTATATACAGAAACTGGTATTGGTGATGAATCTAAGGTTTGTGCAAGATCCGAAGGACTTCCTTTTCCAGAAGCATTAAATGCTTTTATGGTTCTGTCGAATTTAGAGGCCCCCAATTTTGCCTGAAAATCACCTACATTATCCAAAGATTTGGCATAAGTAAAGACCCCTTCGTATTGCATTTGTGTTATTTGGTTGCTTAATCGGGTAGCGGTACGCGTGTTATCTACCAAACCATTACTTCCACTTAAAAAAGCTTGTTGAAAAGTATTATCATTTTCATTTTCACTGTATAATGACAATGAAGGGGTAAAGGTTAAATCTTTAGTAATTTTTAAATCGCCATCAACACCCATCTGCAATTTATTATTCTCATTTATCCCTTTTACTTTACCCATTTGGTACAATGGATTTCCATTGATGTTATTTTGGCCAGGTGCTAAAGTTCCGTCCTCCAAATATAATTTTGTAGTAGGGGAGTTTCCTAAATATCTGTTGAAAACAACACTATTGGCAACAACTTGATTGTTACTTGATTTTGAATATAAAACCCGACCGTTAATTGTAAAGTTATCCGCTAATTTCAAAGAAGCATTTAATTTACTTGTAAAACGTTGGTATCCAGTAAATATAGTAACGCCATCTCCTTTTAGATACCCTAAGCTTAAGTCAAAAGTACCGGCATCTCCACCGCCGCTAAAACCTAAAGTATGATTTTGGGTAATTGCATTTTGAAATAAAACATCATTCCAATTTGTGCTTTTATACATAATAGTATTATTAGCATTAAGAGGATCTGCCATTTCTTGCCATCCTTTAGCTTGTAGACCCTGGATAGTGGGTGCATCCAAATTTGATTTCAATAATGTAGCAAAAGGCGTGTTATTTAACAAATTATTTCCAGTACCGGCTGGAGTAGCTCCTGTTAATTGTCCTAATCGTGCAATACCGGTGGTAGTTGAAAGTCCAGCGATTTCGGCAGCGTTATACAAACCTAAACGTTGCAGTCTAATAAAGTCTCCGCCGTCCAAGAAATCATATTTCTTGCCTACTCGGCTATTTTGAGTGGAAACATTATAAGTGATTTTAGTTTTACCTGCTTTACCGGTCGATGTTGTAATAATAATTACACCATTAGAAGCACGGGCTCCGTAGATTGAGGTTGCAGCAGCATCTTTTAATACTTGTAATGAGGCAATGTCAGCAGAGTTAATATCATCAATTTGGGTACGAATAACTCCGTCAACAATATACATAGGAGTTGCACCTGCCGGATTATCAATAGATGTACCTCCACGTACTAAAATATTAGATGCTTTACCAGGTTGTCCTGATGCGGTACGTACCACTAAACCAGTTACATTTCCTTGTAATGCTTGCGTTACGTTTGAGTAAGGAACATTTTCTAACACTTTTTTGTCTAATTTAGAAACTGAAGTACTTAAGGTTCTTCTATTTTGCGAACCATAACCTACTACAATAACTTCATTCATTTGTTGTCCCACCTCTTTTAAAACTATAGTAAGTGGCACATTTCCAATAGTTACTTCTTGCTCTTGAAGACCTATGTAAGAAACAACTAATGTGGTAACATTGTCGGGCACTTCAAATGTGAAATTTCCATCAAAATCTGTTTGTGTTGAAATAGTAGTGCCTTTGGCAATAATATTTACTCCAGGTAACGTCTCTCCTTTTTCATTAGTTACCTTTCCCGTAATTTTCTTTTGGCTTAGGGCTAATTTGGTTGTTTCTTTTGTAACGGTATTGTTTTTTTCAAAAAAAACAGCCGTTCTCAAAGATACTGAAGCTGATGCTTGCACGGTAAAAGCTACTAGAAATAAGGATGTTAATTTCATAGCTTTCCCAAAGTTAGGGGTAAGCCAATAATTTTCAGGCTTGCTTTTTGGTAATAAATACATACTTTTGTAATGGTTAGTTAATAATAATTCTTCCTTCTTGGTTTATTTATTTGTTTTCCAATCACAGTTCTTTTTATTAAGAACCAGCCAGCAATGTTTACAGCATGTGCTGGCTTTTTTTATGGATAACAAACGAATATTTTATAAAAAAGGGCATTCCCAATTTTGTTGTTTTATATGATAGCAATCTTAAAATCGTCACTTATATTTTAAGAACTTCAATTCTTGCTTTAGTTTTTATGGGTAATCTTTACCATTAGAAAAAAAAAAATTTAATAGAAAACATCACAGTCAAAATAGATGCGGAGATTAGTAATCTTAAAAGATAAAATCTCTTTTTTTGTGATAGTAATTTTGTACGGAGTTTTCTCTGGAACTAAAGTATTTTTCTTAATCTTTTGTAGGAGAGAAAGTAAAAAATTAGCGTAAAAGAACAATTTTAAATATATTTTTTCCGTGTTATTTATTATCACGTTGTAAATATATAAATAAATTTAATAAATACAATGTAATTATTAAATTATTTTAATAACTAAAATTTAGAAGTAATTTTAGTTATTTATTAATGGGGATAACATCTTTTCTTTTATAACACAACATGCCCCAATAACACCGGCGCGACGACCTAAAGTCGATTTTTTAAGTTTCATATCCCTGTTCACTAAACCTAATGAATATTTTTTTAATGCAGACTGAATAGGTAAAAGAGTATAATCGCCTAATTGTGCAAAATCACCACCAATCACCAATAAATCAGGATTAAAGATATTGAGTAGAATAGACAAATAACGTCCCATTTTTTCACTCTGCTTTGTAACCAGGTCAACACACAGCGTATCTTCTAGATTAAAGGCTCCGGCAATAATGCTATGATGTTGCAAAGCGGGGGAATTTTCATCAAGAACTACTTTTGATTGTTTTCCTTCTTTTAGAGCTGCCTTGAACTGGTTTACTAAGGACCAACCTGAAATTTCAGTCTCCAGACATCCAAGTTTACCACACTGACACATAATTCCATTATCAAAGATCGTACTGTGACCGAATTCTCCGGAGTAACCGGATTTTCCATAATAAAGTTTACCATCAGTGATCATTCCTATAGCAACACCCCAACTATAATTAACAAATATTATATTTTGTTCGTCATCAACCACACCTTCGCAATATTCACCAAAAGTCATTGCTCTGGTATCATTTTCCAAATGAACCGGTAGGTCTAACTGATCTGAAATGATTTCCGTTAAAGGTCTGTTTTCGCTAAAGAAATAATTATAGCTAAATCCTTCCATCGAATTAATACGGCCTGAAAAGTTGATGCAGGCACCCACAATCATCTTTTTTTCGACAGAACTGTCTTCTATAAATGAATTTATCAAATTGCAAAATTCCAAAAGAGACTCTTGTGTATTTTCTAAAATAAAGGAAGTTCCTAATTCAATACTGACAAATTCGTTTTTAATATTTTGTAATCCGATAGACATACTGGCAATACTGACTTCAACCCCTAAAAAGTAAGCACAAGTTGGATTGATACTATAGAGTGAAGGACGTCTTCCGCCACTATTGGTAATTTTCCCCAGATCTACCACATAGCCTTCTGGCAATAATTCGTTAACGGCTTTAGTTACCGTTGGAACACTAGATTGTAGTTCAGAACTTAATTCTGCTATTGTAGCATTACCGGCAGACAATAATCGTTTTACGATTGCTTGTCTTAGCATATGCCACTTTTGTCCAGAAAGGCTTTTGTCTTTACTACTATCTAATAAATCTTTTAAACTCATTATTATTACTTTTTAAAAAATTGCAATGGGATTGATTTACAAACTTACTATAATTTTTTTTACACAATGGTTTAAATCTTATTTCAACATTAAATTGATTATTTATACACTATGATTGTTCCCAATGGGTTATATTTCATTAGCATTTATACAATCAATATTTTTGAGAATAATTTTCTTATCGGATGCTGATTTGGCCAGGTTTAGTGCTGTTTGAAAATTTTGCAGTGCCTTTTTATTGTCGAAGTCAGTATAGAGATTGCCTAATAAAGAATAGTAAAAATGGTTGTCTTTCAGATTAAGCTTTTCTGCTTCAGCGATTGCTTCTTCTTTTCCCTTTATTTTGGATAAGGCATACGTTCTGTTTAAGGCTACAATAGGAGAGTACTCCAGAATGATCAAATTATTGTATAATTCCAATATATGTTCCCATTTCTCGAGAGTATCTTTTTTTTGCGTGTGCCAATAGGCGATACCTGCCTCTAAGTGGTATTTTGAAAGTGTATTTCCTGTTGAAGACTTGCTTAGGAAATAGGTTCCTCTATCAATTAATTCCTTATTCCAAAGGCTTTCATCCTGGTCCTGATATAAAACAATCTCGTCATTTTCGTTTGTTCTGGCTTCAAACCTGGAGGAGTGAAAGCATATCAATGCCATAAGAGCGTTCGTCTCAGGAAGGTTCGTCGTTTGATTCTGGGTTAATAAATAGGTAAGGCGCATAGCTTCAGTACAAAATTCCTGACGCAAAGTGGTGTTTTGTGAAGTGGAGTAGTAGCCTTCCGAAAAAACTAGGTAAATCGTCTTTAAAACATTGTCCAGTCTATTTTTTACTTCATTAGCGGTTGGCTGCTGAATTTTGATATTTTCCTCTTTCAACTTTTCTTTGGCTCGGTTTATCCTTTTATAGATAACCTCTTTGCTTGTGAGGAATGCATCGGATATTTCATTTATTCCAAAACCGCAAAGCAGATTAAGAGCAAGCGCAATCTGAGCTTCATTAGCATTACAGGGGTTACAGATGGTAAATATCATGGCCAGCTGACTGTCAGCAATGTTTTTGTCGGATAGGTCAATCTCAATTTCTTCTAGATTTATAGCGGAATTGTATTTTATTTCAGTGACAATTTTCTGTTCAAAAACTGAATTTCGTTTGAAATAATTCTTGGTTTTGTTTTTGGCCACCGTGTAAAGCCAGGCTGTTGGGTTTTCGGGTACGCCTTTAATGCTCCATGTTTCCGTAGCGGCAAGAAATGTATCACTAACAATATCTTCGGCAATCTCAATATGCTGAATACCAAATAAACGGCAAAGTACCGAAACAATTTTTTGATATTCTGTTCTAAATAAGCGAGGTATAAGTTCTTTATTGTCCATATAAAGCAAATAAAATGCCTATGTAAAGATACAAAGGCATTTTTAGTTATATGAATACTATTCTTAAATAGCCATTCTGATTTCTACATTTCCGCCAAGTTGAATTATTGGGCAGTCTTTTGCGATATGGACTGCTTCGTCATAATCTTTTACTTTAATTATAATCAAGCCACCAATAGATTCTTTAATTTCAGCGTATGGGCCGTTAGTAATACTTTTGGTATTGGTTACAATTTTTCCTTGTCCATCCCAGCGCTGCAAAGGTCTGGCGAGTTTGTCCTGAGCAGCAAGGCTACCAAACCATTCCTGCCATTGCTTTAAGTGCTGCTGCAATTCCTCTGGAGAAGGCTGAACTTCTTTGGTTGCGTAATCCCTGCGAAAAATTAATAAGAACTCATTCATTTTTTTAAATTTTAAAGTTGCTATTGTTTATATCTTATTTATAATGGACATTTTGTATTAATGTGTAAATACATCCACAATGTATAAAAAAAATCCAATTTTTCATTTATTAAAATTGCCCCACTTTGTAAGTACCAGGAGTATTTGGAAATGCCAGATTGATCCGGTTCCAAGTGTTAATTGAGGTAACAGCAAGAGTAAGGTCAATCATTTCATCATCTGAGAATTCTTTTTTAACCTCATTGTAAATTTCGTCCGGAACAGTACAAGCAGTTAGTGCTTCTGCCCAAGCCAATGCAGCTCTTTCGCGTGGACTGTAATATGGTGCTTCACGCCATGCGCTTAAACCATAAAGGCGTTGTTCTGTTTCCCCTATTGCACGAGCTTCTTTAGCATGCATGTCTAAACAATAAGCACAGCTGTTGATTTGTGATACCCTGAAATCGACTAATTCCAAAAGCTGTTTTTCGATTGAAGATTTTTTTAAATAACCGCTAATTCCAAATAATGTGCTTACCGCTTTTTGTCCTTTTTCGAATACATTAATTCTAGTTTCCATTGTATTAAATTTTAAATGTTATACCCTAATGACAACTGAACTTCCGGAATTGGACAAAATATTTAAAAAAAAATAAAAAAAATAAAAATTGCTATTTTTGAGCGGAGTTTATTACTTCTATGCCGTCTAGTAAAAATAGAAAAGCCCGTAAATCATGATGTTTACAGGCTTTTATATTTTTATTTAAAAATCTTCTTATTGTTTGTAACTGTTGTATTCTGCATCGGTTACTCTTTCCAGCCAATCAATCGAACCTTTTGGAGTAACAGCGGTAATGGCGATATGCGTTAACGCACTATCGGTTGCAGCACCATGCCAATGTTTAACATCAGCTGGTATTTTAATGACATCGCCTCTTTGAATCAATTGAATCGGCTTCCCTTTTTCCTGATAGTAGCCAGTCCCATCGGTTACAATAAGGATTTGACCTCCCGGATGGGTGTGCCAATTGTTTCTGGCTCCCGCTTCAAAAGTTACGTTACCAATTACACTATTAAATTCATTTTCATTTACTAATAATTTAACCCAGGCATTTCCCGTAAAATAATCAGGATTTGCTTTATCACCTTGAGCGAAAATTTGATTTTGCTCGTTTTTATCTTTTGCGTTCATATTTTTCTAGCTTTTAAGTGATGCCATATCAATTACAAAACGGTAGCGAACATCACTTTTGAGCATTCTTTCATACGCTTCGTTGATATCCTGCATTTTAATAACTTCAATTTCAGATACAATATTGTGTTCCCCACAAAAGTCAAGCATTTCCTGAGTTTCGGCAATTCCGCCAATTAAAGAACCTGCCACTGATTTTCTTCCCATTATCATAGGAACCGTATTTAAAATAGGTTCCAAGCCACCCAAATAACCTACTAAAACCAAAGTTCCGTTAGTATTTAAAGTCCCTACATAAGGATTTACATCATGAACATAAGGAACGGTGTCAATAATTAAATCAAATTTTCCGTTTACAGCATTCATTTGATTTTCGTCAGTCGAGATAATTACGGCATCTGCACCCAATTCTAAAGCGTCTTTTTCTTTATTAAGTGATCTGGAAAAAAGGGTAACTTCCGCACCCAAACCTTTGGCTAGTTTTATGGCCATATGTCCTAGTCCGCCTAAACCTACAACAGCAACTTTACTCCCTTTTCCAACTTTCCAGTAGCGAAGTGGTGACCAAGTGGTAATTCCTGCACATAATAAAGGTGCTGTAGCAGCCAAATCAAGATTTGCAGGCACTTTTAAAACGAAGTGTTCGTCTACCACAATTTTTTCCGAATAGCCTCCAAGAGTCATGCCGCCCAAATGCTTATCAGCACTATTGTAAGTCCCTGTAAACCCTGTTGAACAATATTGTTCCAGGTCTTGTTTGCAATTATCGCAGGTCTGGCAAGAATCTACCATGCAGCCTACTGCAGCAAAATCCCCCACTTTTAGTTTAGTAACGTCGTTTCCTACTTTGGTCACTTTTCCCACAATTTCGTGACCAGGAACGGCAGGGTAGGTCGTAAATCCCCAGTCATTTCTGGCAGTGTGTAAATCAGAGTGACAAACACCACAATACAAAATTTCGATTTCAATATCTTTAGCCGTAATGTTTCTGCGTTGAATATCCATTTGTTTTAAAGGGGCATCCACCGAGACTGTCCCGTAAGCTTTTACATTTGTTGTTTCCATTCGAATAAATTTTTAAAATTTGTTATTGTATTTAATTTTTTTTATTTGGGCGTGCCCCTTCGTAAAAACTACGGGTCGTGCTGTACGTTCCCGCTTTTTTTCTTTATCAATTGCCACGGGTTTAAACCCGTGGCAATTGATAAAGAAAAAAGAGCTCCACTGACATCACTCACGCAAAACTAGTTTTACTATTGAATTATATATTTGCTTGGACTCATTTTCCTGCAAGGTCTCTTTTTTTGACCTTGCAGGATTACAAACATTTGTAAATTTATAGAATTAAGCGATTTGTTGTTGAAAGAATAGGAACTAATTGATATCAGAGCCATCCTTAATCTCCTCATTTGATTTGCTAAGCAAAATATCATTTTGTTGTAATGAATCACTAAAAACTTCGATTTGGTCATCAACTTCAAGGCCAAGACTTACTTTGATACGTTGTGCTTTTTTGTTGACTACTTTTATCAAAAAGATACCTTCAGCACTATTCACAACTGCCGATTTAGGGACTACAAAAGTTTCTTTTTTGCTATTAAGTGGCAGGAGCACTTCCGCAACCATTCCAGGAAGTAATTTTCCGTCGGAATTTATCACATCCAATTCGACACGTTCGGAACGCAGTTTGAGGTCTAGCGCTCCAGACATTCTGCTGATTTTAGCCTGGAATGTTTCGCCTCGCAAAGATACTACATTAAAGGTAATCACTTCACCTACTTTGAGATAACCGGTATATGCTTCAGGTACCGATACCGATAAACGAAGTTTCTTTTGGTCTTGTATGGTGAGAAGCGGAACCTGAGCTCCTTGTCCCACATAGGCGCCCGTATTGACATTACGTGCTGTTACTTTGCCATTAAACGGAGCTCGTATCTGCAAATAATTTTGCATTATCTTAATTTCCCTTTGTCCCGCACGAGCCGCTGCTAATTGGGCATAGTCTGAACTTTTTTTGGATAGTGCCAATTCCAAATCATTTTTAGAAATCGTTCCCTCGACTTTACTCGTTTCAAGTAATCGTTGATAAGTGCTGTTGCTGGCTGTATAAATGGCTTCCTGTGAATGCAGGCGGGACTCCGCTGCAGCTAACTGCGAACTGATCTCTGGTGCTTCCAGTTCAATAAGGAGTTGCCCTTGCTTTACATCAGAACCAATATCTACTTTAAGTGTTTTTACATAACTATTCACTTTAGCAAATAAATCCACTTGACTAAAACCAGATAATTCGGCGGGTAAACGCAAGTCGGTGGTCAGTTTTGCTTTTGCCAAAGAAAAGGTTTCCATTTTAGGTTCTATTTCAGCAACAGGGGCTTCTTTTTTATTCGAATTGCAACTGCTTAGAAAAAATAGTGCTACAAAAAATAGCGCGGTCGATTGTAGTATTTTATTTTTCATTTTGTGATTTTAATGATGAGATATAATGGATGCTTTCTTCGTCTTCTGGGTCTAAAGAAATAGATTGTGTACCTGTTTTTTCTTGTGCCCAGGCAAAAATTAAAGGCAATATCAGCAATACGGCAAAGGTCGAAAATAATAATCCGCCAATAACGGCTCTTCCTAATGGAGAAACTTGGTCGCCTCCTTCGCCATGACCAATAGCCATAGGTAACATTCCCGCAATCATAGCCACACTGGTCATAATGATGGGACGAAGACGCAACGCGGCAGCTTCTCGTGCTGATTCTAATGCATTCCCATTTATTTTTCGCAATTGCTCCGCATTGGTAACCAATAAAACAGCATTCGCAATCGAAACTCCAACTGACATGATGATTCCCATATACGATTGTAAGTTGAGGGTAGAACCCGTAATGGTTAGCATTAATAGCGCCCCTAAAACTACCGCAGGAACCGTGGTTAAAATGACTAAAGAAACTTTGAACGATTGAAAATTAGCAGCCAACATTAAGAAGATTACAAAGATGGCAACTAACAATCCGACTTGTAAACTGCTTAATGTTTCGCTCAGTACTTTACTCAAACCAATAGGTTCAATGAATAAACCACGAGGCAATTCGCCCAATGAATTTATCGTTTTAGCAACATCTTTTGTAGCCGTACCTAAATCGGTTTGGTGGATGTTAGCGGTAACTGTAATGTATGGCATAGCTCCTAAATTGTCATTTTCACCGCTTACAAATCCGGGTGTGATTTTGGCGACATCGCTTAAAACAGGACGCAGCGAATTTTTCAATACAGGAATTTCACCCATATCCGTTCTACTTTTCATTTTATTCAAAGGAACTTGTACCTGTACGGCAACTGATAAACCTGTTTTCTCATCTATCCAAGTGTTTTTCTCCGTATATCTGGAAGAAGAAGTGGAAGCAATTAACGAACGCGAAATATCATTCATATCCACACCTAATTCGGCAGCGCGAGTTCGGTCAATATCGATATTCATTGCAGGATAATGAATCGGTTGCCCAATTTGGACATCTCTGAAATACGATATTTTCTGAAGTTTCTCAACAATTTGATTGGCATAGGTTTCATTTCGTTTTTTATCTTTTCCAGCAACTCTAATTTCAATAGGCGTTGGCGATCCTTGGCTCAAGACTTTATCCGTAAGTTCAATAGGTTCAAAAGTGACTTTTACATCAGGAAGAATTTTTTTAATTCGAGCTCTAAGATCATCTTTAAAATCATCCATATCGGCGTCATAATCTTTCAAACTTACTTGAAAAACGGCTTCATGCGAACCTGCCATGAATAAATAGATTGGATTGATGGAGAATAAGGAAGGATGTTGTCCCACATATACCGATGAAATTCCGATATGCTCTTTACCCACCATTTTGTTTAATTCTTTCAGCACTAAAATTACTTTTTCTTCAGTGCGTTCTAAGCGTGTTCCGTCGGGAGCGCGCATTCTAAGTTGAAACTGACTCGAATTTACTTTAGGGAAAACATCTTTTCCAATAAAAGTAATAAACACCAGTGCAAGCAGTGTAATTCCGATAAGATACCCCAAAGTAGCGGCTTTTTTGTAGGGAAAAAGACGGTCTAAGGTTTTCATAAATCGGATTCTGAATCTTTCAAAAGCACCTATTTTTCCATCTCGATTAAAATCATCTCTTTCAATCATTACTTTTTTCTGACTGATCAAGTCTTTTTCAGATTCAGGAGTTAATCCACAAGCATTAAACTCAGCTTCATCATCTGTAATGTTGGGTTCATGTTCTGTTTTTGGATGTTCTTTCATCAACCAATTTGCCATAACGGGCACAAAAGTTTGGGAAAGTAAAAACGAAATTATCATTGAAAAACCAATCGCCAATGCTAAAGGTAAAAACAAGGCTCCAGGAATTCCAACCATTGTAAAAGCGGGTGCAAAAACGGCAAGGATACAAAGTAGAATCAATAATTTTGGTAAAGCAATTTCCTGACAGGCATCCCAAATAGCCAGCGCCTTGGGTTTTCCCATGTCGAGATGTTGGTGAATATTTTCAATGGTTACGGTACTTTCATCCACTAAAATCCCGATTGCCAAAGCCAGTCCGCTCAAGGACATTAAGTTGATGGTTTGCCCGAATAATTTCAAAAATAAAACTCCGGAAATAATCGAAATCGGAATGGTCAAGATAACGATTAATGCCGCACGTCTGTCTCCAAGGAATAATAAAACCATTAATCCCGTTAACACCGCTCCGATAATTCCTTCCGTAACCAAACTTTTAACGGAGTTGATTACATAAACCGATTGGTCAAACTCGTAGGATAATTTTACATCTTCAGGAAGTGTACTTTGAATTTTGGGTAGTTCTGCTTTTAATTTCTGAACTACATCCCAAGTCGAAGCGTCTCCCGCTTTGGCAATACTAATATAAACCGAACGTTTTCCGTTTACCAAAGCATATCCAGCGGTAATATCGGCACCATCTTTTACAGTTGCGACATCACCAAGAGTCAAGTTTTGAATGCTTCCTTTAAACAACGGAATTTTCTCAAAATCTTTAATTTCTTTAATCGTATTATTGGTTGGCGTAATGTAGTTTTTATCCCCAATTCTCACGTTTCCGGAAGGAGCCGTTTGATTATTGAGGCGTATCGCTTCCACAATTTGGTCGGGTGTCATGTTATGGGAACGCAATAGATCAGGATCTACGTTAACCTCAATAGTTCTTGGGCTTCCGCCAAAGGGAGCCGGAGATAATAAACCTGGAATGGAAGTAAAAGAAGCCCGAACATACACGTTTGCCAAATCCTGTAATTCGTTGTTAGACCTAATTTTACTACTTAAAACCAATTGCCCGATCGGTAATGACGAAGCATCAAAACGAATGATAAAAGGCGGTTGTGTACCCGGAGGAAATGCCGCTTGAATCCTATTGGAAAGCGCACTCAATTCGGCAGCTGCTTGCGCCATATTGGTGTTTTCATAATAGGTCAATTTCATAATCATCAACCCTTGAATATTCTTGGTTTCTACTGATTTTACGCCATTGGCAAAAGGAAGAATATTGACATAGTTTTTGGCAAAATAAGCCTCCATTTGGTCCGGAGTGTAACCACCAAAAGGATGTGCAATATAAATTACAGGCAAATTCATTTTAGGGAGAATATCTACCTTAATGTCTTTGATGGCACTAATTCCGAAGAAAAATAAACCAGCAACCAATACCAATATGGAGATGGGTTTGCGGAGTGCAAAACGGATTAAATTCATATGGTTTTAATTAAAATTCATTTATAAATAAGTCAAAATTGCCTGTGGCTGCTACTTTTAGTAAAAAGGATTGCCATACATTATTGTTGACGATATCCCGATCAATTTCGGCACGGTTTAAAGTGAATATAGTTTGTGTCAAATCAGTCAAATTAGTCAACCCATTTTTATATAAAGTCGATTTTTGTAAATACGCTTGAGCTGCCGCATTTACCTGAACAGGCGCTTCGGCATAATTCTCTAGTGTGATTTTGATTTTATCATCGGCAAAATTCAATTGCGATTTCAATTCTCGGTCAGCCTGATTGTACTCTTCTTGCAAAGCTTGTGAAACAAACTTTTGAGCACTCACTTGTTTGCTCATTCTGAACGGAGTAGTTAAATTCCAAGTAATTCCAACTCCAACCAGATAATTGCTGCGATCAGGGTTTACGCCATCTAAATAATTTCTGTTAAAAGACGCCTGATTAGTTCCGTAATCCGAATTAAATCCGGAAGCCCTAGTTTGCAAAACGCCAAATGCGCTCATCGTTGGATAATAAAAACGTTTGTATAATTTGACTTGCTGGTTGCTGTAATCAATCTTCGTTTTATAATATTGAAGTAGCGGATGCAAGCTGTCAGAAGCAATTCCAGTTAATAATTCTTTCGGAATTTGATTTACAAAAATCGTATCGGTTACAAAATCCTGTGGCGCAACGCCCATCAAATCAACTAATTTATTGTTTTGCTCTTTGACGAAATTTTTAGCCAGATTCAGCGCTATTTTGGCTTTCGAAACTTCGGCAGTGGCTAATGTAGAATCCACTCCGGCGAGTAAACCGTTTTTCACTCTTGCTGCAGCTGTTCTTTTGAAAACATTTGCACGATCTAAATTCTTTCGCTGCGAAATCAATAATCGTTGACTCGCCAATAAATTAAGATAAGCAGCAGAGATTTTAATTTGTTGTTGGAATTTTTCCTGTTGCAAATCATTTTCACGGCTTTGAACATCGATTTTGGCCAAATTAATTTTTTCCTGAGTTTTACCAAAAGTAAAAAAGTCCCAATTCATGTTGACTAAATACAAGGCACCAAAAGCAGAATTCCAGTTTTGCTCTGGAAGCGGAAGTCCGGAAGAAGCAACTCCAAGTCCTCCAAAACCGTAAAGTGGTCCATTTTGTCCGTTGACAGTTCCATAATCTTGCTGTGCAGACAAATTAAGATTAGGTAAATAATCGCGGCGAGACTGTTTGAGCGTTTCTCGCGAAGCATTACTGTAATTGCTTTTTGCCCTTATAGAACCATAGTTTTCTAAACCTGTTTTTATAGCTTCTTTTAGAGACAAGGTTTGTGAAAAACCAGTAGCAGCAAAAATCAAGAAAAATAATAAAGTAATTTTTTTGAAATACATAAAATTGGTTGTGTAATATTATCAAACAAAATTATTTCACTTTAACCGATATAAGGCTTCTTAAATGATGTAATACGATTATAAATGACCAATTGAATTTGTCATTTATTGGAAATAAAGACTAAATAATTGTGGTTAATTTGCATACTGTTTAAGTATTAAAAATGAATAAAAAAATTGACAATATAATGGATAACAAATGGTGGCAAGAAATTGCCGTTGTTATCTTTTCATTTACGCTTTTTACCTTAAAAAATGATTGGATGTTATTTAGCTCTTTAGCTTCCATTTTGATGGGTATTTTTCTCTATTTGATTTTGTACATGCACGCTCAATTCAACCGATTTTTACTGTTGCCAATACTATTTAAGGGACAAAAACCATTGGCTTATTTATTTCTGACACTATTGACTGTACTAGTATTTTCGGTAGTTTTATATGAAATAACGACTTTCGAAATGTTTAGTAAATGCCGTTTGTTTCAAAACTCGCATCAGAGAAGTTATGTATACCAATTAGCTAGTGTTTTGGGTACATTGGTGTGTATTTTGAGTCCGATAATAGTTTTTAAATTCTACCGAATTCATAAAAAACAAACAGATGAAACGTTACTGTTTAATCAAATGCAATTGAATGCACTTAAAGGGCAATTGAATCCTCATTTTTTATTCAATACCTTCAATACACTTTACGGAATTAGTTTAGAATTTCCTGAAAGAACACCAGACTTGATTATGAAAGTTTCGCAATTAATGCGGTATCAATTGGAGAGTAATAGTAAACAATGCGTCTCTCTTGAAGATGAACTGGAATTCATAAATAGTTATGTGCAGCTTGAAAAAGAGCGTGTTTCATATCGTTGCGATATTACTTACGATAGTAAAATTGATAATGAAAATGCGTATAAAGTATCTCCGATGCTACTCATTGCTTTTATCGAAAATGCTTTCAAACACGGAACTTGTGCTATCGAAAAATGTTTTGTCAGGATCATTATTACGGTCGAAAACGGTTTGTTGCATTTGCATGTTGTCAATTCAATTCCGAAGAAAAAAACAGGGGTTGTTTCGACTAAAATTGGTTTAAAAAATACCATTGAACGGTTGAAGCTAATTTACGGAGAAGACTATAAATTAGACATTCAAGACGATAAAAATACGTATATTGTTGATTTGAAATTGCAACTTAAAAAGTTTGTATAATGAAAGAACCAAAAAAGTGTATTATTGTTGATGATGAGCCAGCAGCACATTATGTTTTGGCGAATTATATCAAACAAAATCCGCAGTTAGAGTTGGTTTTTCAGGGGTATAATGGCATTGAGGCGATGGATTATCTTCGAGAAAATAAAGTCGATTTGATGTTTTTGGATATCAATATGCCAGAAATTACAGGATTAGAATTACTAAAAATCATTCCAACACATCCTAAAACTATTTTAACAACAGCCTATTCTGAATTTGCTCTCGAAAGTTATGATTTTGGCGTTATTGATTATTTGCTAAAACCCATTTATTTTCCTCGTTTTTTAAAGGCAATTGAACGGTTTTTTTCCACTGAAAACACAATAAAAGGGGAGGAAGTTGCTATCAATTCGGTAAGCGTAAAAGTGGATGGTTATTTTATTGAAATCGAATTAGACCAGCTTCTGTTTGCACAAAGTTTTGGTAATTATGTGAAATTGCATACCATTAAAAGAACCTATTTGGCTTCGATTACCACAAGTGAATTTGAGAAATGCCTTCCAGAAAAAAACTTCCTGCGCATTCATAAATCCTATATCATTGCTTTGGACAAAATTGATGCCTCCGAAAAAGATTTTGTCATTATTAAAAAAGAAAAATTACCAATTGGAATTACGTATCGGAGAGAATTAATCGATAGATTGAAGAATAAAATAATTTTATAAAAAAAGAGAGAAATTTAGAATTTCTCTCTTTTGGGTTTGACTATTTATAAAATATTTCAAATTTCAGATTAATTACTGAAAACGTTTTCGTTGCTTTTACTTGTTAAATCCAACATAATTTCTTCCCCTCCTTTCAATTTTTTCAATTCTTTTATTACTTTTGGCTCCCAAATGAGAGTAGTTGTATTTTTTGTATGTCTGTGTATCCATCTGCTAGGCGGAGGGAGTTATCTTCATGCAGAAACAAATCATAACCACGTTAGCTACTCCTCAACTCCAAATCTTGTTAAAAACCAGCAAGTAAAACTTAAAAATGAAAATCAAGGTAGCATCGTAATTGAGTATACCGACTTAGATTTAGATGAGGAATACTCCAGCGGTGAAGATATTAAAAACGGAGTTTCAAGTAAATTTTTTGCAGGAAAAGATAGTTTGCTTAATAGCTGGTATTTGCCCGTTTCTCAGTTGTCTATTTCAAATTATTACTACAAACGTTTTAAAATCTTCATGCCCTTTTGCGGTAATTCATCTCCTATTTATATCACAAACAGAGTTTTAAGAATCTGATAAATATCCATTGGTTACCAAAGGTGTGTTTATAAATACCTGATGTGGATGTATAGTAACCTTATTCCTTTTGCATGACAGTTTAGGTCTCGCCCTGACAATCTATGCCTTTTCCCATCCAATAAATTTCCGAATTCACTGCGTTAAATCGCGCCAATTTTATTTATACCATGAACAAAAATGCCGTTTTCACAGGCTTTATTGCCCTGTTGTGTCTAATAAGCTGTACAACTAAAAAAGAAGAAAAAGAAGAAGCCGGTAAGTTTACCGTTACCAATGCTGTAAGTATTGATACTTCGTTTACCAAGGAATATGTTTCACAGATTCGTTCTGTGAGAAACATCGAGATTCGGGCTCAAGAAAAAGGATTTTTACAAAATATTTACGTTGATGAGGGGCAATTTGTAAAAGCCGGGCAGTTATTGTTCCGAATTATGCCAAAAATGTATGAAGCAGAATTGCTAAAAGCAAAAGCCGAAGCGAAAGCTGCCGAGATAGAACTGCAAAATGCAAAAACGCTAGCCGATAAAAATATAGTTTCCAAAAGTGAACAATTTATCGCTCAAGCAAAGCTAGAACAAGCAAAAGCCGAAGTGGCATTAGCAAAACTTCATTTATCATTTACTGAAATCAGAGCGCCATTTGCTGGAACGATAGATAGAATTCCAAAGAAATTAGGAAGTCTTATTGAGGAAGGAGAACTACTAACCAGTCTTTCTGATAATAGTAAAATGTTTGCTTATTTTAATGTTTCTGAACCAGAATACCTCGACTATCAAAATAATGTGAAAGGAAGAGGAAATAGTACGGTAAGTTTACTTTTAGCCAACAATCAACCATTGAAATACAAAGGTAAAGTAGAAGTTATCGAAAGTGAATTTGATAGCGAAACAGGTAATATTGCCTTTAGAGCAAGTTTTCCAAACGCTGATAAACTATTGAAAAATGGTGAAACAGGGAAGGTGCTCATGACTGTGCCAGTTAAAAATGCCTTAGTTATTCCGCAGAAAGCGACTTATGAAATTCAAGACAAAAAGTATGTTTTTGTAGTGAACAAAAATAATGTGGTGAATTCAAAAGAAATTACTATTACTGGTGAAATACCTGATTTATATGTGGTAGCCAGCGGTATTACTGAGAATGACAAAATTCTGTTAGAAGGTGTTCAAAAAGTAAAAGATGATGAAAAAATTAAATACGAATACTTAGCACCTCAAAAGGTTATCAATCATTTGCGATTAAAAGCGGAATAAATTCAAGTGGTCAGTTTTCAGTATTTAGTGTTCAGTTATTTGCTGAAACTAAAATAAATATAGTAAGCTGACAACAACAAATTCCAATTTGGTTTAATCATTAAAAAATAAAATAAATGTTTAATAAATTTATTCAAAGACCTGTTCTTTCGATAGTAATATCGCTTATAATAGTCTTTTTGGGAGTCTTGGCCGTAACTAATTTGCCAGTGACACAATTCCCTTCTATTTCGCCACCAAAAGTTAATGTTACAGCTGATTACCCTGGATCGAATGGAGAGCTTATGATCAAATCTGTAATCATTCCATTAGAAAAGGCGCTAAATGGTGTTCCCGGAATGAAATACATGACTTCGGATGCGGGTAATGATGGTGAAGCGAGTATTCAAGTAGTCTTTAATTTGGGTACAGACCCAAATCAGGCTGCGATAAATGTTCAAAATCGTGTCGCTTCGGTAGTTAATAAACTGCCACCATTAGTGGTAAGAGAAGGGGTAAAGATTACTCGTGAAGAATCAAGCATGCTGATGTATGTGAATCTTTATAGTGATGATAAAAATACAGATCAAAAGTTTCTTTACAACTTTGCCGAGATTAATATCCTTTCCGAATTAAAAAGGGTAAATGGAGTAGGGTTTGCAGATGTTTTGGGTACTCGTGAGTACGCAATGAGAATTTGGTTGAAACCAGACAGAATGTTGGCTTATAAAATTTCTACTGATGAGGTGATGGAAGCATTGGCAAATCAGAGTTTGGAAGCATCTCCGGGTAAAACGGGTGAAAGCTCTGGTAAACGATCCCAAGCATTTGAATATGTATTGAAATATTCTGGACGATTTACTACAAAAGAGCAGTACGGAAATGTAGTTTTAAGAGCTAGCGCCGACGGTGAAATTTTGAGATTAAAAGACGTTGCCAATATTGAGTTTGGAAGCTCGATGTACGATATTTATTCGAACCTAAACGGGAAGCCTTCCGCTGCTATTGTATTGAAGCAATCGTACGGTAGTAATGCAAGTCAGGTTATTAAAGATGTAAAGGCAAAATTAGCTGAAATCAAGAAAAATTCTTTCCCGAAAGGAATGGATTACGAAATCAGTTATGACGTTTCTAAATTTTTGGATGCTTCTATCGAAAAAGTAATTCACACGTTGATTGAAGCTTTTATTCTGGTGGGTTTGGTAGTGTTTCTTTTCTTAGGAGATTGGAGATCCACAATTATACCGGCAATTGCAGTACCTGTTTCACTTATCGGAACGTTTGTTTTCATGCAATTCTTTGGAATTACGCTAAACCTTATTACCTTATTTGCACTGGTATTAGCGATTGGCGTCGTGGTCGATGATGCTATTGTCGTTATCGAAGCCGTGCATGCTAAAATGGAAGAAGAGCATCTATCGGCTATAAAAGCTACCAAAAAAGCCATGCATGAAATTGCTGGTGCTATTATAGCAATTACCTTTTTGATGGCTGCAGTATTCGTTCCAGTTGCGTTTATGTCAGGTCCTGTGGGGATATTCTATCGTCAGTTTTCGATCACTATGGCAACTGCAATTATTCTGTCAGGTATTGTAGCGTTAACGCTTACACCTGCGCTTTGTGCTATGATGTTGAAAAACAATCATGGTAAACCTAAAAAGAGAACTCCAGTAAACAGATTTGTAGATGGTTTTAATAATAAGTTTAATACTACGGCTGGGAACTATCAAAATGCTTTGAGTCATATCATAAATAGAAGAACAATTACTTTTATCACGCTTATAGGTTTCTGTATAGGAACATGGATAATAAGCAGCAACGTGCCTTCTGGATTTATCCCAAATGAAGATCAAGGGATGTTTTATGCTATTATTCAAACTCCTCCCGGCTCCTCATTAGAAAGAACTAATAATGTTGCCGAAAAACTTCAGAAAATCGCTGAAACTGTTGATGGTGTTCAATCGGTTTCGGCTTTGGCGGGTTATGAAATTCTTACAGAAGGTACGGGTTCTAACTCGGGTACCTGTTTGATAAACCTTAAAGATTGGAGCGATAGAAAACATTCTGTACAAGAGGTTATGGCAGAATTAGAAGAAAAAACGAAAGACATTCCAGGGGCTAATATTGAATTCTTTCAGCCGCCTGCTGTACCAGGATATGGAGCCGCAGGAGGTTTCGAACTTCGTTTGCTTGATAAAGCGGGTTCAGGGGATTATAAAAAAATGGAAACGGTTAATGCTGAATTCGTAAAAGAATTGAATAAACGTCCGGAACTATCCTCAGTATTTAGCTTCTATAGTGCCAGTTTCCCGCAGTTTATGATGAAAGTTGATAATGATTTGGCACAACAAAAGGGAGTATCCATTGAAAACGCCATGAATACGTTATCTACACTTGTGGGTAGTAATTATGAAATTAGCTTTATTAAGTACGGATTTAATTATAAAGTAATCGTGCAGGCAGCTCCAGAATATAGAGCTTTACCGGAAGATATTTTAAAATTATATGTAAAGAATAACCGTGACGAAATGGTCCCTTTTTCCGCTTTCATGAAGCTGGAAAAAGTATATGGACTTTCGGAAATTACTCGACACAATATGTATAATTCTGCTGAAATTAGTGGAGCCGCAGCCGAAGGATACAGTAGTGGTGAAGCCATTAAAGCGATTCAGGAAGTGGCAGAGAAGAAACTACCCAGAGGTTTTGGTATTGACTGGGCGGGTATTTCTGCCGATGAAGTTGCACAGGGTAATCAAGCCATTTGGATTTTCCTTATTTGTTTAGGTTTTGTTTACTTAGTATTGGCGGCACAATATGAAAGTTTTATTTTGCCATTGTCGGTAATTCTTTCTTTGCCGGCAGGTATTTTTGGAGCGTTTCTTTTATTGAAGTTAACAGGCTTAGAAAATAATATCTATGCTCAGGTTGCGATGGTAATGCTTATTGGTTTGTTGGGTAAAAATGCCGTTTTGATTGTCGAGTTTGCTATCCAAAGGCATGCAGCAGGAAAATCAGTGCTAGAAGCAGCCATGGAAGGTTCTAAAGCGAGGTTTCGTCCTATTTTGATGACTTCATTTGCCTTTATTGCAGGTTTAATTCCTCTGGTGTTTGCATCTGGACCTGGTAAAATTGGTAACAGAACTATTGGTACTGCCGCCGCCGGTGGGATGCTTATAGGAACTATTTGCGGTGTATTTATTATTCCTGGATTGTATTACGTTTTTGGTAGAATCGCAGAAAAATATAAGCTAGTGAAAAAGGAAGAAGAAAATCCATTAACTGAAGAAATTGATAATAATCATGTATAAAATTAAACTACATAAATATATTATCCCGCTAGGCATTTGCTTGGCGGTGGTAAGTTGTACTCCGGCTATTGCACCGTTGACCGCAAGCAAACCGGTTCCTGAATCTTTCGAGAAGAGTACTGATACGACTAACATTTCGACTACGCCTTGGCGTACCTATTTTAAGGATCACAATTTGGTAAATTTGATTGATACAGCCTTGAAAAACAATCAGGAGTTGATGATTACTTTGCAGGAAATTGAGATTGCAAAGAATGATATCCGAATCAGAAAGGGTGCTCTGTTGCCAAAGGTTGGCATTGGAGCGGGAGCAGGAGTTGAAAAAGTAGGAAGGTATACCAGCCAAGGAGCTGGTGATGCTTCTACCGAAATAATGCCCGGTAAGGAAATGCCAGACCCATTGAACGATTTCAAACTCGCGGCGTATGCGAATTGGGAAGTAGATATCTGGAAAAAACTGCGCAATTCCAAGAAAGCAGCAGTGAGCCGATATTTATCAACTGTAGAAGGTAAAAACTTTGTGATTACGAGCCTTATCGCTGAGGTTGCCAGTTCTTATTACGAATTATTGGCTCTAGACAGCCAGTTGGAGATTGTAAGAAAAAATATAGCATTGCAAACTAACGCTTTGGGAATTGTGAAAATTCAGAAAGAAGCCGCAAGAACAACCGAATTGGCAGTTCAAAAATTTCAGGCTGAGGTAATGGCTTCCAAAAGTATGGAGTTTGATATTCTTCAAAATATAAAAGAAACGGAGAATAAAATCAACTTCTTGCTAGGGCAGTATCCGCAGGAAATAAAGAGAGACAAAAGCAATTTTATAAATTTGATGCCATCGATAATCAATTCAGGGATTCCTTCGCAATTGTTGTCCAATCGTCCGGATATTAAACAGGCCGAGCTAGAACTGCAAGCGGCAAAGCTGGATGTAAAAGTGGCCCGTGCAGAATTTTATCCTTCATTAGATATTTCAGCCGCGATAGGATTCAATGCGTTTAAACCATCGTATTTATTTACGTTACCCGAGTCGTTGCTGTATTCGTTAGCCGGAGATATTGCCGCACCAATGATTAACAGAAATGCAATCAAAGCCGAGTATAGTTCTGCCAATTCACGACAAATTCAAGCTTTGTATAACTACGAGCGTACCATTCTAAATGCGTATTTGGAAGTTTCTAGCCAGCTTTCTAAAATCAGCAATCTAGAAAAAAGCTACGATCTAAAATCGCAACAAGTGGCCGCTCTGAACAGGTCTATCGATGTTTCGAATGATTTATTCAAGTCGGCAAGAGTCGATTATTTCGAAGTGCTGATGACGCAACGGGATGCCTTGGAATCTAAACTTGAACTGATAGATACCAAAAAAGAACAACTCAATGCTGCAGTCCATGTTTACAAGGATTTAGGGGGCGGTTGGAAATAAAATAATAGGTTAAACTAAAGAGCCAGTCAATTTTTGACTGGCTCTTTTTTATTGATGCTAACGGTAATTACTGGAAAACTTTCTTGTGAAAATCATTTGGTTTTTAAGTTTTATTCCAATACTAATTCACTTAGAGCTTCTTTGCTAAAGCCTTTAAGTTGGTCATTTTTTCCTGCTTTTATTTTGGCAACCCAGTTCGGATCTGATAAAAGTGGTCTTCCGACAGCCACGAGGTCAAAATCGCCTCGATCTAAACGTCTTGTTAATTCATCCAAAGACGTAGGTTGTGAACTTTCGCCCGCAAAAGCTCCAAAGAAATCTCCAGAAAGCCCAACAGAACCTACTGTAATAGTTGGTTTTCCTGTCAGTTTCTTAGCCCATCCTGCAAAATTAAGATCATTGTCTTCAAATTCTGGTTCCCAAAAACGGCGTTGTGAACAATGTAAAATATCAACTCCAGCATCAATCAAAGGACTTAACCAAGCTTCCATTTCTTGAGGCGTTTTTGCCATTTTGAGAGTGTAATCTGATGGTTTGAATTGAGAAAGTCTCATAATCACTGCAAAATCTTCGCCTACTTGTTTTCTGATTTCTTTAATCACATCTACAGCAAAACGAGTACGTTCAGCCAAGGTTTTACCACCGTAATTATCGGTACGCTGATTTGTTGCCTCCCAGAAAAATTGATCTATCAAATAATCGTGAGCCCCGTGTATTTCTATGCAGTCAAAACCTAATCTTTTGGCATCCGCTGCTGCTTTTCCAAAAGCTATAATGGTATTTTCAATATCATTGGTAGTCATGGTGGTACCATTATTAAAACTAGGTCTGTTTAATCCTGATGGCCCTTCAAAAGGTACTGGTGGCACCCAGCCTGAGTGATGATTGTCCATAATTCCCATGTGCCATATTTGTGGCCCCATCTGTCCGCCTGCTGAGTGAACGCTATCAATTACTTGTTTCCATCCTGTCAAGGATTTATCGCCATAAAAGTGAGGTACATTGGGATCATTTGATGAAGAAGGTCTATTAATTACAGTTCCTTCAGATAATATCAAACCTACTTCCCCTTCAGCTCTTTTTTGATAATAAGCTGCTACTTCATCAGTAGGTACTCCATTTGGAGAGAAAGAGCGCGTCATAGGCGCCATTACAATTCTGTTTTTAAGATTTAGCGTCTTCAAGTTGAAAGGCGCAAATAAACTGTTTGTATTCATAATGTTTTATAGATTAAATTTAATTATTTTGTTCCGTGTTGTAAATGTTTTACCAGTGAATTGGATGCTATTATTTAAAAAAAAGCTTATTTCCAACCTCCGCCTAATGATCGATACAATTCGATATTTGCGATTAATTGTTCCCGCTTGATATTGGCTAATTCCAACTCACTTTGCAATATATTAGCTTGCGCTGTTATTACTTCAAGATAATCGGCCATTCCGGTTTTAAATAACATATTCGAATTTTTTATTGCTTGTTGCAATATTTTTACACGTTCCTGCAGGAAAAAATGTTGTCTTTCCAGCTTTTCAATTTTTACTAAAGCATCGGATACTTCGCTAACAGCGACCAGAACAGATTGTCTAAAATTCAGTACCGTTTTTTCTCTTTCTAATTTAGCAATATTGTATTGGGTTCTTATCTTTTTACTGTTCAGTAGCGGTTGTGTTAATCCACTAAGTGCAGTTCCAAATAATGAAGCAGGAATGTTAAACCAATTGCTTGTTTCAAAAGAATTCAAACCGCCGCTTGCCGTAATTTTTAATGCTGGATATAAATTTGCTTTTGTAATTCCGACATTTGCATTGGCTGTTGCCAAAGCCAATTCGGCGCTTTTCACATCAGGTCTTCGGCTCACTAATGAAGATGGAATTCCTACTTTTAAATTATTGTTAAGCTGAATTGCATTTAGGGTAAGTGTTCTTTCTTTCGAACTTGGAAACGAGCCTGTCAATACACTTAAAGCATTTTCCTGAATGGCAATATTTTGTTCCAATAAAGGAATCAATTGTGCCGCAATTAATTTTTGTGCTTCCGATTGTTGTATGGCCAAAGAAGTAACTTGACCGGCATCATACTTTAATTTAATTATAAAGGTTGTGCTATCGTTTAGTTTTAGATTTTTTCTGGCAATTTCTAATTGGGAATCTAGCATTAAAAGATTATAGTAGCCTTTTGAAATTGTGGAAACGATAGTGGTTTGCAATGCTTTTTTTACTTCTTCTGACTGAAGATATCCTGTGAAAGCTCCTTTTTTCTGACTGCGGATTTTACCCCAGATGTCTGCTTCCCATGAAAGTCCAATACCAGCCGAGTAATCTTCAATGTGATTTTGATTTAAAAACTGATTCAGGTTAATTCCGTTGAAGCTATTTTCGGAAGGACGATTCGTACTCATGTTAACAAAAAGTGATGCTTCAGGAATATTTCCCCACCTTGCCTGAGTTAATCGATATTGTGCGATTTCAATATTTTTAGATGCAATCTGCAAATCATTATTTTTTGCAATAGCACTGTCTATCAGTTTTATGATGTCTTTCTCCGTAAAGAAATTTTTCCATTCCAGATCAGCAATACTTGTAGTATCATTAGAAGTTGATACATTCCTGAAATTTTCAGGAAATGCATCTTTAGGAACTTCAATATCCTTTGAAACTTTACAGGATATGAATGTTGTGATAAAAAGTACTATCGCAACAGATTTGGTTATATAATTTTTCATTTTTTTATTTTTCTTTATTTTTCTGGACAGGAATCTTCTGAAGTTTCAAGAGCCTTTGAAACTTTAAATGATATTAATGTGATGACAACAAAAATTATCATCAGAATTGTGGTTATATAATTTTCCATTTTATATTTCTTTTTCTTCGTTATGAATTACGGCTACTGGTTTTCCAGAAACCTTTTCTTGTAAATGTTGGAATACGATAAATAAAACCGGGATGATTAACAACCCAAGAATTACTCCTGAAATCATTCCACCGGCGGCACCAATACTAATAGAATGATTACCCATTGCAGACGGTCCTGTAGCAGTCATCATCGGGATTAATCCTACTACAAAAGCCAATGATGTCATGATAATGGGACGTAATCTTAGTTTTGCGGCTTCTATAGATGCTCTAACTAATGCCTGGCCTGATTTTCTTCTCTGCAAGGCAAACTCCACAATAAGAATGGCATTTTTTGCCAGTAATCCAATCAACATCACAAGAGCAACTTGCACGTAAATGTTGTTTTCTATACCGGTCAAGCCGATGGCTACAAATACACCAAATATTCCTGCTGGGATAGAGAAGATTACCGCTAAAGGCAAAATGTAACTTTCATACTGTGCTGCAAGCAGGAAGTAAATGAAAATTAGACACAATAGGAAAATTGTTGCCGATTGTCCCCCAGAAGAAATCTCTTCACGCGTTTGTCCTGAAAATTCATAGCTATAACCTGCAGGTAATTGTTGTGCTGCAACTTCCTCGATCGCTTTGATGGCATCTCCGGAACTAAAACCAGGTTTTGGAATCGCATTAATCGAAATTGAATTGAATAAATTATATCTCGATGCCGTTTCTGAACCATAAATACGAGTCAGTTTTACCAAAGTATTGATGGGTACCATTTCGCCTGTTTTGTTTTTTACAAAAACGCGGTCAATTGATGACGGGTCAGCTCTATCAGCAATATCTGCTTGAACAATTACCCTGTAATATTTACCAAAACGATTAAAATCAGATGCCTGGGCGCTACCAAAATAAGCCTGCATAGTTTGCAGAATATCTTTCACATTCACACCCAATTGATCTGCTTTTGCATCATCAATATCCAGTTGTAGTTGCGGATAATCGGCTTTGAAACTGGTAAAGGCTACTGCAATTTCAGGACGCTTCATTAATTCTCCAATAAAATTTTGTGAAATTCCACTGAATTTATCCAGTTTGCCACCCGTTTTATCCTGAAGTACTAAATCCAAAGCTTCCACGTTACTGAAACCAGGAACGGTTGGGAAACTGAATACGAAGAAACTACCACCCGAAATGGCACCCAATTTTCCACGAACCTGATTCATTATTTCATCGATATTTTTGATGTCTCCACGCTCTTCATTTGGCTTAAGCAAAACAAAAACTACTGCCGAAGATGGACTTGTCGAGTTCGTTAATAAATTGAAGCCCGAAATTGCGGTAACGTCTCTTGATGCATCTAATTTACTTAGAATGTTTTCTGCCTCAGTCATTACTTTTTGAGTTCCATCCAAAGATGTTCCTGATGGTGTGTTAACCGCAATTGCAACAAAACCTTGATCTTCGGTAGGTATAAATCCTGAAGGAGTCGTTTTTACCATTAAAATTGTTGCCAAAGTAATTAAGGCTAGACCACCCAAACTGACCCATTTATGGCGAATCAAAAATTTCAAACCACCAATATAACGGTCGGTTAAGGAAGTAAAACTGCTGTTGAATCCGTTGAAGAACTTCTCTTTAAATCCTTTTTTAACTGCTGGATTTGCTCCATCTGCAGCGTGATTGTCTTTTAAGAATAAAGCGGCTAGGGCAGGACTTAAAGTTAACGCATTAACGGCTGATATTACAATCGCAATCGCCATAGTAAAGGCAAATTGACGATAGAAAACCCCTGTAGAACCTTCCATAAAACCAACAGGTAAAAATACCGCTGCCATAACTAAAGTAATCGAAATAATAGCTCCGGTAATTTCGTGCATCGCTTCATGTGTCGCGATTTTTGGCGACAGATGTTTGTGTTCCATTTTTGCATGCACGGCCTCGACAACAACAATTGCATCATCGACCACAATACCAATTGCTAAGATTAAAGCAAACAAGGTCAAAAGATTGATCGAAAATCCGAATAACTGCATGAAGAAAAAGGTACCCAAAATAGCTACAGGAACTGCAATGGCAGGAATTAATGTCGATCTAAAATCCTGCAAGAAGATAAATACAACAATGAAAACCAATATAAAAGCCTCTATCAAAGTATGTTTAACCTGATCAATCGATTGGTCCAAGGAAACTTTTGTACTGTAGAAAATATTGTGTTTGATTCCCGCTGGGAAGTTTTTTGCGGATTTTACCATCAGTTTATTAATCGCAACCTGAATATCATTGGAGTTGGAACCCGCTAACTGAATGATTCCGATTACAACCCCTTTTTTGCCATTCAAACGTGTTAAACTGTTGTAAGAATAAGCGCCAAGTTCGACTCTGGCAACATCTTTTAAACGAAGGATTGAACCATCGGCATTAGCACGTATGGCAATATTTTGATATTCTTCGGGTTTGGTTAATTTGCCTTTGTATTTGATCACGTATTCAAAAACTTCTGTGCTTCTTTCTCCAAATTTACCCGGAGCGGCCTCCAAACTTTTATCCTGGATAGCGGCCATTACTTCATTTGGTGTAACCTGATGCGTAGACATTTGTGCTGGATTTAACCAAACACGCATCGAATAATCTTTTACACCACCAAAAATACTGGCAGAACCCACACCCGGAATACGTTTGATTTCAGGAATAATATTAATTTGAGCATAATTGGCAACAAAAGTCTGGTCGTATTTCGATTCATCCTCGGTGTACATACCGATTGCCATAATAAAACTATTTTGTTGCTTTGCGGTAGTTACACCTTGCTGAACCACCTCAGCAGGCAACTGACTTGTTGCTTGCGCCACCCTATTTTGAACGTTAACGGCTGCTTGATCTGCATTTGTACCCAGTTTAAAGAAAACCGTAATAGCTAGCGTACCGTCGTTACTGGCAGTTGAGCTCATGTAAGTCATGTTTTCCACACCGTTTATAGATTCTTCCAGTGATGGTGCTACCGAACGCAAAACCGTTTCTGCGTTTGCTCCTGGATAAACTGCCGTTACCAAAACCGATGGAGGTGCAATATCAGGAAACTGTTGTAACGGTAGTTTTGTGAGTCCAAGTATACCCAATATCACCAATAATATGGAGATAACGGTAGCCAGTACAGGTCTTTGTATAAATATTTTGAACATTTTCGTAAAATTATTTTTTGTTAATTAATTGGGCAACTTCTATTTTTGCTTTTTCAGGTTGTATCACTTGTCCTTCCTGGAGCTTGTCTATACCGCTTAATACGATTTGGTCACCAGATTTAACACCGTCTTTGATAAGATAGTTTGTACCGCTTTTACCGATAACCGTGATTGGCATTTTGCTCACCTTGTTTCCTTTGTTTAGCGTAAAGACGAAAACTTTATCCTGCATTTCTATTGTGGCCGATTGAGGAACCAAAATGGCATCGTCATGTTGAATACCTAAACGAATTTTTCCTGTATTTCCAGAGCGTAAAGTGCCGTTTTTATTTGGGAAAGTGGCTCTCAAAGTAATGGCTCCGGTATTTTTGTCGAATTGACCGTCGACCATATCAATTTTTCCAAGTTGAGAATAAGCGTTACCATCGGCTAATATTAAAGAAACGGGAGGTAGTTTTTTGATTTTATCACCAATTGTATTTCCGGAATATTGTGCTTTAAAGTTGATGAAATCGGTTTCTCCTAGTGAGAAATAAGCATATACTTCATGAACATCCGAAAGTTTTGTCAATGGTTCAATATCAGATGCAGAAACTAAACTCCCTTGTTTTTTTGGAAGTCTTCCAATGTAACCGCTTACGGGAGCTGTAATTGTGGTGTAACTCAAATTTATTTTTGCAGATTCGACCATTGCTTTGGCTTGCTCAATATTTGAAGCAGCAATTCTGTGAGAAGCTTTTGCCGTTTTTAATTGATAGTCTGAAACTACTTTGTTTTGTACAAGAGGGGTAAGTTTATCAATTTCTAATTGCGCATTAAGCAACGCAGCTTGGGCACCATGAAGATTGGCAAGCGCATTGTTTAATTGTTCGCGGAAAGGACGTTCGTTTATTTTGAATAAAGATTGCCCTTTTGAAACGTAAGCACCTTCATCAATAAAAACTTTGTCAAGATTACCACTTACTTGTGGGCGGATTTCTACATCAACCGTTCCTTGTATTGAAGCAGGATACTCGGCATCTGTAATAGCATTTGTATTTTTAATTGCAAGAACTGGTAGTAATGGGGCAGCGGCAATTGGTGCCTGAGTCTTATCTGCGCATCCTATTACAACTAAGGCAAGAATGATACTGGTTATGATTACATTTTTCATTTTAGTATTGATTTTAATTTGTTGAACATTTGATTTATTTAAATTCGGATTGGGTTTTGTATTATTTTGATTCATGTTTATCTATATTAAATTTTCTAACATCGTTAAGTGAATTGGTATGAAAAGCATATAATTGTTTCTTACAATAGTAAGTCATATAATTGGTATTAAATTATTTATCAGTGTTAAGTAAAAAGGCAAAAAAAACATTTTTTTTGTGATTTCAAATTACTGCATTAAATTATTTATCACTGTTAAGTAAAAATTAAATTTTTTTTATTGTATTGATTTTATGATTCCGCCAATGGCATCTTTTAAAATTTGGGTATTGATTGTTTCTAATATTTCACTTTTATTAATGATATTAATAGAAATTAGACCGTGAATAACGGAAAAAAAAGTAAAATACTTTTGTTTTATTACTTCTTCAGATGGATTTCTATCTTTCATTATTTCGGCAATAACAGCAACAAATAGTTTATAAGGAGCTTCGGCAGCAGAACATCGCTCAGAGCAACAACTCATCTGTACTCCAAACATTACCTGATACATTTCGGTATCGGTAAATGCAAAATCCCAATAGGCCATCCACATAGCTTCAAGTTGTTCTTCTGGATTTTCGTGTTTGTTTCTTGCTTTTTCTAGTTCGATTGCTAATTTAATAAAACCTCTACCAGTTAATTCTTGTAATATAGCTTCTTTATTAGAAAAGTATTCATAGATAATTGGAGCAGTGTATTCTATTTTATCCGCAATTTTTCTCATACTAAGACCTTGCCAACCATCTTCTTTTACAATAGCATAGGCAGCATCCAGAATGTTTTTTCTTGTTTCTTCTTTTTGTCTTAAAATTCGATCTTTGCTTGCCATTTTGATAGAGTATTAAATTGTTTAACACCGTTAGGCAAATGTATGACGATTTTTAGAAATAAAATAATTCTTTCATAGTTTTTTCTTATTGTTATATAAAAAATTTTCAGTTTTAGGGTTTCTAAAAAAAGAAAGAAAAAAAATAGCATCTTAATCTGCCATTTTTAATTTGATAGAAGAATATTCTCTAGAACATCGATGGATTTATAATCGCAAAATGAAAAGTAATAGTAGGGAATAATAATCTTTATATTTTTAAATTACTTCACTTTGACTTCTAATCATTACATTAAATATAATTCTTGATTTCAGTACACTTTTCGATAGAAAACATAAAAAAACAACATCTGTTGCCTCTTGATTTTAGATTCTTGCTAATGTTTAGTAGAGTATTTGTTTGTGAAAAGATTTGAAAAGGATTTATCAGTATTATGTTAGTACTCACTAAACCAGTCTACTGAATAAATTTTCTTCTGGAAGCCTATTCATTGTTATTTTTCATTTGAATTTCATTTTAAATCTACCGTTTTTTAATAGAATGGAAAACAATATTAAACTGTCCCTATCTAATAAATTACTGTAAATATTTTTTAAAGAATATATCCAACTTATCAAATGGAATTAAATCGGTTTTGTCATATAAATCCACGTGACCTGCATTTGGAACATAATACATTTCTTTAGGTTCTGCAGCGCGTTTGTAAGCATCCTCACTAAACTCTTTTGAGTGAGCTTTATCTCCGGTGATTAAAAGCAAAGGACGAGGTGAAATTGTTTCTATATCATTAAAAGGATAAAAATTATTAAATTTTGTATTACTGCTTAAAGTTGGGTGAGTTGTAGTTTTAGGCGACCCATCTTTAGGAATATATTCTCCTCTTGGTGTCCGGTAGAAATCATAAAATTCGCGCTGAATAGGATGCGTGTTTTCGTCCAGTTTATGTACGGTTCCACCCGTATATTTAGTTTCTCCACCAGTAAACTCTATATAACGTTGCTCCACTGCTTCCTCTTGAATCTTCTTTCTCTGCTCAAGAGTTTGAGAATGATTAAGTGCATTGCGACTAGCCGAACCCATATCATACATACTCACAGTTGCTATAGCTTTCATTCTTGGATCGATCTTGGCGGCACTGATAACAAAACTTCCACTGCCACAAACTCCTATGACTCCAATATTATTTCTGTCAACAAATAGACGTGTCCCCAAAAAATCTACTGCCGCACTAAAATCTTCGGCATAAATTTCAGGTGCTACCACATTTCGCGGTTCCCCTGCACTCTCGCCCCAAAAAGATAAGTCAATTGACAAAGTAATAAACCCACGGTCAGCCATATTGGAAGCATAAACGTTAGCACTTTGCTCTTTGACAGCTCCCATAGGATGTCCAACGATTATAGCTGCGTGTTTTGCATTACGGTCTAAATTATTAGGTATAAAAAGATGTCCTGCAACATCCATTTTGTATTGATTTTTAAAAGTAACATCGTACATGGTAACATTATCGTTTACTCTAAAGATGGTATATCCCTTTGGTGATATTTGTTCCATTTTTGTCGTTTTTTCGGTTTGATCTTTTGTTTTTTTCTGTGCGGAAGCACCTCCAAATAACATAATAGATGCAATTGTTAAAATTCCTAGCCTTTTCATTTGTTTATATTTTAATGATTATTTAAATATTAATTTTCTGTAATTGATTTGATGAATTTGGCAGGAATTCCGCCGACAATAGTGTTATCAGGGACATTTTTAGAAACTACTGCTCCTGCAGCCACAATGGAATTTTTACCAATAATTACTCCTGGAAGTATCGTTGCCCCCACCCCAATCCAAGCTCCCTTTTTTATAACTATGGGTTGAGAAATTGTCGCCCTTCTTTCAGCAGGATTTATTGGATGATTGGTTGTAATCAGATTTACTTTTGGGCCAATAAGCACATTGTCTTCAATGGTAATACCACCTCTGTCCATAAAGGTGCAGGCGTGATTTATAAATACATTTTTACCGATGTTAATGTTTTCTCCAAAATCAGTATAGAAAGGTGGAATAATAAAAAATGTGTCATCTACTTCTTTACCTATTAGTTCACTAAAAACAGTATTGACTTCTTGTAAATCATCCGTAACAAGATTGTTTAGCTTTGCGGTAGTACGAATAGCTTTTTGAATAACCTTAAATAATTTTGGATATTCAGGATCATCAAGTTGAATAGTTTCGCCTAATTTTTCTCTTGTGAAAATAGTTGTAGTTTCCATATTTTTTTGCATTTATTACCAATACAAAATTATATTGAAACTTGGTTCGTGGGGTAACAACAATCAAACCTATAGTTAAGAAATTCAAACCAAATCTAAACGGAATTTTTTAGGATTTGTCCCCGTATTTTTCTTGAAAAAGTTATTAAAGTAAGTTGGGTACTCAAAACCTAGGGCATAAGCTATTTCTGCAATATTCCAATCAGTATGTTGCAAAAGCGCTTTAGCTTCGCTAATAATACGTTCAGAAATATGAGTAGTGGTTGATTTTCCTGTTACTCCTTTCACAGCACGATTAAGATAATTTACGTGAAGAGATAATGCGTTAGAATAATCCTGTGCCGTTTTTAACTCTAGTGGTCGTTCATTGGTTTCAATTGGAAATTGTCTTTCCAATAATTCTAAAAAAACCGATGCAATTCGGGATTGAGCATTATTACTATTTATATAATTTTCAGAAGGTTGCATCTTCAATGCCTCGTGAATTATTAAATTAACATAGTTGCGGATTAAATCATCCTTATAAGCATAATCAGTTTGTTGTTCATCTATCATTTTCTGGAAAAGTGTATTTAAAAACTCCCGTTGCGGTTCTGATATTTCCAAAATAGGTGTCCCTCCAATCTTAAATAGGGAAGAATTTTGTAGACTTTCGGAGCGGTCTGATTTTAAAAACTCTTCTGAAAACAAGCAAGTGTAACCTACATAGCTTGTTGAGATTGTCTCCCATGAATAAGGAATGTGTGGGTTGCCAAAAAACAAAATAGTTCCTTCTGCATTAAAACTTTTGTCAGCATAATGAATGATACTCTTTCCAGTAGTGAGACAAATTTTATAAAAATCCTTTCTGCTGTAATTGCGTGTTACATTACCATCACTTTCTATTTGAAAGACATTAAACCCCTTTAGCTTTAATTCATTATTGAACTCTGAAACCGATCGTATATTCTTGCTTTCCATTTAGCAAAATTATAAAAAACAAACCTTCATTCGGAATTATTTTTTTGTTTTTACTTTACTCGCAATATCGAATTAGTTTCGTTTTGGAGAGTTTATTTATGAGGTATGTAAGATTCGAACCCCATAACCTAATCACGGCAGGACGTGTTGAACCAAATATAAAAAAATCAACTTAAATTATAAAATAATGATTATTAATTGTTTACGTAATATTTATGAAATTATACTGATTTAACTCCAATGACAATCTGAAAAATTACAAAATAGAATCTCTTATTAATAATTAGTCAAACGTCTAAAATTCAACATTTTATATTTATAGACCGTCAAAATATACTTGTATATTTTGATGGTTTTGTGACCCTGTCGGGACAATTTCCGAACCTTTTTATGGATGATTTGAGAAAATTGAGTAGAACGTACGTGCCTCATCTGTCACACATACTTCAGACTCTGGGCTTTTGCTTGAAGTATCATTCATCTTTTTCTGCGCTCTTCGACCACCTCAGTTGATACATTTAGATTAATCGCATTATTTAGTGCATCGATCTCGATCTAATTGTTATCTTCCACTAATGCGATCAACTCGCCTTCGATGTAAAGCGAAATTGGGACTTTAATTGCGACATTCGAATTTTCATCTGTATAGAGAATAAAACAGCAACAATAACGTTTTTAAAAACAAAACTATATTATGGGCTTATTTGATTTTATGATAGTGGAAATAGCTATGGATTTAGGGACGGCTAATACTTTAATAATTTATGATGGAAAAATAGTAGTGGATAGTCCTTCTATGGTGGCCAGGGATATTAGAAACGGGAAAATTATTGCCGTAGGTAAAGAGGCCAGTTTAATGCAGGGTAAGACACACGAGAATATTAAAACAATCCGGCCGTTAAAAGACGGGGTTATTGCAGATTTTGATGCTTCAGAGAAAATGATCAGCTGGTTTATAAAAAATATACCTGAAATAAAGAAAAACTTCTTTACTCCCGCACTGCGAATGGTTGTATGTATTCCCAGTGGTATTACCGAGGTAGAAATGAGAGCGGTAAAGGAGTCCTGCGAGCGGGTAAACGGGAAAGAAGTGTATTTAATTCATGAGCCTATGGCTGCTGCTATTGGAATGGGTTTAGATGTGATGGAACCCAAAGGAATTATCGTTGTTGATATTGGAGGAGGGACTACGGAAATTGCGGTTATTGCCCTTGGAGGAATAGTTTGTGACAAATCTATAAAAATTGCTGGGGATGTTTTTACCAATGATATATTGTTTTATATGAGAACGCAGCATAATTTGTATGTTGGAGACGCTTCTGCTGAGAGAATAAAAATTGATGTTGGCGCTGCAATGGAAGAACTTGAGAATGCTCCTGATGATATAACGGTTCGTGGAAGGGATTTGCTTACCGGAAAACCTAAGGAGATCAGAGTTACCTTTAGGGAAATTGCAAGAGCTTTGGATAAATCAATACAGAGAATCGAAGACGCTATTATGGTAACGCTTTCATTGACACCACCAGAACTGGCTGCTGACATTTATAATACGGGCTTGTATCTCGCAGGAGGAGGTGCAATGCTGCGCGGTCTTGATAAAAGGATTTCGCTGAAGACGGATTTGCCAGTCTATATTGCAGAAGATCCTTTAAGAGCCGTGGTTAGAGGTACTGGTACTGTCTTAAAAAATATACCTAAATATAAAAGAGTACTGATAAAATAAGTTCGTTTTTGCATCCGTACAATTGAACTTTTGCACTGATCCAACCAAAGTTTGTTGAATATACTTAAAAAGACATAAAAAAATCCCATTTCGTTAGAAATGGGATTTTAGTTTTGTGACCTTGACTGAACTACAATTGTTGCAATCATTTTAAATCAATTACATTTTAATTATTGCAAATATACCAATAAACATAATACTTACAGAGATTTGTAAAAAATAGATTTATGTAGCAGATTGCTTTAAAATGTAACTAATTGTAGTTAATCGTACGGTTATCGTACAAATTGATTATTTTTGTATTGTTCAAAATATCAATAGTATGGCAACAGTTAATTTTTTATACCGTTCAACAAAAGACAAGGCAAATTTGCAAGTAAGATTACTTTATCGATTCAATGATAAAGATTTTGTCTTTGGAGCAAATACAAAGTTTGAAACCACAAAAGATTACTGGAGCGAGCAACACAAGCAAAGGAAGTTTAAAAAGACAAATGATGTTATTGAATCAAACAAAATTCAAGATATTAAGGCAAAACAAACCCAAGTTGATACTGAACTCAATAAAATTGAAAACCTCATTTTAAATGCGTTCAATCTTGTTAATCCTGATGAAGTAAATAAAGAATGGTTACAAACACAAATTAACCATTATTACAATCCACCACAGGAAGCCGAACCACTACCAAAAGGACTTTTGCAATACTTTGATTATTTTATTGAGTGCAAAAAAAGTGAAATTACAATTGGTACACTAAAAAAGTATAATGTTTCTAAACACTTATTGCAACGGTACGAACTGGAGAAAAAAACACCAATTCAAATAATTGATGTAAATGATAAATTCAAATTAGATTTTGAAAAATATTGCTTAAAGCATAATTATGCACTAAACACCATTTCAAAAGATTTAAGGACTTTAAAAACCGTTTGCAATCACGCAAAACATAACGGAATACAAATAAGCCACCAATTAGAAACAATTAAAACCCCGAACTATAAAACAGAAAAAATATATTTAACCTTTGAGGAACTTCAAAAGATTGAAGAAATTGACAAAAGGCGGTTAAATGATAATTATGACAATGCTAAAGACTGGTTAATTATTAGTTGTTACACAGGGCAAAGAATTTCAGATTTTATGCGTTTTACAAAAGATATGATACGTTATGAGAAAAATAAAGACGGAGTTTTAAAGCCGTTTATTGAATTTACTCAAGTTAAGACTGATAAAATTATGACCGTTGCATTGCATCCGAAAGTGATTGAGATACTGGATAAAAGAAGCGGTAACTTCCCAAAGGTAATTTCGGACCCGAAATATAATTTGTACATAAAGCAAGTTTGCAGAATTGCCAAAATTACCAAAAAGATAAAAGGCAGTAAATTAAATGACCTCAATAAAGAGGAAGACGAAAAGAAAAATAAAAAAGAGGACGTTAAACAATATCGTAAAGAATCGGGAATGTATCCTAAATGGGAATTAATAACCTCGCATATTGGAAGACGTTCATTTGCAACTAACTTTTACGGAACTATTCCCACTACTTATTTAATCAATGTTACAGGGCATAGCACTGAAGCAATGTTTTTAAATTATTTAGGTAAAAGTAACAAGGATTTAGCAATGGAAATAACTAACTATTTTTAGTACTATAAAAATAAATGTTTTATTTTAGGTGCATATTTTACACCTTTAGCACCAACACAGGCAAACACTAAATCTTTTACTCTAATGAAACAAAGTACCAATAGACTGTTTAAGGATTTGGACCAAGTATTTTTGAAAGCTAAATTCACAAGAATTGGTTTTGATTGCGGTAATATTGATGAAATTTACAATAACAATTTAAATATATGGTATTATTTTCAAAGTGATTGCGTTACAAAAAAAGATGGGAATACAGAGGTTAATTCAAAATTAGATACAATTAATAACGTAATACTTTTAAATCCTGAAAATTTTATTTTTTGTAAAACCCAAAAAGGATTTTCTTTAACTGAAGTTAAATTTATTGAAGCTGAAAGAAAAAGTTTATTATTAATTGACGTGGACAAACTTTCATTTTCTGAACAAAATCAGATGCAATTTTATAGCGAATATTTAAGTAAAACATATAATTACATCATAAAGCCACAAGAAGAAGACAAGATTTCTGATACTAATATAATATTAAAAATTGCGAAAGAAATTGAATTTTTCAATCAGAGGATAGCTATTGCTCTTGCTTTACAAGAAAGACAAAATTATTTAATATTGTCAAAAAAACCTTTATTTGATATTGACGCTTTAAAACAATTTCTTATTGAAAATGAGTTAAATGTTTTCGCTAAAACTGAGATTTCTCAACTTTGCAAAAGAATTGATAACATTGAAATTTTAAAAAGTCAACACAATAATTTACCGCAACCATTAAATTTTAATGAGTACAATTATAGCGGAATAAATGGAAAGAATTCAAAAGGTTGTGTTAGTGGTAATTTATTTTATTTTCTTAATATCAGCAAAAAAATAGTGAGAATAAATGAAAAAGAATTTATAGAAAAGTATGATAGCATACCTTTTTTTAATAGTTTAAATGCTGGTACAATTTGGATTAGATGTAGCGAGATAAGAGATTTATTTAATGAAAATATTGAATCTGAACAAATGCTAATCCATAAAACGGAAGAGTTAAAAAAAGAGCTTCATAACGATTATTTTAAAGGCAATGCAATTGAAATTTGGCAAAGTATGTTTAACGAATTTAAAATAACAAAGAGCCAAAGAACCGACATAGATTTTATGTTTCAAGTAATGAAATATAACAATCTTATACACAAACATATTGGTTTCGTAGATATTCAAGACTGGATTAATAAAGAGTATGATATAAACTTCGATAAAATCAAATATACCAATCCAAACTCAAAATCGAACGTAAAAAGAATGAGTACTTACAATCTAATAAACTCTAATAAAAAAAAGGTATAAACCATACCTAAAAAGGTACAAAACATAGTCTTTTAGGGTACAATTCCAAACCAATATTTGCAATGTTATTAACTTAAAAAACATTGTAAAAATGAACACAAATTCAATCTTACTTCAAAATCTAAGTACCGAACAATTGACGGACTTAATCGGAAATGTATTTGATACTAAATTCAAAGACTTTCAAAACACTAAAAACAATCAAACCGAAAATGATGACCTGATGACAAGGGAACAGGTTTTGGAACTATTACAAATTAACGCATCGACTTTATGGCATTGGACAAACAAAGGACGTATTACCGTTTATAAGTTTGCGAATAAATGCTATTACAAGCGAAGTGAGTTAATGGCTACCATAACACCGTTAAAAAAATAGTGTTATGAAAGATACAGGCAACAATGTAAACGACTTAAAAAAGCTAATTACAAAAGATATTGTAAAGCTTACTAATGGTTTAGAAATGCATCAAAAATCAACTGATGACATTTTACACGAACTTTCAAAAAATATCGGAGTAATAGACTTTCAAATATTGGCTTTTCAAAATATTGAGGAATTGAGAGAGACCGATTCGAAATTAAAACTTGAAATATTTGGTAGTATTTCGGATGGCATAGAACCAATTTACACCGATATACAAAGTAATGATTACAAAGCAGTTTTTAAACAATGGCAGAAAGTAGCTAAGGAATTGAGTAAATGTACTTTAAAAAAAGACCATTATTTAATCCTTTGTATTGAGCAACTTCTTAAAATTGCAATTGTAAATAAATGGGGATTGTGCAAAAAAAACGGTTTTATTTATTTGTATAATGGCAGTTATTGGACAGAGATAGACAAAGAAAGGTTTCAATTCTTTTTGGGTAATGTAGCTTTACAAATGGGAGTTGAAAAATTCAAAGGCAAAATTCACACGTTCAAAGAGGAACTATTTAAACAGTTTATGGCTGATGCATATTTGCCAACACCAAACACAAAAAAAGATTGCGTATTAATCAATTTGCAAAACGGAACTTTCGAGATAACACCCACTAAAAGAGGTTTACGGAACTTTGAGCAAAGAGATTTTATTACTCACCAATTGCCTTTTGAATACGAACCTGAAGCAACTGCACCGCTATTTCAAGCGTATTTGGATGAGGTATTGCCCGACAAAGACAAACAAAAAGTATTTGCTGAGTTTTGCGGTTACATTTTTATTAAACCAAGTGTTTTAAAACTTGAAAAAATGTTAATCTTATACGGTACTGGAGCAAATGGCAAAAGTGTATTTTTTGAGATACTTAACGCCCTTTTAGGGACTGAAAACATAAGCAACTATTCATTACAAAGCTTGACTAATGATAACGGTTATTTTCGTGCTAAAATAGGTAATAAGCTTGTAAACTATGCAAGTGAGATAAACGGCAAACTGGAAACCGACATTTTTAAACAAATGGCATCGGGAGAACCAATTGAAGCACGTTTACCGTATGGAGAACCTTTTATATTAAATGAATACGCAAAGTTAATTTTCAATTGTAATGAATTGCCAAAAGACGTAGAGCATACAAACGCATATTTCAGACGGTTTATGATTATTAATTTTGATATAACAATTCCTGAAGAAAAACAGGACAAACAACTACCAAACAAAATAATACAAAACGAATTATCGGGAGTTTTCAACTGGGTTTTACAAGGTTTGGACAGGGTACTGGAACAAAAGAATTTCAGTAAATGTGAAGCAATAGAGAACGCTCGAAGCGATTACGAAAAGCAAAGTGATAGTGTTCAGTTATTCGTTAATGAATATGATTATAAAAAGTCAACAAAGGAATATGTTTTGATTTCAGTATTGTATCCGCAGTATAAAACCTTTTGTATTGAAGACGGTTATAGAGCCGTAGGAAAGACGAAATTTATACAACGACTTAATCATTATAAAATATTTGTAAATCGTTTAAATGTGGGTAATGTGGCTTACATAACTACTGATAGAAGTTTTAATTAATGGAAGTTTTTAAATACACACTGGACAAGGGAAGCAAAAAATTCCTTTGTCCTAATTGCACCAAGAAAACATTTGTTAAGTATATTGAAACTGATACAGGGAATTATTTAACCGATGACTTCGGGAAGTGTGACAGGGAGCAAAACTGTAATTATTACAAAGCACCTCCCAAAGGCAATAAATGTTATTTAGTACCTATTTTATCATTAAAAAGTATTTCAGATAAAGCAACTAAAATAACTGATGCAAACGGAATTATAAATATTATTCCAAAGTCACAGATATTGGAGCAAACAAAAAATGATTGTTGGATTACTGAGTGGTTTTTAAAAAACAGTTCCATTCAATACACATCAAATGAAGTTAAATATTTTTATTCAACCGTATCCAATTTTGTAAATGAAGTTAAAGAAGCGGTACAACCTCAACAGGCAAAATATAATTTTCATTCGTTGGAATTATTGAATGAAATTTATTTTGAAAAGCCACAAATTGACAATTTAACCGAATATTTGAAATTACGGTTTTCTAATGATGAGGTTACTGATGCAATGCAAAATTATTTTATTACAGGTACGAACCATTTTTGGAACAACTCAACAGCATTTTGGCAAATTGATGACAAAGAGAAAATTCACGCTTGTAAAATAATGCAATACGATAGATTTACAGGAAAAAGAATTAAAGAACCTTACAATCACATAAACTGGCTACACAAAGCCACAGAACCTGAATTTAATCTTAATCAATGTTTGTTTGGTTTGCATCGTATTAATGAAGACTATCAAAAAACGATTGCTATTGTTGAGAGTGAAAAGACGGCAATAATAATGAGTATTTTGTTACCACATTACATTTGGATTGCCACAGGGAGCAAAGGTAATTTTAAATTTGAAATGCTTAAACCAATTAAAAAACGAAATATTGTTTCGTATCCTGACAAGGGAGAGTATAACAATTGGTTAAACAAAGCAACAGAATTAAATGCAATAGGTTTTAAAATTGCAGTTAGCGACCTGATAGAGCAAACAGACTTTGAAAACGGTTATGATTTAGCAGATTATTATTTGAATTTGTAATTTTTAAAAGGCGTTCCTTTATGGTTCGCCTTTTTTTTAAATATCACTAAAAGTGGGTATTGTAAAAATCTTTTAAATTAATTAATATTGACAATAAGCGGTAAACTTGCTTTAAATGTGGGAAACCATAAACTAAAGGAATTTTAATGTTTTATTATTGTTTTTTATAAATCAAAATCTTAGCAATAACATGAAAAAATTAACTATTATTTTATTATCGGTAATAAGTTTTATTAGCTGTGAAAAGAAACCGCAATCTATTGAAAAGAAACTACAACCATTTATTGCTGAAAAATCTCAAATCGTCAGTGTAGCAATTGAAGATGTGATTACAACTTTAACGCTTGAAAATAGAACATTACTTATAAATGAATTAGAAAAACCACATAAACACAATGACTTTGTAACGATTGAAACTGTAAATAAAAATTCACCTATCACTATAATATTTGAAAATATTCAAGGTAAGAGTGTTTATACTGGAACGCAAACTATTTACAATAAGAACAATGAAAAAAAGGATTATATTTTCACAACTTTAACCGCATTTCAACTTAAAAAGTTAAAAGAAACTTTCGAATCGGGTTGGAAAGATTAATTTCATTAAAGTTTAATTTGTGAAATTGAAAGAGTAAAATAAAATAACATATCATATCATATCATATCATTTTCGTTTTTAAGTAACTTATTATTTACGATTAGATTTCTAAAACCAAACCAAAAAAATTATGGAAACAAACATTCCTAAACAAGCAGTCAATCAATTAAAAAAATCATTAGATAATTTTAAACTTAATGATGCAATTGAACTAAGTACAAATGAAGCACAAACAAGAAAATTTTTAATTGAACCTTTTTTTGAGATATTAAACTATGTTTCCAATGATTTAATTCCTGAATACAACGCTGATTTTGGAGAGCGTGTTAGTCAAAAAATTGATTATGCTATCGTTTTAAACAAAAAAGATACTATTCTAATTGAAGCTAAAAAGCAAAGTAGTAAATTAACAGATAAGGAAGCTGGACAATTAAACGGATATTTCAATAATACTAAAAATTCGAAAATTGCAGTTTTAACAAATGGTATTGAATATAGATTTTATTCGGACGTTTTAGAACCAAACGTAATTGATGGTAAACCTTTTTTTATTTTCAATTTGAGTAAGTATATAGACAAAGATTTAGATACGCTTATAAAATTTGATAAACGATATATTTTAATAAAAGAGATTATTCAAACTGCGCAGGAATGTGTTTTTATTGAAGATTTTGAAAGTGCATTGTTTAAGGAATTAATAGCACCTACAAAAGACTTATTGAAAATAATACATAGAAATATGAATTTTAAAACTAAGTTTAATGAGGATATACAAGTTAAAATGATAAGCTTAATTAATTCTTCATTATTAAAATCATTATATGATAAGAAAGTTATTGCTGAGGCAAACTCAAACTCGTTAGGTGTTGTAACTACTGAGTTAGAAATTCAAGCATACCACACAATAAGAACTTTGTTAATACAAGACAAAAAAATTCCTAATGAAAGATTAGGTTATAAAGATTTCAAAAGCTTTTTCAATATAGGTATTGACGACAATTCTAAAAAAGTTATTTGTAAATTAGTTTTCAGTGATTCTAAAATGAAAATGATTATTGAAAACAATGAATATATTTTAGAACACATTGACGATGTTTTAAAGCATAAAAAGGAATTGACGAATAGAACACTTGCTTTAGTTGAATAATTAAATTCTAACCAAAAGAAAAAAAAGGCGAACCATAAAGGAACGCCTTTTTTTATTCAAAATAGTCAAACCACAGGCAAGCGGTAAACCTGAACAAAGATAATTATAATTAATAACTATCGAAATATTTTATTACATTTGTTTTACCTATAATAGAAACATTTAGACCAATGGCAACAGGAATAAAAACAGGCGGGAGAACCAAAGGAGTAGTGAATAAAACTACTTCTGAATTAAGAGAGAGGTTTACTTTATTAATTGATAATAATTTTGATAAGCTTCAAACTGATATTGATTTACTCGAGCCAAAAGATAGAATAAGAGTAATTTTAGAACTTGCTAAATTTGTTGTTCCTACTTTAAAGGCAACAGAATTAACCACAGGAAACGAAAACGGATTTAATCCAGTAGTTATAAATTTGGGAAATGGCTTAAGTCCTGATGAGGTACGGAAGATAAGCGCTAAACTTGAAGCAAAGTATTAAAATGATAATAGCAAACATACAGGACTTAAAAGAATTTATACTTAACAATGATTTAAGTAAAAATGATATTCACGAACTAATAAGAACAACTTTAAAAGTTTGGATTAGTGATGAATATAACAAAATAGATTTAATAAATTTGATTGAAGACTTTTACTATAAATATCCAAACATAAAAGACCGTCCATTATTTTTAGATATTCCAAACGATAAAATAAGAATAAAGGATTTTGGATACACTGTATTTAATTAGTTCCTTTGAGTGTAAAAAGTGTAAAATGTGAAGCTAAAACAAAACATTTATTTTTGTTGGAAAACATCACTTTTAAAGAATACTTAAACCACCATACAAAAATCGTACAGATTAATAAATAAAAAATCCTTAAACTACTGATTAACAGTGTGTTTAAGGATTTTTAAAGTGACCTTGACTGGATTCAAACCAGTAACCTCTTGAGCCGTAATCAAGTGCGCTATTCAGTTGCGCCACAAGGCCTTTTTTGCTATTGTAAGAGCTTATTAAAGCGCCTTAATGCGGGTGCAAATATAGGGATAATTGTGTAATTTGCAAGTCTAAATTTATAAAAAAATAAAAAAATATGCCTCTTAAGAATTACATACGTGATATTCAGGGTTTTCCAAAAGAAGGAATTTTATTTAAAGACATTACTCCTTTACTAATTAACCCCGAAGCAAGGAATAAATGCCTTGAAATATTGGTTTCAGCACTTAAAGATAAAAAATAGACAAGGTAATAGGAGTGGAGAGTCGGGGTTTTTTCTTTGGGATGCTCATTGCGCAAGAATTAAATGTTGGTTTTATTCCGGTTCGAAAGCCTAACAAGTTACCATATAAAACTATTTCAGCGACCTATGATTTAGAATATGGAACGGATACTTTAGAAATTCATGTTGACGCGATTCAAAAAGGAGACCGAATTCTAATTCACGATGATGTTTTGGCAACCGGAGGTACAGCAAAAGCAGTATGCGAATTGGTGGAAAGATTGGGAGGTGAAATTGTACAATGCAATTTCTTGATGGAATTGGCTTTCCTAAATGGAAGAGCAAAAATTAAAGGGAATGCGATTTTTGCAGCAATAACATACTAATCTAAAGCCCGTGTGGTTACATAATAGCGATACCCAATAATTGCCATTTGCCATTTCTTGGCTTTAGCCAAATCCAATCGCTGCTTCGTGAAACTAGGAAGAATGACTTTGTTAATTTGAGCTAAGATTTTAAACATATATGATTTTTTTCAAAGATATAAAAAAAGACGGTCTTGATGAATGACCGTCTTTCTTAATGATTTTCAAAAAGATAAAATTAATTATTACTTTTTTCCATGGCTTCTCTGTACTTTTCCATGGCCTCTTCGTATTTAGCCATTTCTTTTTCAAATATTTTTTCGCGTTTAGCCATTACTTCTTCCACTTCTTTTTCATAAGCAGTCATGTCTGGCTCTAAAGATTCCATCTTTTTTTCGAATTCTTTCATTTTTTTCTCAAACTCAGCCATTGCTTTTTTATCTTTTACGTTCGATGGATGTGCAGGTGGCGCAGGTAGTTTTGACATATCAATAGGAGGAGCTACCGGCATTGGTCCTTCAGGAAATTTTGGAGGAGTTGGGGGAGTTGGAATTTCTAAATCACTTGATGTTTCTGTACTAGTTTTAGTTATTATTTTAATGATAGATTTTTTGTCTTTTTTATCTACATCCATACTTTGAATCATCGACGGATCTAATTTTTCCATTGTTTCTTTACTAACTTTCTTACCATTAATATATATATCTGCATTGGTTGAAATAGAACCGACTGATCCATTTGGAGAAGAATTTGCTTTTTTAATTTTTACTTCGTTAAAACTAATCTGAACACTGTCATTGTTTTTTATATTTTCAATATCTTCTCGAGATAAATTACCTAGGTTCTCCTGCTCTGAGGTAGAAAAAGTTTTTTTAGGTTCTCCGAAACCAATTTCGTGATCCGTCTTAAAAAAGCGAATAGGCACTATAGCTTTGTTTCCGTTGAATTCAGTAATTCCAAAATGTCCTTTTGTATCCTTAAATTCTACTTTAATTCCTGTAATTTCATTATTCGAATTTCGTTTTAAATTCGAATATGTAATGGTAACACCTTGCTCTTTCAACGTATTAATATCCTTGTTTATTTCTTCGTCAGAAGTGTTTTTGTCCCAAGTCATAAAAGTAGCATTGGTTGTGTCATTTTTTTTAGATACTTTTTCCTGGGCAATGGTTTTGATTTGGAATAAGAATACAAACGCGACTAATACAGGAATGACTAAAGCATATTTCCAGGAATTCCATTTTTTTGATTGATTTTTGTTTAACATAACGATTCGTTTTTTGATTAATGATTGATAAAAATGATTGGTGATGGCAACACAATTCTCGTGTGTTGTTATTTTTAAAAGCGTGATTTGATAGGCTTTTTTGTCGGATATTTTCTTTGTAGCTTCGTTATCTGCAATGAATTCAAGGTTTTGTAAAATTGCTTTTTTGTACCACCAAATGAATGGATTGAACCAAAATACAATACAGAACAATCTCGAAATCAACACATCAATGGTATGATTTTGTTCGCTGTGTACTTTTTCATGCTCCAAAATATTTTCTAATTCGGAAGCAGTGTATAAAGCCGAATTGTAAACGATCGTATTGAAATAGGAAAATGGCGCTACATTTTCTTTGATATCTATAAATTTAAAATCGGCTTGTTGCTGGATGGTTTTTCCTTTGAGAACAGCATTCAAACTATAAAAATCAAAGGCAAATTTGGCCAGTAAAAGCAGTGTTCCCATTCCGTAAGCAAGAGCTGTAAGCATTGGTAAATAATCTTCAAATGTTTTTTCTTGCGTATAATTTGTAACAGGAATAGTAGACCAATTAATAGGGGTTGCAGCCGGTTCTACCCAGATTATTTTTGTGATAAAAACAAATGGTAAAAGAACTGAAGTGATTAGTCCAGCCAATAAAAACCAGCGATTACTGTTGAAAAAGGTTTCTTTTCTCAGCATAAAAAAATAAGCTAAATAAAATAGGACGATTAGTCCACTGGATTTGATGAGATAAATAAACAGTGCTTCCATACGCTTTATATTATATTTATTTTAGTTTATCACTTTTTTTCTGCTGTTACAAAACTATTCTTCGTAAAGAATTATTTCTCTTCTTCCTGATTTTCAATCATGGTCAGAATCTCCCGTAATTCGGCAGCAGAAATTTTCTCTTCTTTGGCAAAAAAGGAGACCATGTTTTTATACGAACTATTAAAGTAATTGTCGATTGCCGTATTCATGAAACGCTTTCTGTACTCTTCTAAACTAACGATAGGGTAGTATTGATGCGTATTCCCAAAGGCATTGTGAGAAACAAAACCTTTTTCTTCCAGATTGCGCACAATAGTGGAAAGGGTGTTGTAATGAGGCTGCTCTTCGGTAATTTCGGCCATGACTTCTTTTACAAAAGCTTTTTTGAGCTTCCATAAAATGTGCATGATTTCTTCTTCTTTATTGGTTAACTTTTGCATGAGTTTTTTATTTGAATCAAATGTAAAACTATATTTTTAGTTTTACAACTATAAATATAGTTATTTAACTAATTTTTTAGTTTTTAAATGGTGTTGTCTTGTTTTTAACGTTAATTTGGAAAGATAAAAGCGCTGATTTTCAGATGCGTTGTTCTGAAAATGAGTCTGCGTGAAGGATAAGAGCAAGCTACCGAAGTAGCGCGTATAGCCAGACCGCCTTGATAAAAGGGGCAGTACAACCAGCTAGTTAGTTTGCCCGTTTTATCAAGGCGGTCACGCCCAAAGTATTAATATAGAATTATTTTTGTTCTATTTGAACGAGTTTTTGCAGCCAAATACAACCTAAAACGGAGAGAACTCCTAAGCTGCCCATGAAAAACCAGTTGGTCTGGTACCCAAAATGCCCAATAAGTTCGAGTCCAGTTTTGGAACTCGCAATGTGAGCTAAACTAAAACTCATAGTAAACAACGCCATGTAACGCCCTTCATGCCCTTTTGGAGCTCTGCTTAACGCAAAAGAATTGGAGAAAGGAAAGATGAACATTTCCCCAAAAGTGATTATGATGATGCTGATTACTAATATTCCTGCCCAAGTGTTGATCAAAAGGAGATAAAAACTAATGGACATGAGTACGCAACCCCAAAGGATAATTTTGAGTTTTTCTATGCCTTTTCTTTGGCTGAAACTGACAATGGGCATTTCTAAGAAGAAAATTAATAACCCGTTTAGGGATAATAAAAGTCCGCTTTGAAATTCCGTAAGTCCAAATTTCTCATTGTGATACAACGGTAAAGTGGTGAAAAGTTGGAAGAATAACATGGCTGTGGCAAAACATACAAACAGGAATATCCAGAATATTTTGTCTTTAAAAACGGAAGCCGGTATTTCGGTTTCATGATTAATGGTGTTTAAATCAGCGGGTTTTTTTCGTTCTTTTACCAATAATGCAAAAATCAAAATGGAGACAATACACGAGCTTCCATCGATCCAAAAAAGTCCGCTATATCCCAAATTCATGATGATTAAACCTCCCAAAGCCGGTCCGGCAGTTAAACCTAAATTTACCGCTAATCGCACTAAAGTCAATGCTCTGGTACGATTTTCAGGTTTGGCATAGGTGCCAAGGGAAACAAACATTGCGGGACGAAACATATCGGCCACGGTCATGATAACAAACATTCCAATACACAATCCTAAAAAAGTCTGGATGTATTGGACTAAGAATAATAGTATTCCACTGGTAAATAAACTGAAAACCATGATTTTATAAAACCCAATTTTATCAGATAATTTGCCGCCAAGCCAAGAACCCAACATGGATCCAAAACCAAAAGCGACCATAATCCATCCTACTTGTGCATAGGAAAACTGTAAATCTTCTTTCAAATATTTAGACAAAAAGGGCAAAACCATCGTCCCGGCGCGATTGATAAAAGTGATCAAGGTGAGAATCCATACTTCTCTTGTGAATCCTTTAAAATTATTAAGGTAGCGTTGGAAAGCGGTTTGGATCATCTATAAAGTTCTAATTTTGTAAAGGTAGAAAACTTTGTAGCGATACGTCTTTGTAGCATTGTAACTTTTAAACTATTTTTGCTTAAAATTATAAAAATGAGAACGCTATTCGCTTTGTTTTTTTTAGTGCAGTTTAATTTTGGCTTTGGCCAAGAAAAATTTGATGTTTCGGCTGTTGCCAAATTTCAAAAGGACTTAAACACAGAATATGCGGATGCTAAAACGAGTCCTTTGACAACCGAAGATTTGGCTGTATTCAAAGCGTTGGATTTTTACCCGGCTAATGAAAAGTTTTTTGTGATTGCTAAATTTGTAAGAACAAAAAAAGAAAAACCATTTGAGATGAAAACCTCTACGGGCAGAAAACCGTTGTATGTAAAATACGGAGAAGTTCTCTTTACGATTGATGGAAAAGAACTAAAATTGAATGTGTATAAAAACATTGAACTTTCGAAAAAAGCCTCCTATAAAGACTATTTATTTTTACCATTTTCTGATTTGACTTCGGGGAATGAAAGTTATATAGGTGGAAAATATATCGATTTGAGAATACCAAAAGGAGATACAATTGTAATCGATTTCAATACTTCCTATAATCCGTATTGTGCTTATAACCATAAATATTCCTGTCCAAAAGTGCCTTTGGAAAACGATTTGAATATCGAAATAAAAGCAGGAGTTAAAAAATTTCACGACTAATGCAGTACTTTAATTTACATACTCATAAATTTACAAATCAACCGGAATTATTAGAGTTAGTCAATCAATACCCATGGGAATTTGATGCAACGATCCCTTTTTATTCCATTGGAATTCATCCTTGGTTTATTGTTGAAGAGCGTCTTGAATCTGATTTTGCGATAATCGAGCGCCAATTACAAGAACCAGGTTGTCTAGCTATGGGCGAATGCGGACTAGACAAACGAATAGAAGTTCCAATGGAATTGCAACAATTGGTTTTCGAAAAACAGTTGCTTTTGGCACAGAAATACCACAAACCAGTTGTAATTCATTGTGTTGCCGCTTTTCAGGAATTGATTGAGATTACAAAAAAATTAAATATTACCGTTCCAATACTTATTCATGGGTTTTCCAAAAGTGAACAGTTAGCGAAACAGTTATTGGAAAACGGATTTTATATTTCGTTTGGAAAATATTTATTGTTGAATCCCGAGCTGGAAACGGTTTTTAAAAGCATGCCGAATGATCGATTTTTCTTGGAAACGGATACTGCAGAAGAAAGTCTGGCAACCGTTTATGCTTTGGCAGCAAAATACAAGGGTGTTTCGGTGGAAGAAATTCAAAAACAGGTGAATAGTAATTTTGATACTATTTTTAAATAAATAAACAGATAACCAAATTAACGAATAAACTTTTATTATGGCAGAGTGGACAGAAAGAGCCGAACTTTTATTTAAAAAAGAAGGTTTAAATAAATTGCAAAATGCAAATATACTAGTAGTAGGACTTGGTGGTGTGGGTTCCTTTGCAGCCGAATTTTTGGCGAGAGCTGGAGTGGGGAAAATGACAATTGTAGATGGCGATGTAGTCGATATTACCAATATAAACCGACAATTACCTGCCTTGCATTCTACAGTAGGACAACCAAAAGTTACGGTTGTTGGTGATCGATTGATGGATATTAATCCAGAATTGAAATTGACCCGCGTGCAGGAGTTTCTTTCGCCGGAGCGCGCCTTCGAGATTATTTCGGAGGAATTTGATTATGTTTTGGATTGTATTGACAGCGTGACTCCAAAACTGAATTTGATTATTGCAGCCAAAAGAAAAAGAGTAAAAATCATAAGCAGTATGGGTGCTGGCGGTAAGATGGAAGCTTCCAAAGTAAAAGTGACCGATATTACGAATACCGTGAATTGTTTCTTTGCAAAAACAATCAGAAGACGATTGAAAGAAGTGAAAATTGATAAATTGAAAGTGGTATTTTCTTCTGAAATTCAAGATGAATCCAGTTTAAAAATGACCGACGGTTCTAATTTTAAAAAATCATTTTACGGAACGAACAGCTATATGCCGGGATTATTTGGTTTATATGCTGCAGAAACTGTGATTCGATATTTACTTAAAAAAGAGTAGTCAGGTAGCAGATAGCACAAAGCAGATTTTAAAAAAACTAAAAAACAAAATGATACAAACAGTAATTTTCGACATGGATGGTGTAATTGTCGACACAGAACCAGTACACCGCTATGCTTATTTCAAACAATTTGATGAATTGAACATTGCAGTAACCGAAGAATTATACACTTCATTTACAGGAAATTCCACTCGGAATATATTCCAGAAATTGAAAGAAAAATTTAATCTTCAGCATGATGTAGAGGATTTAATTTTGAGAAAAAGAGCTATTTTCAATGATGCTTTTGATAGCAAAGAAGATTTAGAATTATTAGAAGGTGTTGAAAAATTAATAAAAGAATTACACGAAAACGGAATCCAATTAATTTTAGCTTCCTCAGCTTCAAAAGTTACTATCGAGCGTGTTTTTCGTCGCTTTAAACTGCACGAATATTTCACCCATGTTGTGAGTGGAGAAGATTTCCCAAAATCAAAACCGCATCCTGCTATTTTTGAGCATGCTGCGAGTTTATCTATTGCTCCAAAAGAAAACTGTATTGTAATCGAAGACAGCACGAACGGAATTAAAGCTTCAAAAGCTGCCGGGATTTTCTGCGTGGGGTACAATAGTGTTCATTCAAAAGACCAAGATTTATCGGAAGCTGACGTAGTAATCAATCATTTCAATGAATTAGGTTTTGATGAAGTAAAAAACATTGATTCCAAATTAAGTAATAATTAACATTTAAGAATACCTGAATTTGTAAATTTGGAAAACATAAAAAAATCGATACTATGAAAAACATTCTAATTGCATTTGCTATTATCATTGCAAATTTTACCATTGAGGCACAGGTGAAAACACCACAATCGAGTCCTAAAGCTACAGTTACACAAGCAGTAGGTTTAACAGATGTAGAGATTAATTATTCAAGACCAAGTGCAAGAGGAAGAGCTGTTTTTGGTAATTTGGTTCCTTTTGGAAAAGTATGGAGAGCCGGAGCAAATGAAAACACAACGATATCATTTAGCGATGATGTGGTGATTGATGGTAAAACTTTGAAAAAAGGAAAATATGCTTTGTATATCATTCCAAAAATTGAAAGTTGGGATATCATATTTTATTCAACTATTGACAACTGGGGTAATCCAGCGGAGTGGAATGAAGCTAATGTAGCGCTTAAAGCTACTGTTAAACCGGAAACTTTATCCAAAAGTGTTGAAACATTCACGATAGGAATAAGTGGTTTAGATAACAATTTTGCTTTTTTGGAAATGTATTGGGAGAATTCCTATGCCGCGGTAAAATTTGAATTACCTACAGAGAAAAAAGCCATGGCTAACATAGAAAAAGCTTTGGCCGGTCCAGCTGCAGGAGATTATTTCTCTGCAGCACAATATTTATATCAATCTAACGGAGATATAGTTAAAGCGAGAGCTTATGTGGATAAAGCATTAGAATTGAACCAAGACAAACCATTCTTTTATTATCGTTTAAAATCTTTGATTCAAGCCAAACAAGGTGATATAAAAGGGGCTATTGAAACGGCTAAATTATCACTTGCAGCTGCGGAGATTGCTAAAAACCAAGACTATGTAAAAATGAATAAAGATAGTATATCGGAGTGGAGTAAGAAATAATTCATCTTACTGTTTCAAAAAAATTCCGTCTTGAATCTTTCAAGACGGATTTTTTTTTTTTGAACTAACCAATAATTAAGTCTTTTTGCTTTCTGAAAATGGTCCATTGCAATAAGAGCGATATTGCAATCGTTAAAATTGCTCCAATGAAATTGAGCCATAAATAACCCAGTTTTTCTTCTCCACTTGGGTAAATATAAATGGCGAAGTAGTAGATTATAAAAATGGCTAATTGGCTAAAAATGGCGCTGCTGAAAATTGCTTTGGCGTGAACCTTTTTGATATAGAAACCAACCAGAAAAATTCCTAAAACGGTACCGTAAAATATGGAACCAATGATATTTACCAATTGGATTAAATTCTCGAATAACGTTCCGATACAAGCAAAAAGAATGGCAATAATACCCCAAACCAGCGTGAAGAATTTCGTAGCATTGAGATAATGCTTTTCTGATTTTTCTTCTTTTAGATTGCGTTTGTAAATATCTATCGCCGTAGTGGATGCCAATGCATTCAGTCCGGAAGCCGTAGATGACATGGCAGCCGAAATAATTACCGCAAGCAATAAACCAATAAGACCTTTGGGCAAATAATTAAGGATAAAGTGAAAAAACACATAGTCTTTATCGTTGGTTTCACTGTTGCTATCGGCTTTTAGGATAATTTCTTTAGCACGATCTCTCAAATCTTTTTCTTTATTTGATAACGCTACTAATTCTTTTCGAAGAATCGGATTGTCATAATCCTGATTCAGCTGATCGATATACAATAAATTAATTACTTTTTTATCTTCAGATAGTCCATCTAACTTTTTTTCCAGTGTATGATATTCTCCTTTGTACTGGGATTTCTCCACAATTATTTTATTATTGGGATTAAAATTTAAAGGAACCGGATTGAATTGGAAAAACACAAAAACCATTACTCCGGTAAGCAGAATGAAAAATTGCATCGGAACTTTTAAAAGCCCGTTCATTATCAATCCCATTTGGCTTTCACGAACTGATTTTCCTGATAAATAACGTCCCACTTGAGATTGATCAGTACCAAAATATGCTAATGCCAAGAAAAAACCTCCCGTTATTCCGCTCCAAAAAGTATATTTTTCTTCAGGATCAGTTGAAAAACTAACAATATTCATTTTATCATTTGCTCCAGCAATATGCAAGGCATTAGTAAAAGTCATATCATTTGGCAGATAATGTAAAATCAGGAAGAAGGTGATTAACATTCCGGACATGATTACAAACATTTGTTGTTTTTGAGTTACGTTTACTGCTTTCGTTCCTCCAGAAAAGGTATATATAATTACCAATACACCAATAATAATATTCATTATAGTAAGGTTCCAACCCAATATAGCCGACAAAATGATAGCTGGAGCATAAATTGTTAGTCCTGTTCCCAAACCTCTTTGAAACAAGAAAAGTAGTGCTGCAAGCGAGCGCGTTTTTAAATCAAATCGTTCTTCTAAGTATTCATAAGCGGTATAGACTTTGTATTTGTGGTAAATTGGTATAAAAGTGACACAAATTACTACCATGGCAATAGGCAATCCAAAATAGAATTGTACAAATCCCATTCCGTCATGATACGCTTGTCCTGGTGTTGAAAGAAAGGTAATAGCGCTGGCTTGTGTGGCCATAACCGAAAGTCCAACCACATACCACGGCGTTTCATTACCGCCTAAAATAAAATCTTCGACATTTTTACTTCCTTTTGTTTTCCAAGCACCATAAATTACAATAAATAGTAAAGTGGCTATAAGTACGACCCAATCAAATAGTTGCATAATTTAAGAGTATAATTCCATTATTAGATAAAAAATCAAAATATAGATGGCGTTAGCTACAAGAACCCATGTATAGTTTTTTTTCCAAGTTTTTATTTTTTTTGTTTCCATTTTTGGATTATTTTAATTCTTGATTTTTTGGGCAGGAATGGTCACAGGTGATTTTAGCGAAATCATATTTGATAGTAATCTAAAAGCACCCGGAACGCCTTCAGGTAATTCCCTGAACAAACTTAAACCGGTATAAATATAATATCCTTTTCCATAAGGAGCGACTAACAAAGCACCATTTTTTGGGGTTTCTCCTTTATCATTTGATGATAAAATAGGAGTGAATGTTTTATCGAATTCATTAGGATAATACAATCCTTGTTCTTGTTTCCAACCTTCAAAATCTTTTGAAGTGATTTTGTTTGGAAAATTCATGACAGGATGATTAGGTGCTAAAAATCGAACTTCGGCATTTTCTTCGGTAACTCGGTCGCGTGAAATTTTGAGTGAAAACGGAGCAATAGTAGCCAAAGCAATATCATCTGGCGTGTTGTATTGTACCAGCATCGTTTTTCCTTCTTTTACAAAATCCAAAAGAATGCTTTGCTTGTATGCCAATGCTTGAACTGTATTGTAAGCTCGGACTCCGGTCATAATTACATCAAAATCAGCTAATTTTTCAGGCGTTATTTCTTCGGGTTTTAGCAGCGTTACTTTATACCCCATTTGCATTAAGCTTTTAGGAACTTCATCGCCGGCTCCCATGATATAACCAATGCGTTCGTCTTTCGTTTTTAAATCCAGTTTCATGAATTTTGCTTCAGCAGGCTTCAAAACTTGTTGCTTGGTGATATGATTGAAATCGATGATGATTTGGTCTTTATCATATTCTATATTATCAATGACAGCAATACTTTTAGCGACAGCTTCATCGGGTTTATTTGGTGGAGTTACCTCAAAATAAACGATTTGTTCCGTTCCCTTTTTTTCTAAATTAAAAGGAATTAATTTTGGAGAAACCATCCAATTATCTGGCAATTCCAATTTTAAATTACCTTTCACCGCATCTTTTCCAGCTTTGATTTTTACTGCTACGGTTTTGTTTTTGTTATCCTTAAAAAGGGCTACATTGTCCAGAATACTAGTCGTTATCACTGGAACAATATCTAAATAATTATACATTTCCCCTTTTACGCCATCGTTGTATTTATAGACAACGGTTCGTTCAAAAGGAATGTCAATTCCATTGATTTGGATGTTAAAAACTACTTTTACCTCCCGAATAATATCAGGAATCCCAATGTTTTTTTGATCATCTACCGTGTATATTCCTTCATTGCCTTTTTCTTTTAACCAATACGGTTGTGTGTATTCTATGGTTTTAGGCAATTGTAAATCAAGGTTGATGTTTTTTAAAATATTAGTATTTAAAGCTGTATTTTGAGGCGTGCTTTTTTGTTCCGGCAAAGTGGTGACACTCATTAATTGCATCGGAATAGCACTTCTGTTTATGGCCTCAAGTTTTAGTTTTACAATACTGCCGGGAGTAGCTTCCTGATTTTGGGCTACTGCTTCAAGATACAATCCGGAACAAGCAGCAATAATTTCCTTAATCGCAGACGATTTTAATGTAGTCCAATGTTTCTCTTCCAATGCTTGCATCATGGTGTAGGCTTTAGCCAAATTTGAAATACTGGCCGAAGGATTTGTATAATCAAACTGAGAAGCGATGATTGTCAATAATTCTCCGATAGGTTTTCCGCCTTTTACTCGGTTCCAACTCGTGTCAACTCCTTCAAAAATGGAAGATTTATTTTTTAATGGTTCTCCATTTATAAATTCTAAATATTCAGTTTCCTCACCACGACTTCCGGTACTTCCAAAACCCTGCGATTGATGACGACTGCGGCTTAAAGCGGCAATTTCCTGATTTGATTTTCCAATAGCAGGAAAATAAGCGCCTATTTGCATCTCCAATAAATTTGATTTGTCTGCGGCATCAAATTTTTCTTTGCTGCCATAAAACCACCATGAAGTATTAAAAAACTGGCGTTTGGGTTGCCAAGGCTGAACTAATTTTAATTGTTCCGGAAAAATGGTTGGATTATTGGCTAAATCAAAACTTTCTGCGCTTAGCATTGCCGATGCGGTATGATGACCGTGCGTAGTTCCCGGAGAACGATGATCAAACCGATTGATGATTACATCAGGTTGAAATTTTCTAATAGCCCAAACAATATCAGAAAGCACTTTTTGTTTGTCCCAAATTTCTAATGTTTCAGTTGGATTTTTAGAAAAACCAAAGTCATTGGCACGGGAAAAAAATTGTTCACCACCATCTATTTTCCTAGCTTCTATAAGTTCTTGAGTGCGAATTACACCTAATAATTCGCGTAACTGTGGACCTATTAAATTTTGTCCGCCGTCACCACGCGTCAAAGATAAGTAGCCAGTTCTTGCCTTAGTCTCATTTGATAAATAAGAAATTAAGCGGGTGTTTTCATCATCAGGATGAGCGGCTATATAAAGAACTGAGCCTAAAAAATTAAGCTTTTGAATTTGATTATAAATTTCAACAGAATTTAGTTTTGGAGGTTGTTGAGCAATTGTTATTTGAAAACAAAAAAGAAATAATAGAATCGCTTGCAGGTGTTTTTTTTGCATTATTTTAAATTTAATTTGCAATAGCTTCAAATGTAGCAATTAAATAATTTTTTATATTGCTTTAAAGGTGTATTTTTTAGTACTACTCACAATTATCAATTTTTAATTGGCTCACAAATATAAGCAATTCCACTACAAAATTATTTGTGAATTAATTTTTGGCTTTATCAATTTTAAAGTAAAATCCCAAACATTTAAAAATTAATTAAAAGGATTTGGGATTAATAGATGTATATAATTTTTATTTTTTTATAGATGTCCTATCAATTACAAAATGGTATTTTACATCACCTTTTTCTAATCGGTCAAAAGGTTAATTATACTTCTTGAATTTTAATTAATTCAATATCAGCAGTAATATTATATTCAGCACAAAAATCCAGCATTTCTTCTTTTTCAACAATCCCACCTATGTTTGAACCAGCAAAACTTTCTCTGCCCATCACGACATTGAAAGCACAATTTCTAATGGTTCAGGAGATAAACCAACTAATATAGCCGAAGTTCTAATACCATTATTGTAATTGTAATGGCATATACTCCATCTATTTTTTTCCATATACAATCTTTTAAGGTTTACTTATACCCAAATTTTCGTTTTTATGTAATTCCGGATTTTCAACAAGGGTGGCTATAAAAGCGGCAATACTCTTTCTTGAAATGGCTGAACCCTTTTCTGGTTCGCCTTTAAGTGTAATGGCATAATCAATTTCGTTAGTATTGGTAAACCAATCGGGACGTAAAATAGTATAATCCAATCCCGAACTTTCAATCACGTCTGCCAACTTTCTGTAAGGTACTAAAACGGGTTTCAAAGGTGTTTCATAAATACCAATGGAACTGATGGCTATAATTCTTTTCACTCCGGTTTCTTGCATCGCTTTTACAATGTTTTGGGTCATGACTTCCAAGTTTCCTGCAAGGTTTACATATACAATGTCTTGACCTGCAACTGCATTTTTTAGCTTGGTATAATCCATTACATCAGCTTCTACAACCGTACAGTTGGTGGTATCATTTGCTATGCGGCTTTTACTTCTTGCCAATAGTGTTAGGTGTACATCGGATACATTTTTCAACGTATCTATTACATATTTGGCAAGACTACCGCTTGCTCCAATCACTACTACTTTTTTCATGTTTTTATATTTATGGTCAACCACCGATTTGTTTTGGGCATTGGAAAAATTTGAAAACAAACTGATAGCTATTATTAATGAAATAATTAATTTAAATTTCATTTTTTACATTTTTGATTTAATTTTGCTAAGCCATTTTTTTACATCTTGTTGTACCTGCACTTTTTTTTCGCCATGCATCACAAACAAAATTCCATCTCTTTCTATACCGCCTTTTACTGAAAAACCTTCCAGAATTTTACTTTTTTTGCAAAGTTTATTTACAGTTTGAAAACTACTTCCAATGCCATAACCTGCATTCGTGTTAAAAGGAATTACCGTTTTGCCACTTAGATTATATTGGTTTAAAAAACTCTTCATTGGCGGTGGCAACTGCATACCCCAAGTTGGAAAGCCTACAAATACCACATCATATTTTTCAATGTTGTCAATCTTCGTTTTTAATGGCGGTAAATAGCCTGTTTCATTTTCTTTAGATACCTGCTCTACAGTTTCTTTGTAGTCTTCAGGATAAGGCTTTTTTAATTCTATCACCACCAAATCGCCACCTATGTTATGCTGAATCATTTCGGCAACAGCTTTTGTATTGTTGGTTCGGGACAAATACACAATCAGTGTTTTTTTGTCCGTCCCAATTTGCTTTACTTCAACAGAAGCTGTCGTTTCCTGAGCATTGGAACAGGATGATAACAAGCAAAAGGCCATCATCATCATCATCATCATAGTATTTGTTGTCTTTTTCAATATCTTTTTCCTGTTATTTTAATTTCTGAAACGGACTGTGTTAATTGTTTCAACTCTTCAGCAGTAAATTCATAATTTGCTGCCCATAAATTTTCCTGAAGATGTGCTTGTTTCGTAGTGCCTGGTATAGGAACAATCCACGGTTTTTGTGCAAGCAACCACGCCAAAGCTACCTGTGCTGCGGTAAGTCCTCTTTTGTTTCCAAATTCTGCCAATACATCAATCATTGGCCAATTGGCGATTACAGCTTCTGGTGCATAGCGAGGAAGTGATCCACGATTATCGTTTCCAACAGTATATTTTGTTCGTTCATTAATATACCCAGTCAAATATGCTCTGCAAAGCGGACTGTATGGAACAAAACCAATCCCTAATTCTTCACAAACAGGAAAAATATCTTTTTCGGGATCTCTCGACAGTAATGAATATTCTGTTTGAATGGCTGTAAGTTGTTGTATCTCGTGTGCTTTGCGAATGGTAGGTGCGTCGGCTTCACTTAATCCAAAATTCAAAATTTTGCCTTCTTTTATTAAATCTTTTACTGTTCCTGCTACATCTTCAATAGGTACATTGGGATCAACTCTGTGTTGATAAAGTAAATCTATTCTATCTGTTTTCAATCTTTTCAAGGATTGTTCAACAACTTCTCTTATATGCTTTGGTTGACTATTAAGACCTCCTGTAAGTTTTCCGTTTTTTATATCAAAACCGAACTTACTGCACAAAGTTATTTTATCTCTAAAAGGTACGATGGCTTCTCCTACTAATTCTTCGTTTGTAAAAGCTCCATAGGCTTCTGCTGTATCAAAGAAATTTACCCCCATATCATACGCTTTTCTAATTACGTCTACCATAGGTTTTCTTTCTGGTATAAAGCTTCTGTTCCAACTCATTCCCATACAGCCTAAACCAAGAGCAGATACCTCAATGCTGTGATTCCCTGTACCCAATGTTCGTTGTTTAATGGCAATTTTATTTTTCTTTTTGTCAGCTACTGCAGTTTGTGTTTGTGCTAAACCTAATGAAGGTGAAAGCAAAAGCGAACCACTTAATACGGCACCTACTTTCAGAAATTTTCTGCGATCATGATTTTCCATAGTATATTTTTTTAAGTTGTTACTAATTAGGAGCTAATTCACCATACCAATAGGCTGCGGTTACACCGCCATCCATTAAAAAGTCGCTTCCTGTTATAAAGGCACCGTCTCGTCCCATCAACAAAGCGCCCAAAACTCCAACTTCATCAGGTGTTCCGGCTCGACCAGCAGCGGATATTTCGATCATTCGGCGATAGCCAGCACCTAGCGGTCCCTCTAATTCATCTTTTGCAAGAGGTGTAAAGATTATTCCCGGACTAATGGTATTGATTCGGGCACCCCGTTTACCCCAACGCACTGCTTCTGCCTTTACTCGCAGGGAATTTCCTCTTTTGGATAATTGATAGGCGTGGAGTGAATCTTTCACCTGATCAGGTTGAAGCATAGCAAGGGATAACAATTGATCAGTAGGCGTGGTGGCAAGAGCTTTATCTTGTTCTGGCGTAAGTGATGGTAGGCGATGCCCTGATTGTGAAGCTATCACTACACCGGAACCGCCGTCCTCAATGACGTTCCCAAATTCTTCCAATACCAGAGCTGTTCCATATAAATCAACGTGTAGAATTGTTGATGGAGAGGCTTGGGAAGGTGAAACTCCAGCGGCATGAATGAGTCCGGTGATATTTCCAATTGCTGTAGCAGTTTCAACAAGAGCTTGAACCGATTCTCTCGATGATACGTCAACAATTGTAGTGCTCACTACGAAGCCCGCTTCGCTGAGTACTTTTGCAGCTGCATCACTATTTTCTTGGAGAAGATCAGCGAGAAGCAGATGATTTCCTGCTCCAACACGTCTGGCAATTGCCTGGCCAATTGATCCGGCACCAATAACTACTATTACATTTACTTTTTTCATTTTTTTTATTTTTTATTTCCCTACTCTTTGTTGTAAATGAGTAGGATATCTGTCACCCTGAATTTTGGTTTTAGTAAAGGCATCATCAATTGCTTTAATATCACTGGCAGATAAATCAATAGATGTACCTCCAATATTTTCAGTCAATCGATGTGATTTTGTAGTTCCGGGAATGGGAACAATCCATGTTTTTTGTGCCAACAGCCATCCCAATGCAATTTGTGCAGGAGTCGCTTCTTTTTGAGAAGCAATCGTACCTAATAAATCTATTAGTTTTTGATTGGCTTTTCTATTTTCTTCACTAAAACGAGGAACAATATTTCTAAAATCAGTAGGGTCAAATTTTGTATTTTCATTGATGGCACCGGTCAAAAAACCTTTACCTAATGGGCTAAAAGGAACAAAGCCAATTCCTAATTCTTCCAGTGTTGGTAAAATCTCTAATTCAGGTTCTCTCCACCAGATGGAGTATTCGCTTTGTAAAGCGGTCACAGGTTGTACCGCATGGGCTTTACGAATAGATTGAACACCCGCTTCTGAAAGTCCAAAATGTTTTACTTTTCCTTCTTGAATTAGGTCTTTAACTGTACCTGCAACATCCTCCATAGGTACATTATTGTCTACTCTATGTTGGTAAAATAAATCAATCACATCTGTTTTTAGTCGTCTTAATGATTCTTCTGCTACTGCTCTTATACGTTCAGGGCGACTGTCTAGTCCTTTACTTGAATCTCCTTCTTTAAATCCAAACTTGGTAGCAATAACGACCTCTTTACGAAAAGGCGCCAAGGCTTCGCCAACTAATTCTTCATTCTCCTTGCCATAAGCTTCAGCCGTATCAAAAAAGGTAACTCCTTGTTCGTAGGCGCCCCTGATTAATTGTATTGCTTGTTGTTTATCTGTAGCAGGGCCATAACCAAAATTTAAGCCCATACAACCCATTCCAAGAGCTGAAACTTCTAATCCGTTATTTCCTAATATTCGTTTTTGCATGATTTTATGTTTTAATTTGAATAGTTTTTAATAACCTGAAGTGGTATGTAGGTTTACCAACTTCCATTTATCGTTTTTCTTGGTATATACTTCGGTGTAAACTAAATGATACACACTTCCGCCATTTATAGTAAACTTTGCTTTACCTACCAATACCGCTGTATCACGATATACTTTTACTGATGCTTCTTTTTGTTCAATTTTATTGTAAACAAAACTTCCGCTTCTCAATTGGTTCATCCAATCCTTTTTTGTGGTGATATGTCCAGTAATATGGACAAATACCAATTCATCATCAAATAGATTTTCAATGGCATCAAAATCTCCTTCAGTTTTCCAATGGAATTTTTCTAAGGATAAATTGAGGATTTCTTTTTCAGCTCCCGATTGAGCAAAAATAGTAGGGGTAGACATGGCACACATGATACTTATTAGTTTGATTAAAAATTTCATATAATTTCCAATGTAATTTGGACCACTATTGAATAATACTTGCTTTCATAGCCAATACTTGCCAAGGTTTTTTATGATTTACCCTAGTGAAAACTTCAATATATGAAAGACGTAATGCCACTTTTTTACCTGAAATGCTAACTGCAAATTTACCTTTACCTGTAACAATGGCTGTATTACCAGTAACGGTAGCCGCATTTTCCTCTACATCTATACTCTCATGAATAAAATTACCACTTTTTAATCTATTTAGATAGCCATCTTTAAATTGACTGCTTCCATCTGAGCTGAGGACGACGAACTTTTCATGAAAAACGTTTGCTAAAGAATCAATTTTATTGTCTACTTCCCATTGGAAAATTTTTGCAGACAATTTTAATATTTCTTTTTCAGAAGATGTTTGTGAAAAAGATTGAAAGTTGATGAAAAGAACAATAAATAAAAGATAGGTTTTCATATTTATATAATTATTGATTATTATTTTAAAATTCATTATTCAGACATTGAAAGTAAACCTTCATCTAATCTTGCTCCCTGAATTTTTATTTCTGATAATTGATTATCAATGTAGTTAAGGTCTTCAGTAGTTAATACAAGATCAACTGATTTGATGTTGTCATCAATGTACTCTACTTTGTCTATTCCAGGAATTGGTACAATCCAAGGTTTTTGTGCCAGCAACCATGCAAGTGCTATTTGTACAGGTGTTGCATTTTTTTCTTTTGCAATTACTCTCAACATATCGACAACTGGCATATTGGCTTTCATTGCTTCTTTTGTAAATCGAGGGAAACTAGCTCGTAGGTCTGTAGCACTGTCGAATTTAGTATCAGGAGTTATTGTTCCTGTAAGGAAACCTGTTCCCAGTGGTCCCCAAGGCACAAAACCAATTCCTAATTCTTCACATAAGGGTAACACTTCTAATTCTGGTTCTCTTGTCCAAATAGAGTATTGGTTTTGAACAGCAGCAACTGGATGAATGGCATGAGCTTTTCTAATGGTTGAAGCCCCAGCTTCTGAAAGTCCGTAATGAAGAATTTTACCTTCGTTGATTAAATCTTTAAGTGTTCCTACCACATCCTCGATTGGAATAGTAGGATCCACTCTGTGTTGGTAAAATAAATCAATATAATCTGTTTTTAAACTTTTTAAAGAGGTTTCCGCAACCGCTCTAATGTTTTCTGGGCGACTGTCTGTTCCGGTAATAGCTCCATTTTCTAATTTGAAACCAAATTTAGTAGCAATTATTACGTTTTTTCTAAAAGGGACTAATGCTTCTCCAAGAAGTTTTTCGTTTACGTAAGGACCATAACCTTGAGCGGTATCAAAAAAAGTAATGCCTCTTTCTACACCTGCTCTAATAATTTTGACACCTTCACTTTTTTCAACAGCTTTACCTGTTCCAAAGCTTAAGTTCATAACTCCCATTCCTAAAGCGGATACTTCTAATCCGCTATTTCCTAATTTTCTTGTTTTCATTTTTACATGATTTTGTTCAATTCTTTTCAGTAGAATTTTTGATAATACAAAGTTCCTTCAATAGCAGTTTCTATTTGGTATATGGATTACTGTAGTTCTAACCATTATTACTGATTTGAATAATGGAGTTAACGTATTAACAATCTGCGTGCTATATTTGCATAATAAATCTAAAGTTATAGGATTATGGAACAGATCATAAAACTCGAAAAAATTTCTCAATACAATGAACTGAAAGAAATTGAAACTAAACATCCGTTAATAAGTGTTTTTGATAATTCGAAAACAAAGGCACTACCCAATCACAGTCGTCTGCATTTTGGGTTTTATGCTGTTTTTTTAAAAGCTGGAAATTGTGGCGAATTGAGGTATGGACGTAACAGCTATGATTATGATGAAGGAACGCTCGTTTTTGTTGCTCCCGGACAAGTTATAGAAGTTAATAATGAAGAGAATTATCAACCTTCAGGTTTGGCACTTCTTTTTCACCCTGATTTAATAAAAGGAACAGCATTAGGGAGACACATGAGTCACTATTCTTTCTTTTCGTATGAGTCACATGAAGCACTTCATTTGTCTTTAAAAGAACAACAAATTATAAAAGACTTGTTTGGTAAACTGGAATATGAACTAAGTCAATCTATTGATAAGCATAGCAAAAGTATCATAGCGAATAATATTGAGTTGTTGTTAAACTATTGTGTTCGGTTTTATGACAGGCAGTTTATAACCCGAGAGAATATTAATACTGATGTTTTGTCAAAATTTGAAAACTTATTGAATACCTATTTTCAGTCAGAAACACTTCAGGATTTAGGGCTTCCTTCTGTTGGATATTTTGCTGATTGTTTGCATCTTTCTCCTAATTATTTTGGAGATTTAATCAAAAAAGAGACTGGGAAATCAGCTCAGGAACATATGCAATTAAAATTAATAGATGTAGCGAAAGAAAGAATTTTCGATACCGAAAAATCGATAAGCCAAATTGCATCTGAACTAGGTTTTAAATACCCTCAGCATTTTAATCGAATGTTCAAAAAGAATACTGGTTTTACACCAAATGAGTATAGAAGCTTAAATTAAAAATAGTAAACCCCTTAAAATTTGATTGTTTTAAGGGGTTTAATTTAAATCTACTAACCAACTGATAAGTATTTATTGAATTTAGTTTTATAATAGGTAACTAGAGTTAAGATTGCGTTTGTCGATTATTACGTTTGGTTAATAATAGTGTGAATATTCTATTTCAGGACGGGACAATATTATCAAAAAAAAGAGAGAACCAATTTGGCTCTCTCTTTTTTTGATAACTTATAAAGTATTAGTCTCTTCCATGACCATTTCCTCTGCCGTTTCCGTTTCCTCTTCCATTATTATGTCCTTCATTTCCTCTTCGGTTATCATTGTCTCTTCGATTATCGTATTCTCTACGATTATCATTTCCTCTACGATTATCAAATTCTCTACGGTTATCGTTTCCTCTGCGATTGTTGCTATAACCTATGTTTCTTTGTTCTCTACCTTGGTAACCTCTATAATACCTAACTCTATCATTATTGAAGTTTCTGTAAGGTCTTGAACCATGATAATCATTCAATACTACTTTGTAGCCACCGTACAAATCATAATTTCTATATTGTCCTGGTAAATATCTTGATCGGATCCATCTTCCTCCACCAAAATAAATAAATTGAGTGGCTCTTATATCATAATAGGCTTCTACATCCGGCAAATAATAATATTCGGCTTCTGCATATCCTACCGGACCCCAAGAAGGTGGTGAACCTATGTTTAAACTTACTGAAACTTGTGCATGTATTGAACTAGATGCAAAAAGTATTATTCCTACGGCGATTAATTTTAATGTTCTCATTTTTCAAATATTTAATAGATTTATAATTTTATATTTACTCTTTATGGTAATACTTTTTTATAAAACCAACAACTGTGCCAGTATAAAATAATTAACATTTAATTAAAATATTTGCGTCTTTTCCAAAAAAAAAGAGAAGCTAAAATAGCTTCTCTTTTTTTTTTTATTTAGAAATTGGATTATAGTAAAAGAATCAATAAAAGGATAACGATAATGATTGCTCCTACAGATAAATAAACACCATTTCCAGTTGATCTTAACTCAGCATTAATAGCGCGTACTTCTTTACGAAGTGCTTTTTTTTCCGATGATTTCATGGAAGACTTGTCCATTGCTTTGATTTCATCTAAACGAGAAAGCATTTTTTTTACATTTTCAGGAACTTCTTTAGTATTGCTTGTTACTGTAATTGGATTTTTTTCAGCAGCAATAATTGTGGTTGGGATAACAGTTAATGACAATACCATCATCATTAAATAAAAGGTAGCTTTTTTCATCTTGGTTGTGGTTTTATGGTTTAACATTATTGTTATTGTAAATATAAGAAATAATTAATAATAAATTTCATATAATTGAATAGCAGAATTGTATTATTAAAAACTTCAAAAATAAGCATACCAATAATAAGATGCTTGAAGTTAAATTAGAAAAAAAAAATTTAAATCATTTTGTTCGAGTTTATATAAAAAAAGAGAGTCCCAAACTTTTGGGACTCTCTTTTTGATTGCAGGAATTCGGATTAATGTTTTCCATTTCCATGACCACCACCTTGGTTGCCTTTTCCGCCACCTTGATTACCATTACCACCGTGGTTGTCGTTTCCACCGTGCTTGTCATTATTACCCTTATTTTTATATACTTTATTATTCCCTTTTGAACCTATTGATCTTTGAGGTGCACCGTGATATCCTTTATAATATTTTACTTTATGATTTTTAAAGTTACTATAAGGTCTTGAACCATGATAATCGTTTAATACAACTTTATATCCACTATACAAATCATAGTTTCTATATTGTCCAGGCAAGTATCTTGAACGAATCCATCTTCCTCCACCAAAATAAATAAATTGAGTGGCTCTTATATCATAGTATGCTTCTACATCTGGTAAATAATAATAGTCTACGTTAGAATATCCTACAGGACCCCATGATGGTGGTGTACCTATGTTTACGTTTACGGAAACTTGAGCGTGTATTGCACTTGATGCTAAAAGGATTATTCCTACTGCGATTAATTTTAATGTTTTCATTTTTCAAAAATTTAATTAATAATTTATTTAATAGTTACTCTACATGCTACTATTTCTTGTGTAAATTCAACAACTATGCCAATTAATTTCTCTACCATTTAAATAGAGACTTTGTTTTCATAAAAAAAAGAGAAGTGTATAGCTTCTCTTTAAAATTTTATTTTTGAACCCTGATTACAATAAAAGAATCAATAAAAGGATAACGATAATGATTGCTCCTACAGATAAATAAACACCGTTTCCTGTTGATGCTAGTTCAGATTTAATAGCACGTACTTCTTTACGAAGCGCTTTTTTCTCGGATGATTTCATGGAAGATTTGTCCATTGCTTTTATTTCATCTAAACGAGAAAGTAAAACCTTAACTTCTTCAGGTACTTCTTTAGGGTTATTTGATACTGTTGTTGGATTTTTTTCAGCAGCAAAAGTTGTTGTTGGGACTACAGTTAATGACAATACCATCATCATTAAATAGAAAGAAATTTTTTTCATCTTGTTTTTTTAGTATTAGTTAGTCTTTTTTACTACTGTAAAGATAAAAAGATACTTTGAAAATGACTTATACAATTACTGCTTAAAATTATATAATTCACACCTTATCATAAAATATTGAATTTACTGCAATGTATTCTAAAATAGAATATTAAAAGATGCCTTTTTATTTATAAATCACAGTTCTAGGTTTAGCTAATTCAAAATCCTGAAATCCAAAATCGGTGGTTTCAAAGGAATTGGTTTTAAAAACATTTTCGCCAGCACGAGGAATGGAAGGGTAGTAGGATAACGATATTTGGAAAGAACTAAATACTAAATAATCGTTATTAATAATACATCCGATGCTAATTTTAGAATATGCTTTACTTTTACTAATTTCTTTTTTAGCAGTTCCCAGCATTGCAATTGAATAGTTGAAATAAGGATTTACGCGGAATCCCCATAAATCCCAAGGGGAATAAGCCTGAGTTTGTAAAGTCAATACCGCTTTCTTGGTCCCATATTCGGCACTATTAAAACCTGAAATCCCATAATTTTCGTTAATTGTGAGTTGGTCACCAATAGAATTTAAACGGTTTATACCCAAAATAAATTGAGGCTTAATAAACTGTCTTAATTTCCATTTTCCAATAGTAATTAAATTAGTAAAATAATTTGCCTGAAAAGAAAAAGCAGTCTGGTTTGTTTTCGATTTATAAAAAAAGGAACCTAATTCAAAATTAACGCTTAAAAACCCCCATTTATAAAAATTTCCGAATGCAGCTCTACCCCCCAAATAGTAACGCCCAGTACTATTCTTATATTGATAACCTCCAGTAATTCCATAAATTTTCCCAATTGGAACATCCTCTATTATTCCATTTTTAAAAATATATTTGTCTTCCACAAATTTTCGAGAAGTAACACCAATTCCGGTAAGAAAAAATTTTTCTCCGGAATAGAAATCAATTGGATCGTATGCTACTGTAGGACTTTCAATGTATTTTATATTTAAAAATCTTCCGGATAAAATTAGATTGGTAGTTCTGTCGCCTTCCGTGTTTCCTTTAAATAAACGAAAAGCATGTCCTACCCATAAATCTTGCGAATTGTATTTGAAATTTTGGTTAGCATATATCAAATTAAAATCTTGAAGGGTATCTTTTCTAAATTGCTGATCGACATAAATTCCGGCCGCCCATTTTGCAAAAGGGGAATAAAAAGGACGGTCAATATTGATACTTTTTGCATAATAATTATCCAAATCAATATGATATCTCAATGTTGTTTTGATAAATGTATTTTTGATATTGGGAATGATATAGGCGAAATGATACGCATTTTTCCCGTCACTGAACCTGTTTTTGAATTCATTGTCAATTTCATGTCCTGAGCCCAAAAAGTTACGTTCATTCAGTTGGAAACTAACTCTCGAGTTTGAAATGGAGCCTTTTGGTATTATACTCCAAGTGTCTAATACACGAATATAAACGTCAACCGAATCTGGATTATTTTTAATTAATTGAGGCGTTATACTAACTCTGCTTACGAATCTTTGAGTTCTGATTAAACGTTCGGATTCTTTAACTAATAAGGAATCTAAAGGTTCATTTTTTCTTATCAGCAATAAATTCTGGATAGCCAGCCTATTGGTTTTAATGTGAATTCTGTTTCCGCTTCTTTCCGCCCAATTTCGAGGTCCTCTGGTAGTATCAATTTCTGAAAATCCAAAAGGGTCGAGCGTAACGATTTTGATATTTCGGATAGTTCTGCTTTCAAAAGCGAAGTATTTTTTTCGAACTACTTTTTCCTTTTTAACTTTTAAATTAACAGGTCTAAAAATTAACTTATGCATTAACTTAGTGAATTTTCTTTTTTTTGAATAGGTTTGAATATCCTTATATACTTCAGTAGAATCTTTTTTTGGCTTGTTTACCTGTGAAAAAGAAATCTGACAGCAGCAGAAGAGTAAAAAAATTAAAATCAGTTTTTGTTTTTGAAACATGTTAAAAAATTAGCTTTGAAAGATAGATTTTGAAAATTTAAGCAATTAATTTTCAGAACGATTGATATCATTTTCGGTGGTTGTTTCTGTAAACATAGGCACTGTAATATCTGTTTTGATTATGATTTTTTTTGCGGATGTTTCCGAATCAAAAAGAGGTAATTTAATATTGCGCCAAGTATATGTTTTTGGTAAATCATCTCCCATCAAATAACCCCAAGGTTCTAAATATTCTATTCTGTCAAAAATTACTTTAAGAATGGCAATTATGGGAATAGCCAAAAACATTCCTGAAATTCCTGAAATTGCACCGCCTATAATAATCCCAACAATGGAAACAAATGCATTTATTTGTACTTTTGAACTCACAACCAATGGCACTAAAATATTGTTATCAATTAATTGTACAATTATATTGACTACAATTACACCAACAATTATGGATAAGTCGGGTGATCCAGTTAGCGATGCTATTATACTTAAAGCACCTGCAAACAATATTCCAACATAGGGGATTAAATTTAGAATACCCGTAATAATTCCCAATAAAATAGCATACTTAACGCCTATTATCATAAATCCAACCGTTGTTAATATGGAAACCATAATCATTTCTATAATTAAACCAACAATATAACTTTTTACGGCTACTTTTATCTGAGATAAAATATCCTGCAATTTAGGGTGATACTCTTTTTTTATCAATTTAGAAAAGAACAGCATAAAATGGGTTCTGTACAAAAGGATTAAAAAAGTATAAATAGGAATTAAAATCAGGTTTAGGAGCGTATCCGTAAAGGACATTAAGGTCGTTCCTATCATTTCTTTTCCTTTTTCCATTGAATCTTCAGTAGCAGTGTCCAAATATTGTTTTTGTTCCCTGGAACTTATATTGAAATGTTCCCGGATATATTGTTGAATGTTATGAATGTGGATGGAAATGTTTCTTTCTATTTTATTAAAATCATTAGCCATTTCACTAATCTGAATGGATAAAAATGCAAAAAGTCCAATAAAGAGTAAAATAAACAGCAGAACAGTTATCATAACTGCTATGACATGTGGAAAACGGAGTTTATGTCTTATAAAATGGGCAATTGGTCTTAATATTATAGCAAATATAAAAGACAATAAAATTGGAATTAAAATTTCCTGACCGATATAAAAAATATATCCAAAACTAATCAAGCTCAATAAAATAAATGCAAGTTTTGCGTAGAATGGAAGTTTTATGGTATCATTCATATTTTCGTTGTATTTATTATTTATTAAAAATTAAGTATGGAAATTTAAAATTTAACAAGCAAATATGATAGAATAATAAATTTAAACCGTTACATATTTTTAAAAAATAGTTATATAATTTCCACTTAATAAAACTATAAATTTAGCCATAGATAAATAAGAGCAAGGTATTTAAAAGAAAAATTAATCTACGAATTCTTTATCTTCAAAATGGGTTTTTAAAATTGAAATCCCTTTTTGCAAAAGCAAATTATTAGGAAAAATTACCATTTCCCCATCATTGGTTTTTAAGAATACATGAAAAGCACCAATATCTTCAATTTCAGCTTCAATAGGAAAATCTTTATCATGAATTTTTATAACATCACCAATTTTAAAAGGAAACGAAAAGAACAAAATAATGCCTGATGTAATGTTACTCAAAATAGACCATTGGGCAAACATAGCGACGCCTACAACAGTGGTTATTGAGGTAAGTCCAATAAAAATATCTTTGGTCTGAACTCCCCAAATTATGATTAGAGCACTTATTGCCAGTATATTAATGAATAAATGAATGTATTTGATGACTAAATTAGTTCGATGTTCAATAGTCCGACTTGATTTAGCATAGCGTCTTACCAGTTTTGAAGTGATAATACGCAATAAAACGAACAAAATAACTAGTATTCCAGTTGCAATTAGTTCTTTTGTGTATTGTTGAAATAAAATCATATCCATAATTAATTATGCTAATTTACTTAAATATTCATAAACTTTATCAGTTGGCATACCCATAACATTAGCATAAGACCCTTCAATTTTTGTAACACCTATAAAACCAATCCATTCCTGAATTCCATAAGCGCCCGCTTTGTCAAAAGGCTTGTAATTTTCAAGATAATATAAAATGGCTTCGTCGGTTAATTCATTAAACGTAACTTTAGTCAATTCATTAAGAACGGTTGTTTCTAAAGTCGTTTTAAAACAAACCGAGGTAATCACTTCATGGGTAGTATTAGATAATGATTTTAGGATTTCAAAAGCATCCTGCTTATCTTTTGGTTTGCCCAAAGCTTTGTCATTATGCCAAACAATAGTATCACTTGTTATGAGAATATCATTGGGTTGCAATTCGCCTTCAAAAGCGCTGGCTTTCAATTCAGCCAAGTAATTGGTAATTGCTGCAGCTTTTAATTCTGCAGGATAAATTTCTTCAATTTCTTTTAGCTTGATTTCAAAATCCAAATCTAAATCTTTAAAAAATTGTTGGCGTCTTGGAGAACCTGAAGCTAGAATCAGGTTGTATTTTTTTAATTTATTTCTAAGCATTATATTTCATATTTATAGTGATAACTCCAATGGAGATAATTCCGAAAAGAAGAATCCATTTCAGTAGTAAGCTCAATTTGTGAAAGTCATTTTTTGTTTTTGCGCTCCATGTTTTTATCGTAAAATAGAGAAGTGGCCCCGTTACAAAAGTCAATAAATAAACGGTTGTATACGTCAAAAGAAACAAATAATTATAGGTGTAAAAAAGAATTGCTATTAGAGGGATAAAACTTAATGCAAAAACTATTTTTGTGGTTTTGTTAACTCCAATAGCTACCGGTAAAGTATTTATTCCATGATTAGAATCTCCCTTTACATCTTCTAAATCTTTAACGATTTCCCTAATGAAATTAAGAAAGAAAGTAAAAATCGCATAGTCTAAAAGAATAGAAAAAATTACAGCCATTTGTGCCTGATTCCCTTCATAGGTAGCAGGGTATAAATCAAAAATTCCTATGATAACAACGCTGAAAGAAAGTAATAAAGCCACAATTACATTTCCGATGAGAACCATTTGTTTTAAGCTTGTAGCGTAAAGATAAAGTGTAGCGGCTATCAAAATAAAAATAGCGGCAAATCCTGGTTTCTGTATGACATTCGACAAATAAAAACCAATGCCAACACCAACACAATTAAGCGCAACATATATATTGTAAGCCTTTGCTTCAGAAATACTGTTACCAACAATTATGTTGTTGGGTTTGTTATCGTTATCCGTATTTTGGTCAAATATATTATTTATTACATAACCACCCGCTGCGAGTAAAACGGTGGATAGGACTAATAATAAATATTGCCAATCTGCTAATGACAATGGGATATTTTGAAATTTGAAAAAGCCATATCTGAAAACGAGTTGCATAAAGGCAAGCATCAGTAAATTTTGATATCGGATGAGTTTTAAAAAGTTCATTATTAAAAATTAAAAATTTTAGAAAAAAGAATAGTTTATTTTTAGATTAAAATCTAAATTCTGTAATCTAAAATTTAATCATGTTTTCCATCAAAATACGCCATCCATTTTCCTTGTGCTTTCATGACTTGTTCGATTACATCGCGAGCAGCACCTTTTCCACCATTTTTATGTGAAATATACCTTGAAATCGCCTTGATTTCCGGGCTTGCATCTTGTGGACAAGCAGGTAGTCCCACTAATTTCATCACATGATAATCTGGAATATCATCACCCATATACAAAACATGTTCTGGATTTATTTGGTAAACATCCGTATATTCATCGAATGTTTCCACCTTGTTTGGTACTCCTAAATGAATGTCAGTAATTCCAAGATTTCTAAGTCTTACCCGAACACCTTCATTGCTCCCTCCTGAAATAATACAAACATTATAACCGCTATCTACAGCAGCTTTCATAGCATAACCATCACGAATATTCATGGTACGCAGAATTTCTCCTTCGTTGGTTATAAAAACAGAGCTATCGGTAAGTACGCCATCTACGTCAAATATAAACGTAGTAATATCATTCATCATTTCTTTATAACTTTTTGCCATTATGCTGTATGGATTGTGTTAGTGTTTTATAAATTGTTAAGTAATTTTCATTGGATAGAAAAGCTTCATGCGCTTCAATAGTTGCGGTATCATTGCGTTTTGCCGGTCCAGTTTGCGCTTCTTCCGGAGTAAGCACCATTATTTTATCGGCAGTTTCTGCAATTAAAGGTTTTAGAATTTCGAAAGGAACCTGATGCTCCTGGCAAATTTCGCTTCCTATTTCATACAAATGATTTACAAAATTATTGACAAAAACCGCTGCAACATGCAATGCTTTGCGTTGTTCCGAATTGATGGCGGAAACTTTGTCGGAAATTGCTTTTGCCACTTTATCCAATAATTGAAAATCAGTTGCATTTTCGCTTTCTAAACAAATTGGTATGGTTTTAAAATCGACGGCTTTGTTTTTACTGAATGTTTGTAACGGATAAAAAACTCCTTTTCGGTTATTGTCATCCAAAGCATTCAAGGAAACACTTCCAGAAGTATGAACCACTAAACGGTTTTTGAACGGAAGTTGGGAAGAAACATCGGCAATCGCATCATCAGAAACTGCTATGATATACAAATCAGCTTCTGCCAAAGTATTCCAATCATCAGTGATTTTATCATAATCCAGTAAGTGCGATAGATTCGTGGTTTGTCTCGAAAAGACTTGAACCAATTCGATTTCTGATCCCAAATTTTGAGAATCTTGAAATGCCGCAATCAAATGTTGCGCTACATTTCCTGAGCCAATAATAATTACTTTAATCATTTGACAAAATTAGCAAAAAAATATTAAGGGTTTTATTCAATTTTTGAACGGCAAATAAACCGCAATTAGCATTAAAATATGCTTTTTTATCGAAAAATAGAAAGGGGTATTTTTGGATTTAATTAACAATTGTACGAATATAGAAGTCAAGATTTTTAAGTACTTTTGTCGCACTTTTATTAAACGCAATTCCTTACAAATGATTAAAAAAATATTCTCTATTTTGTTTTCTACACGATTAATGGCTATGCTTTTCTTAACATTTGCAATCGCAATGGGTACCGGAACTTTTATCGAAAGCAAATACAATACTGACACTGCAAAAATTTTGGTTTATAATGCTTGGTGGTTTGAAGCCATAATGGTGTTTTTTATGATTAATTTCATTGGAAATATTAAAAGATACCAGCTTTTGAAAAAAGAAAAATGGGCTACTTTATTGCTTCATTTGGCTTTTGTTTTTATCCTTTTCGGAGCCTTCGTAACCCGATATATCAGTTATGAAGGAGTAATGCCCATTCGCGAAGGCGCAGCAGAAAATCAAGTTTTTTCAGATAAAACCTTCCTTACTGTTTTTGTAGATGGGGATTACAAGGGGGAAATGAAACGTAGAGTTTTTGAAAAGCCATTGTTACTTTCGCCGGTTACCAATAATAATTTCACCATTTCAGATAAATTTGCCAATACTAATTTTGAAGTAAAATACAAAAACTTCATCATGGGCGCTAAAGAATACATAAAACCAGATCCAAAAGGTTCTTTATATTTCAAAATTGTAGAAGCGGGAGATGGCGGACGTCATGAACACATGCTCAAAGAAGGTGAAGTTCAAAATATTCATAACGTTTTATTTTCATTGAATAAATATACCGAAGGAGCTATAAATATCAGTATTAAAGGTGATACTAGTACTATTCAAACACCATTTGAAGGTAATTTTATGCGTATGGCTGATAAAATGCAAGGAAAGGTGATTAAAGACGCTGCGCAACCATTAATGATGCGATCCCTATATACTATTGGTGAAATGCGATTTGTATTTCCCGATCCAGCTGTAAAAGGAGTGATTGATTATGAATCTAAAAATGATTTCAAGGCCAAGAATCATGATGATGCTTTGGTTTTAAGTGTGATTGCAGACGGAAAAGAAAAAGAAGTAACAGTTGTTGGTTCTAAAGGTAAAGTTGGAGAATCAAAAACCGTTAAAATAGGGAATATTGATTATACTTTTTTCTACGGAAGCAAAGCTTATGTATTGCCATTCAAGATAAAACTGAATAAATTTATTGCCCAAAAATATCCAGGAACGGAAAAAAGCTATTCTTCGTTTGAAAGCAAAGTTACGGTTCAGGATTCCGCAAACTCATTTGATGCCCGAATTTATATGAATCATGTTTTAGATTACAAACAGTTTCGCTTTTTTCAATCTTCATTCGATCCGGACGAAAAAGGAACGGTTTTATCCGTAAATCATGATTTCTGGGGAACCTGCATAACTTACAGCGGTTATTTTATGTTGTTTTTTGCTATGATGTCGATTATGTTTACCAAATATTCTCGTTTTGCTGATTTGAAAAGAAAACTGGAAATAGTAAAAACGAAGAAGGCTAACCTGCTGACTATTTTGGTTTTGCTATTCAGTTTTAATGGTTTTTCCCAAAGTCATGAGGAGCATCAGCATCAAGTTCCAAACGTGAAACAGATTGATTCTTTGTTGAATAAATACAAAGTTACAGAAGAACATGCGGCTAAATTTGGGCGATTGATTATTCAAGATGGAGGAGGAAGAATGAAGCCTGTTAATACTTTTTCATCTGAATTGCTTCGAAAAGTAAGCCATATGGAAACCTATAAGGGCATGAATTCTGATCAGGTATTGTTGTCTATGACGCAATATGCCAAGGTTTGGATTGAAGTTCCCATCATCTATATAAAAGCTGGAAATGATAGTATCCGTAAAATTATCGGAATTGATAAAGAAGCACAATATGCTCCTTTTATAGCTTTTTTTGACGAAAAAGGAAATTATAAATTGTCACCCTATCTTGATGATGCTTTCAAAACAGCTAATCCAAATCAATTCGAAAAAGATTTTATCGAAACGGATAAGAAGGTAAACCTTATGGAATCGGCGTTAAGCGGAAGAATTTTAAAGATTTTCCCTATTCCGAACGATGCGAATAACAAATGGATTTCCTATTTAGAATTGAATGAATCAGGAATGAAAGGAATGGACGCCACATATACTAAAAGTGTACTGCCATTATATTTTGGAACTTTGACAAATGCAGCTGATACCAAAAATTATAAAACGGCAAACGAATTATTAGAAAGTATAAATGGTTTTCAGAAAAAATTTGGAGCTAAAGTAAGGCCAAGTGAAGACAAAATATCACTGGAAATTGTATATAATAAATCTGATATTTTCAAGAATCTTTTCATAGCTTATTTAACAATTGGCTGTTTGATGCTTGTTTTTACTATACTTAACATTATTTTCGAGAAAAAGATATTGCGTATTGTGATCAATTCCTTTCATGTAATCATTGGAATATTATTTGGTTTGCACACCCTTGGATTAATAGCCCGTTGGTTCATTTCTGGTCACGCACCATGGAGTAATGCTTACGAATCTATAATTTATGTGGCTTGGGCGACGATGTTCTTTGGTTTAGCTTTTGATAGAAAATCAAAACTTACGGTTGCGGCTTCGGCTTTTGTAACTTCTATGATTTTGTTTGCGGCTTTTATGAATTGGATCGATCCAGAAATAGCTAATTTGCAGCCTGTTCTTAATTCATATTGGTTAATGATTCACGTAGCGGTAATTGTTGCGAGCTATGGACCATTTGCATTAGGAATGATTTTAGGTGCTGTTTCTTTATTGTTAATTTTATTTACCAATGAAAAAAACAAAACCAAAATGGATTTGAATATTCAGGAAATCACGTATATCAACGAAATGTCATTGACTATTGGTTTGATTATGCTTACTATTGGAAACTTCCTTGGCGGACAATGGGCTAATGAAAGCTGGGGACGCTATTGGGGTTGGGATCCTAAAGAAACTTGGGCTTTAATTAGTATTATGGTTTATGCCTTTGTGATTCATGCCAGATTTGTTCCTTCTTTACGCGGAAAGTGGGTTTTTAACCTGATGAGTATGTTTGCTTTCGTATCGATTTTATTTACCTATTACGGCGTTAATTTCCACTTAGTAGGATTGCATTCTTACGCAAGTGGTGAAGCGAAATCATTGGATTGGATTTGGTATTCATTAGGAACAATAGCTTTATTTGGAGCTATTTCCTATCCAAAATACAGAAAGTATTATAAGAAATAATAGCTTAGTTAATTACATAAAAAAGGTTCAACTTGAACTGCCCCCAAATAGTGTCTAACTTTTTGGGGGCAGTTCACTTTAAGGTTGGACCTTTTTTTATTAATCAAATTCCACTTTACCCTTTTTATAATATTCTAATGGAGAAACACCTGAAATTTCTTTAAAACTTGTGAAAAATGGATTGTATGAAGTAAATCCAACTTTTTTGGATAAGGATTCTAAAGTGTTATTTTTTAGATAGTTTAATTCGATATACTTCATTGCATCACGAATTCGGATTGCCTTTTTATACTCCGAAAAGGAAATTGTTGAATGGTATTTAAATATATAAGAGATATGACTTTTAGGTATATTTAGTTTACTTGCTAAATCGGAAATTGTCATTTTTGAGTCTCTAAATAATTCATATTCAAAAGATAACTTTTCAATTTCTTCAATATATGTTAAAATATTTGTATCAATTTTCTCTTTTAAAACAAGGTGTTGGGCATTGTTTAAATTGATATTAGGAGCTATTTTCCAAATTTTATTTAAAATTAAATTAGTATTCCTATTTTCATTTATTTTCCTATTAAGAGCATTATAGCCATATAGTATTTCTGGGGAGATTAATATTTTAATTAAAATTAATAGCCAAATAAAAGAGGATATCCATTGATAGCTATGGCCCTTTGTATTTTGATTATAATACACTTCTATAAAAAGTGATGAAAGAACTCTAATTGATACTAATATAAGTGAGATAAATAAAAACAATGTCCATTTACTAATTAATTTTTTTTGGTTTTTAATTGCTTTTATTTCCCCTTTTTTTGTCCAAACATTAATTTTCAATGTCCGATAGGATAAAATATTATAGGACAATACAAAAACAAAAAAAAGAATATAGAGAAAAATTTTTGTGTTTTGTAGAGGGAGTTTTTGATAATTAAGTATACTTCCTAATAGAAAAAAGGATACAGGAAATATAAAATGCAGTAGCTCTTTTGTTTTAAATGCTTTTTTCTTGGTAAATAGATTTTTGAAATACAAGTAACAAATTGGAATTACAACTAATGATAGGTTAGAATATCTAAAGTATATGCTTTTAAATGAAGAATCTGTTATGAAATAGGTTAATCCATTAAAAAAAAAACGCAAAGACATGATAAAGATCAATAAGATCATATAAAAATTCATGATCCTATTTGATTTATAATTTGAGTAAATTAAGATAATTGTCAGTAAGCCAATGAGACCGGTAATGATGAAAAGTAAATTTGTCAGCATTTTAATGATTTAATTTTAAGTTTTAAAAATAAATAATTAAAGCACGAATATCTAATTATTTCTACATTTTAATATTAATAATACGAATCAAGGGTTAAAATAGCAATTGCGAAAATAACTAAATAGAAAGAAATATCTTTCAAGTTATTTGTTTTAAATTCTGGAAATCAGTACATTTAAGGTGTGTTCAAAGCACTTTTAACATATGATTATTCAGCCTAAAGCCGCAAAATTAGTACAAATTTATTCAACAATTTGTGAACAATTTGGAAAAAAATTAAATATACATGTCAGCGATTCAGCAATAAAGAGAAGCAAGATTTAACAGATCGATAAATTATGACAATTTACTTGTTTGCATCAGAAGAGGAACAGCGAATCACGCTAGAGTAAATCCATCAATTCACTGCCGAATATTTGCATTGCTGGTTTCAAAACTCGGCTCTTATTCTACGCTTTCTATTCGCTTGAATCGCTTGTCAGAAACTTTCAGGGAATTAGTAACTAGCTTGATTTGTGATTACTGTCTTGACGATTGTTTTTTAGATCAAAGCCGATTATTACCTGTTCCGAAAAGAGTTCCTGAAAATAGCCAAAGACATTACAGATAAAGAATATTGTTCTACAAAAAGCATGTATTGTTATGGAGTTAAACTTCATGCATTAGCTTTTAGACGAGAAAACAGAATTCCTTTTCCCGAGGAGATAGAAATTACCCCGTATCTGTCAATGATTTAACCGTATTCAAAGAAGTAAGGTCAACCAAAAAAGACAGATTCTTTTTTGGTGATAAAATCTATCAAAATAAAGAGTTTTTCTATGATTTTGAGAAAGAAAAAGCGCTGTAATGATGACGCCTCTTAAAGCAGTAAAAGGAAATACCAAGAAATTAGAAATAGAGATAAAGCTTCAAACGATTTGTATTCAACAGCGGTATTAAGAGTTAGACAAACTATAGAACCCCTTTTTAATTGGTTAATTGAAAAAAACAATATTCAAAGAAAATACATAGTTAGATCCACAAAAGGATTATTAGTACATCTGTTTGGGAAGATAGCAGCTGTATTTATAAACTTAATATTTTAACCTTGATTCGCATTAATAGTTAAAATGAATTTAATTAACATTTAGATTTTGTGTTTATCTCAATATAAATAATTTATTAGATTATTTTTTATTTACTAAAAACTGAAAAGTTCTTACTGATTGTTTCTGTTAGACGTTTAAAGACGAGTTATGCCGATTAAAGATAATAATAATAGTTAATATTGGCTAAAATAAATTTTATGAAGTACTTACTTATATTTTTTACTGTGACTTTTCAAGGGCAAGTATTGCACCATCAAATGCTTTCTTCGCAGGCACAGTCAACAAAAATTCCAGATGGTTTGATAATAAAACAAACTATTGGCCAGCAAAGTTTGACAGGAACTTCCGCGAATAAAAATTATGTAGTAATGCAAGGATTTCAGCAAAGTCTTTGGGGTAAATATATCGCCTCAAATAATATTGATGCAATCGAAGATATTAAAACGTTAACCTATCCTAACCCATTTAGAGAAATTATTAATTTTCAATTTTCAAAACCTGTTGTTGAGATTATATCCATTTCTATTTTTGATATATTGGGGCGTTTGGTTTATGAACAAAAGGAAAAAGTTGACAGTAATATCCTCACTATAAATTTGGCACGATTGCCCACTTCTGAATATCTAGTACGATTAAATACCACCAACCTCAATTATTACACTAAAATTATTAAACAATGATTAAAAACTACCTACTATTCGCTATGGTAATCACGTCCTTTCAGTTATTTTCCCAAGAAGCATATTTTTTGACCGGGAGTAATATTTCTAAGTATTCTTATAAAACTTCTGGTGAGGCTATGACTACACAACTTCAAAGTGGCACGGGTTCAAGTTATGAAATAGGATATTCAAGCCCTTTTAAAAACAAAAAAATATCTTATAATATTAGTATTACATTGAATGATTATAATGCTGTTGCTGGTTCTCCAGCAAATAGTTATAGATGGGAAACTAAATATATTGGAGTTCAAAATGCTTTAAGTTATAATTTTAAGATTTCGAATAATTTTCAATTCAAAGTAAATGGAGGTCTAAATCTTTCTACAATAATTTATGGTAAGCAAAATATAAATGGAGTTGTTTATGATTTGATTAATCAAGATGAGTTTTCAGGAATAGTATTTTCACCATTCATTGGAGCCCATATACGATATAAATTAAATGACTTAGGTTATTTAAGCCTTGGATATGGTTTTTCAAAAAGCCTAAATCCTTTTTATATTTCTCCAGAAAAATTATCATTTTGTACTGATCAAATACTATTCGGTATTCATTTTAATATCAATAAAAAATAATTATGAAAAAGATAACTTTACTTTTACTTTTGTTTGTTTCATCTGCAATTTATTCTCAAACAAACGGGATAACCTACCAAGCACTTATATTAAATCCTAATGGAGAAAAAGTTCCTGGAGCAAACAATACTAGTTCTCCGTTGGCAAATAAAAACATTTGCCTGCAATTTACAATTGTGGATGGTTCATTTCAAACGGAATACCAAGAAACTATAAATGTAAAAACGGATGAATTTGGTATGGTGAATACTATAATCGGTTCTGGAACTCAATCAGGCGGCTATGCCTCAACATTTTCAGATGTATATTGGGATGTAAATAAAAAGAATTTAAAAGTAGCATTAGATGCAAATGGTCAATGCTCGAATTTTATTGAAATTAGTGATCAATTTTTAACTTATGTACCTTTTGCTTTTTCTGCAAAAAACGCTGAAAATGTTACTGGTGTTGTGCCAATTGAAAATGGTGGGACTAATGCCACTACAGTTTTGGGAGCAAAAACTAATTTGAGTCTTGAAAATGTTGATAATACGAGTGATTCAAATAAACCTGTAAGTTTAGCAAACCAAAAAGCCTTAAATTTTAAAGAGGATTCGGTTAATAAAAGTATAGATATAACGATTGATGGCGCTTCGAATGTTAAATATCCAACTGTAAAATCGGTTAAGACATATGTTGATGCAAATTCTTCAATAGGTTCGGCAGCATTAGCTTCTGAAGTGGCTAGAGCCAAAGATGCTGAAAGTGTATTGACTACTAATTTAAATACAGAAATTAGCAGAGCTGTTGGAGCTGAAGCTACTAAAGAAGTTTTAGTCAATAAAAGTTCAAGCGTAATTGTTGATGGAAATTCAGATGTAAAATACCCAACAGTAAGATCGGTTAAGACTTATGTCGATACCAATATGACAGCCGGAGCGAATGCCTTATCGGCAGAAGTTACAAGGGCAATTACTGCTGAAAACAACTTATCTACAGAGCTAACTAGCGAGATTGCCACTCGCGCTGCAGCAGATGCAGAGTTGGTGTTAAATTTAGCCTTAGAAAAGTCAAGAGCAACTATAGCCGAAGGAACTTTGACTACTAATTTAGTTGCAGAAGTAACCCGTGCTACAACTACAGAAGCTACAAAAGAAGTTCTTGTAAATAAAAGTACAAGTGTTACATTCGATGCAACTTCAGATATAAAATATCCTACTGTAAAATCGGTTAAAACCTATGTCGATGCTAATACATTGGCATCAACAAATGCATTGGCAACCGAGAAAAACAGAGCCGCTGTTGCCGAAGAAGCAATTGCTTCAGATTTAGCTACAGAAACTTTAATCCGTGCGCAAGCAGATGCAATATTAACGACAAACATAACATCAGAAACGAGCACACGATCAGCAGTAGATGTTCTATTGACAAATAATTTAAATGCAGAAACCACAAGAGCTACCAATATAGAAGGACTTATAACCACAGCTTTGTCATCAGAAACAACCAACAGAACCAATGCTGATTTATTAAAAGAAAATCTTTCTAATAAAAGTGTTAGTGTGACAACCGATTTTGAATCGGACATTAAATATCCATCAGTAAAATCGGTAAAAACCTATGTAGATGCAAGCACTTCATCAGCTACAACAGCCTTGAATGCAGAAATCACCAGAGCAAGTGGAGCTGAAACGATAATTGCAAATAATTTAGCATTAGAAACAACAAGAGCTACTACAGCCGAAGGAGTAAATGCAGCCGCAATTGCAACCGAAAAAACCAGAGCAATAGCAGCCGAAGGAACCTTAACTACGAGTTTAACATCAGAAACCAGCACACGATCAGCAGCCGATGTTACTTTAACCAATGATTTGGCAGCGGAAAACACAAGAGCTACAAATGCAGAAGGACTTTTAACCACAGCTTTGTCAAATGAAACTACAAGAGCTACAAATGCCGAAGGACTTCTAACCACAGCTTTGTCAACGGAAGTAACCAACAGAAGCAATGCTGATTTATTAAAAGAAAATCTTGCTAATAAAAGTGTTAGTGTGACTACAGATTTTGATTCGGACACTAAATATCCATCGGTAAAATCGGTGAAAACCTATGTAGATGCAAGCACTTCATCAGCTACAACAGCCTTGAATGCAGAAATCACCAGAGCAAGCGGAGCTGAAACGACAATTGCAAATAATTTAGGATTAGAAACAACAAGAGCTACTACAGCCGAAGGAGTAAATGCAGCCGCAATTGCAACCGAAAAAACAAGAGCAATAGCAGCAGAAGGAACCTTGACTACGAATTTAACATCAGAAGCCAGCACACGATCAGCAGCCGATGTTACTTTAACCAATGATTTGGCAGCGGAAACCACAAGAGCTACCAATATAGAAGGACTTATAACCACAGCTTTGTCATCAGAAACAACCAACAGAACCAATGCTGATTTATTAAAAGAAAATCTTTCTAATAAAAGTGTTAGTGTGACAACCGATTTTGAATCGGACATTAAATATCCATCAGTAAAATCGGTAAAAACCTATGTAGATGCAAGCACTTCATCAGCTACAACAGCCTTGAATGCAGAAATCACCAGAGCAAGTGGAGCTGAAACGATAATTGCAAATAATTTAGCAGTAGAAACAACAAGAGCTACTACAGCCGAAGGAGTAAATGCAGCCGCAATTGCAACCGAAAAAACAAGAGCAATAGCAGCCGAAGGAACCTTGACTACGAATTTAACATCAGAAACCAGCACACGATCAGCGGCGGATGTTACTTTAACCAATGATTTGGCAGCGGAAAACACAAGAGCTACAAATGCCGAAGGACTTCTAACCACAGCTTTGTCAACGGAAGTAACCAACAGAACCAATGCTGATTTATTAAAAGAAAAGCTTGCTAATAAAAGTGTTAGTGTGATAACCGATTTTGATTCGGACACTAAATATCCATCAGTAAAATCGGTAAAAACCTATGTAGATGCAAGCACTTCATCAGCTACAACAGCTTTAAGTGCAGAAATCACAAGAGCAACTGCAGCAGAAGGAGTTTTGACTACAAATCTAAATACAGAAGCCGCTACAAGATTGGCCAACGACAATGCTTTAACAACAAGTATTGCAGCAGAAGCTACAACAAGAGGAACAGCTGATACAGTTTTGACAACAGGATTAGCTTCAGAAATAACTAGAGCTACAACAGCAGAAAATACAATCGCTACAAATTTAACGACAGAGAGTACAAGAGCTTTAGCAGCAGAATTATTAAAAGAAAATGCAGCTAACAAAAGTACTGACGGAACATTTACATTAAATTCTGATGTAAAATTTCCATCAGAGAAAGCAATTAAAACTTATGTAGATGCCAAAGTGTTGACAAATTCAACAGCATTAACCACAGAGATAAATAGAGCAAGCGCAGCAGAAGGAGTTTTGACTACAAATCTAAATACAGAAGCCGCTACAAGATTGGCCAACGACAATGCTTTAACGACAAGTATTGCAGCAGAAGCTACAACAAGAGGAACAGCTGATACAGTTTTGACAACTAATTTAGCTGCCGAAGTTACTACTAGGTCAGCAGCCGATGTTACTTTAACCAATAATTTGGCAACAGAACTTGTAACTAGAGCAACTGCAGTGTCAACTTTGACTGCCAATTTAGCAACGGAAACCACAAGAGCTACAAATGCCGAAGGAATTCTAACTACAAATCTTTCATTAGAGACAATTAGAGCAACAGCCGCAGAAGCTACAAAAGAAAATACAGCAAACAAGAGTGTAGATGGTACTTTAGCATCTATTTCAGATGTGAAATTTCCAACAGAGAAAGCAGTAAAAACGTATGTTGATGCCGCAACAGCTGGTACTTCTAATGCATTGACTTTAATTGCAGCGGAAACTTCAAGAGCAACAGCAGCAGAAACAACAATTACTTCGAATTTAAACACAGAGAAATCGAATAGAATTCTAGCAGTTAACACGTTAATAACTAATTTACAAACCGAAGTTGATCGTGCTATAAGTGCAGAAGCCACGAAGGAAGATTTAATAAATAAAAGTACAAGTATTACAGCTGATGCAACATCAAATACTAAATATCCAACAGTTATGTCTGTAAAAACGTATGTGGATAACCAAGTATCAGTTATAAATACCTTGGCAGACGGAAAAGTATATATTGGAAACTCCAGCAATGTAGCTACAGAAGTTACTTTAACGGGAGATGTTACTATAAACAACACAGGAGTGAGTATTATTGGCGCTAGCAAAGTAGTTAGTTTAATGATCAATGATGGAACGATTGTAGATGCCGATGTAAATGCTAGTGCAGCAATAGCAGGTACTAAAATAGCTCCAAATTTTGGTTCACAAAATATTAGTACTACAGGAAACACTACCGTAGGAGGCACATTGGGTGTAACAGGTGTAGTCGCTTTTGCTGCACAACCAATACTTTCTTCTTTAACGGCTTCACTACCGGTATTTACAAACGCATCAAAAGGTTTAGTTTCTAATCCTATTACAGGAACAGGAAATGTAGTTTTATCAGTTTCACCAGAGTTAACAGGAACTCCAACTGCACCAACAGCAACGGTAGGAGCAAATACTACTCAACTGGCAACAACAGCTTTTGTTACAGGAGCTATTACATCATCAAGTGCAAACTTTGTAGATTTAACTACTGTACAAACGGTTTTGGGTGCTAAGACCTTTACTTCTAATTTTACTATTGGAACAGGGCCTCTATCAAATACATCTAGTACACGATTAAACGTAAAAGGCGGTGTTGAATTTGAAGGGATCAAATTTGATTTTCCTGGAGGAACATATAATAATGTACTTTCTTTAAATTGGTATTCGACTGCTTGGAAAATAAGAACCGAAAGAATCGCAGCAGATATAACAGATTTGTCTTTTGCAAGATATAACGGAACAACTGATACGGAGTATATGAAATTATCTCAATTTGGAAACTTAAATGTTGCTGGATCTATGACAGGAACTTCATTCATAAAAACTGGTGGAACTTCTGCTGAATATTTAATGGCTAATGGTACTGTTTCTACAGGTGCTGCAGCGGTTAGAGAAATTGCGGATGAATATACTGCAACTGCAGCGCAACTTAGTTTTACATTAGCACAAACACCTTCAGTAAATAGTAAAGTGAAAATGTATATCAATGGAGTGAGAATTAGTAACACGGCTTATAGTGTAAGTGGAAGTACTTTAACCTATTTACCTGCCAACAATGGAGCATATGCTTTGGTTGGAACCGAAAGAATTCAATTAGACTATTATTACTAAATCTTTCTATAATCATTTGGAGATTCTAAGTAATATCAACTACAAATCTATAGCAACGTATGCTATAGATTTGTTATTTTTAAACAGAACACAATAACAAGATTATCAATTATTTTACACATGTAGGTTCAATAAATGATGTTTAAAGACATTCAGACTAGATATATTCTTAAATAGAAAACTATGAATTCAAAATTACTATTATTATCTTTTTTAATGCTATTATCTGTTGAAGTAAATTACGCACGAAATCCATTTAAATCATCAAATAGCAATTTGGTTGTCTTTAATTCTCCAGCTTTATTAGCGACTTTAACCACTACTGTTTCATCCACTTATACGAGTGCTATACTCGGAGGAAATATTACTAATGATGGAGGAGCAACCGTTACAGAACGAGGGGTTGTGTATAGTTTAATAACTAATCCTACTACTTCTGATACTAAAGTGGTAATTGGTTCCGGAACAGGGGCTTTTTCACAAGCAGTATCTGGACTAACGTCTAGCACTACTTATTATGTTCGTTCTTATGCTATTAATTCACAAGGAACTTCTTATGGCTCAGAATTAAGTTTTACTACTGCAGCATTTTGTGGTGGAGATATAATAGGTTCGGGTTATGGAACCAATCCATTTCCAACTTCTGGTATTGATGGGAATTGGAAAGTAGTTGCTTTACCACAAGGATATACGTATTCAGAAACTTTACCTTATAACGCTTATGTGCCCAAAACAACTTCCTTGGCTCCAGTATATATATATGTGAACGGATATACCGTTTCGGGATCTACTTATTATTGGATCGCTCCTAGGACTGATGCCGCTCAGTTATTGGGATCAGGAGTGTTTTACAACTGGATTGTACAACAAACATTTAATGTTGCACAATCGGGTTTCTATGATTTAAATTTCTCTGGTGCGGGTGATAATGCCATTTCATTTTATATTAATGGTGTAATTGATACAACCAATCCAGTAAAACCAAAAATTACGGGAGGAACTCAAATAGGGGCTAGATTTGACAGTTTTACGTCGGTAGGAACTTTTTCAGGGGTTACCTATTTAAATGCAGGAATAAATACAGCCTCTATGGTAATGGAGGATTGGGGAGGAGCCACAACAGCCTTAATTTCAGGCTCTACATTCACTTGTAATACGAGTTATATAAACGTTTATCCAACACTTTCATCAATAAGTGATGCCACTATTATTGAAGGCTCATTACCTACACCAATTGCATTTACTATTAGCGATCAAGAAACGCCGTTAAATAATTTGACAATAACAGCCAGTTCAAGTAATACTGCATTAATTCCCAATGGCAATATATCCTTACAAGGAAATACGGGAAGCAGAACTATAACACTAACCCCTATTTCAGGAGAGATGGGAACTTCAACCATTACAATCACATTAGATGATAATTCTGGTGGTGTGGTAACAAAATCTTTTGTTGTAACAATGAATCCATTAGTGTTGAATAGATATGGAAAATTAATCGTAGAACCTTTGCAAGCAATTAATGAATATGGCGCTGAAGGTGCTGGTAAAGGACAAAATGTATTTGGAAAAAGTATAGTTAAACCACTTCCTCCTAAAATTGGAGATTTTTATCAGGGGGGTATTATTTTCTTCACTTCAGTTGATGGTTTAGGAATAATACATGGTTTAATAGCCGCAACTGCTGACCAAGGTAGAAGAAATACAACTTGGGGTAATGCAGCTGCTTTGGCCACAGCCTATACCGGTGGCGGATATACGGATTGGAGATTGCCTAATTATGATGATTTGACTAAAATGTATGGTAGAAGAGGAGTAATAGGTACTGGTACTTTTGACACTGCTAGTTTACCTTATGGACTTTATTGGTCCACTCAAACTGCTGGTGATCCAAATTATGGACTTTGTATATCATTTTCCAACGGTGGTGGTGTTCAAGGCTTAAAAAGCTCCAACAATTCAGTTAGAGCAATTAGGTCTTTTTAATTATCAATTTCTATAACATAAAGTAACATTTTCAAACAACTACTAATTTTAGACCTAAAATTACTTGTTATTATTTAAATAAAACACATAAAATGAAATACACATCAGTATCAAGAATTAGTTTTGGATTTATACTTTTCAATATAGGAATAATGTCACTTTCAGCTCAAGAGATAAATCCTGAAATGGTAACTAAAACCGAAGCGCAAGTTAATAAATGGTCTTTTGAGTTTGGCTTTGGTTCAAATATAGCTGTGCGTCCTTTTGGAATAGGTTATAATTCGAGTGCAAATTTTTCAAGTTTGAATCATTTTGATTTCGGATTTCGTTATATGTTGAACTCTAAATTTGGAATAAAATCAGATATAGCCTTTGATGGTATTTCCAATAAATTAGAAGAGGCCTCTTTCTCATATCGTTCCATGCAATACCGAATAGGATTTCAAGGTGTCTTTAATTTAGGAAAAGTATTTGAATTTCAAAATTTTTCTAATTCAATTGGATTGTTGGGACATGCAGGTTTTCAATTCTCAAAATTTAAATCCAAAATAGGAAACGGCAATCAAGAAGCAGTTGTAGATTCCAATAAAGGATTTATAATGGGAATCACGCCTCAAATTAAACTTTCGGAACGAATAGCATTGATAGTTGATTTTTCAGTACTGTCAAATATTGGACAAAACCGTAATTGGGATGGAAGTACTTCTGCTCAAGAGAATAATTTAACCGGTATGTTATACACTACTTCTATAGGTATGACAATTTATTTAGGAAAAAAAGATAGACATTCAGATTGGGCAAATCCAAAAAATGTTCCTGAAGGCGATTCGGTTGCTAACTTACTTTCAACAGAAAATAAAGAGCTAAAAATTAGTGCTGATAAAAAAGAAGAAGTAGTAGATAATTTAAACACACAAAATAATACTCCAAGTGGTTTAATGGGCAATAAAAAAGAAAACAGTATTGACACAAATAATAAGAGAAATCTAGAGGAGTTAGAACCTAAAACAATTGAGGGGAATTATGACTTCAAATCTTTGTTGGAAAACGGATTAGTAAATGTATTTTATGATGTAAATGAAGATAAACCAAACAGTGGCTCAACGAATAGTGTATATAGTATTATTTCATTATTAAAGAAAAATCCATCCGTAAATATAAAATTAGTTGGATACTCTGATAAAAGTGGTAGTGAAGAAGCAAACCAGAAACTTTCTGAAAGTCGTGCAAAAAAGCTTTATGAATTATTAGTGTTGTCAGGAATTTCAGAGTCAAGGCTAAAAATAATTGGTTATGGCGAAGATAGTTCAATACCTTCGGATTCAAAGATTACTTTTCGACTAGCACGAAGAGTTTCGGTGTTATTGGATTAATTTTAGGAATACAATTCAATTTTTTAAATATAAAATAGATGCAATATGATTTCAAGAGAAAATAAATTAATAATGCTTTCAATGAAAAGTGATTGGTAGAAAATTGAGGAGAATTATACAGTTTTAAACGCTAGTTTTATATTTTCTTTAAACCGTGAAACTCCTTTTTTACTTTTTAATCATAAAAAAAATGAAGCGCATTAGCAATCCTATTTAGCAAAAATATAAAACCTACAATACCCTAAAACTAAAATAAATAATCAGTTTAATTTTTTCTATGATGATGAGACATACACTATATATATTATTAATTGTATTTTGCTTTGCAAGCAAGGTATTTTCACAAGCTACAACAGTAAATGTGGCAGGAGCAAGCAGTACACTAACCATAACTAATAATATACAAACTGTAGTAGATCCGTCGCTGACAATAACCGCTGATGGAAATCTTACTGACTTTATAGTGTCAATCTCGGGTAGTTATACTGCTGGTGATGTTTTGTCTTATACAGGAACTTTGCCTTCTGGAATCACTGTTGCGGCTTTTGATGCGACCACTAAAAGTTTGGTCTTTTTAGGAACAACTACAGCTGCTAATTGGCAAGCATTGTTGAGAACAGTTACTATTACAACTGTTTCTGCTACTTGTTTTCAAGAGCAAAGACAGGTAAGTTTTGTAGTAGGAAATAAGTATTACAATAATTTGAATGGTCATTTTTATGAAAAAGTGTCAGGAAATATAAATTGGGCAACTTCACTCGCAAATGCTGAAACAAAATCTTATTTTGGTCGTCTAGGATATTTAGTTACGATGACTTCTATAGCCGAAACTAATTTTATTTGGAAAATCATGCCAGCAGATTCTTGGATGGGTGCCTCAGATGATTATAATTATATTAATGCTGCTACCGGAACAACCACCTATGCAAATCAAGCCGCTTCAGAAGGGCAATGGTATTGGGTTTCTGGTCCAGAAAAAGGCACTAAATTTTCTGTAGGAAATGTCTGGACAACAACGCAACCTGGTCAATTTGCGTATTGGAATCCTGGCGAGCCTAATAATAGTAACGGGGAACATTACGGGGAATTTTATGTAGCCTCTGAAGGTAAGTGGAATGATTTATCTTTCTCAAGTCAAGTTCCTTCATATATCGTAGAATATGGAGGAATGTCTACAGATTATGTAGGTGCCAATGTTGTTTTTACTAGGAATTTAATTCTGTCAGGAGCGCCATCTGGAACTATTACGGGTGGAAATACAACGGTTTGTTCTGGTGCAAACAATACTACATTAACTCTTACAGGATTAGTCGGTGGTACCGTAGTGAAATGGCAATATTCGTATGATGACTTTTTGACTGCTGGTATTGATATTGCTAATACTTCAACCTCTAACACAGTGACTAATATCACTCAAAACACTTATTATAGGGCTGTAGTAAATACTGCAAGTTGCACTGGTTTGACTACATCATCTACAAGAATTAATATAAGCAGTGCCATTTCGGGAAATATTGTAGCAGATAATAATACCATTTGTGTTGATGCTAATGTTAGTTTTATCTTGAATGGATATAGTGGTACTATAACTAAATGGCAAGTTTCAACCAGTAGTACATTTGCAAGTGGCATTACAGATATTGCAAATACCACAGCAGCAATGTCATATCAATTAACTGTAGCGGGCACATATTATTTTAGGGCAGTTATAGTAAACTGTTCCAATACGGTTTATACAGCTGCTTATGCTGTTTCCTGTATTGCAGGTACAGCACCTTCTGGAGGAACAATCTCCAATGCAAGTTTTTGTAACGGCTCCAATTCAGGAATATTAACATTAAGTGGGTACACGGGTACAGTATCAAAATGGCAATATTCTATTGACGGAGGATTTGTTTGGACCGATATTAGCAATACCGCTGCTACTTATAGTTTTTCAGGTATAACCTCTACAAGAAAATTTAGGGTGCTTTTAACCAGCGGCTCTTGTGGTACTGCATGGAGTCCAGTAGGGGTAGTTTCGGTTATTAATCAAGTACCCTCGATAAGTTATTTGGATTCAGGGTTGAAAGATTATCTATTGAACTCACCAATTACAAATTTAGTAATTACAAATTTAGGAGCAGCAGTGGGAAGCTATTCGGTATCTCCAGCTTTGCCTACAGGCTTAATTTTAGGAACGGATGGATCCATAAGCGGAACGCCAACTGTAACTAGCGTTATTACAACCTATACTATTACAGGTACCAATGCCTGTGGGAATAATACAACTGTAGTAATAATAGCTACTGGATACCTGTTAAATAAATATGGAAAATCAGTTTCAGACCCTTTACTAGCAATTAATAAAAATGGTGCTGTAGTTACTGGTAAAGGATTAAATAGTTTTGGAAGAACTATGGATGCTCCACTTCCCAAGGACGGAATATCATCTGCAAGAGCTGCATTAAATGTCTTAAATATTAAACAAGGTTTTCCATTATCTCCAGATGGAATTTATTGGATAACCAACCCAAATATTAATTCGGGAACCCCTTTTCAGGTATATGCCGATATGACAACCGATGGCGGTGGATGGACATTATTGAGCGTTGGAGGAAACTCTTCAGCTGCGACTCAAGTTAGTAGTTTAACATCTCCTACAACTAAAGGATATTTACCTCGTACTACAGTAATTGAGTTGGCTAATACCTGCAGCACCGTTCAATTAAGAACAGGTAGTTCTTATACTTCTATTGAAAATAAAACAACATCGACTGATCCATTAGCCATTGGAGCATTGAGGAGTAGTTCTACCGTCCCTGGTGGGGCAGGAACATGGCATAATGGAAATTTAACGACTGCAATATTTATTACAAATACAGGTTATTGGTGTTGGAATAATTGTTGCGCGCCTGTTGTCACTGGTTGGCCACAAATGTACCATTCAAATAATTCCTCTAGTTGTGTGCATTGGTTTGTTAATACTACAATGGGAAGAACATCAACAAGTGTAGAAGCCTGGTTTTCAACTTGGATTCGTTAAAAAAAATAATTAGCAGCTATATTTATAAACTATTTTTGTACTAATGAGTATGATTGGGTAAATTATGAGGAAGTGGGGGCTGCCAATAAATTTTAAAAGGCAAATGGGGCCTTGAATAGTACGGTTTTAACGGAAGAGTTTGCTTTCTTGGTTGGTGTAAAAACTCCTATATAAAATCAATTCAACGCATTGAATTCATTTTTAAATGAACAAAATTAGTATAATAGTTTAAACAAAAAAGGTTCAACTTTGAACTGCCCCCAAAAAGTTAGACACTATTTGGGGGCAGTTCAAAGTTGAACCTTTTTTATATCAAGAATAAGTGATTTTTAAACTTTTCCTAAAGTATACAATTGTTCCATTGTAGGCGTTAAACTTCCGCCTTTAGGTTCTAGCGTTATACCAAAAGCTTCAGCTTCCGTTGCATTATCTACAGCAAACATTTTTTGATCATTAACCTTGAAATTTTCCAATAGTCCAATACTTGTAGGAGTCAACGGATTCAATTTTAAGGACCAAACTTGGTATACCATTCCTTCTGGTGGTTCCGGTAATCCTGCGGCATCAACATAAACCACTTTGGTTGTTTTATTCCAATATACTTTCGCAGAGGATTGTGGCGCAACGGCTTGTCCACCAAGTGATACAACGGTATTGTTAGCATCTCTTACCACTGCTAAATTGGTTTCGGTTGCCTTATTTTTTAATTGTAAAGCATCCAAATCTTTTTCTATTTTTGCTTTCTCCTCTTTGGCATTTACTACCTGAGTATTGGTTTGCTCCATCTGATTGTATTGGTAACCAATACCTACTAACAATAGAATTGCTGCAGCCCAACCAATGTATTGAGCCCAATTTCTTGTTTGTTCTAATTCGATTACTTTAGCCTGTTTTAGTTCTAATTTGTCTTTTATTTTTTCAAAATTTTCTACAGAATGAAACGGTGAAAAGCTGGAAGACAAAGCTACAATGGCCTTTTCTATAGCAATAATTTCATCGTTTATTTCTGGATTATTTTTTGCCATGGTGTTCACTTCTTCATTTTCGGTTTCACTGAGTAAACCGTAAACGTAGAGTTCTAAAATACCGGATTCTATATATTCTTTCGTATCCATTATAATTTCAAATAATTTCTTAAATCATTAATACAGTTTCGATTGTGAGTTTTAACGGTTCCCAAAGGAATTTCCAGTTCCTCTGAAGCTTCTTGTTGGGTATAGCCTTTAAAAAACAGTAAATCTATTATTTGAATACACTTGGGTTTTAGTTTTTTTACAAACTCTTGAATCCCAATAGAATCAATTTTATTGACCAGTTTGTTACTGTCGTCTAACAGATGTACGAAATTATCTGAAGAAAGGTTTTTTTGACTGTTATTAAAATTTTTCGAACGCAGTTTATCGATCGATGTATTTCGGGCAATATTTAGAATCCAAGTATAGAAGCGCCCTTTGCTTTCATGGTAGGAATCAATATTTTTCCAGATTTTGACAAATACATCCTGAAGGACATCTTCGGCTTCTTCTCTATTTTTCACAAGAACATTGATTACTGCAAATAAGCTTTTTGAATACATATCATATAGATGTGTAAACGCCTTTTCATCTTTCTTATAAATTAATACTAATAATTCATCTTGGGTCATAACTTTTTATTTTGCTATTACAAACTTATACATTCTTATTTACAATTGGCATATTTTATGAATAGCTGCTTTAAAATAAAATAAAAATAAAAATAATTGTATTTTATTTAAGTGTTTAAAACGCTGTTAATTAATTGGTTATGAATTAAATTAAATTAATTTTTATTTTTTTTATGATTTTTAAAACCAAACCGAATACAATCCCGTAAATGATTTTATAACCTTTTAATTTTAAACAAAATGAAAAAAACAAAAATGATATTAGGTCTATCGCTAGTGGCGGTTTCGGGCTTAATTTTAGTAGCTGCTGATCACGTTGATGCTCCAGCAGTAACAGGTAATGCAGCAGATATTACTGATGTGTACACTTTTCAAGGGCAAGATACCAACAATCTTGCATTTGCAGTAAACACACAAGGATTGTTAAGTCCTAATGCTACAGCCGCGGCAACATTTAATGAAAATGTTATGATTGAAATCAATATTGATAACACAGGTGACAATGTTGAAGATTTAGTTATTCAAGCCATCAAAAGAGACGACAAAATGTATTTCTTCGGGCCTTACGCTCCAACTGCCACTGGAACTTCAAGTATGATTAAAACGGCTGCTGCTTCAGGAAGTGTTACTATTTCTACTTATGGATCAACTCCTTTAATAGCGGAGAAAAACGGAATGAAATTTTTCGCGGGACCAAGAGACGATCCTTTCTTTTTTGACTTAGGTCAATTCAAAGCAATCCTTGGCGGAACTGCTTCTGGATTCAAAAATCCGGGTACAGACACTTTTGCAGGAACAAATGTACTTTCACTAGTAGTTGAAGTTCCAAAAGCAATGTTAGGTACTTCAAGTACATTGAATGTATGGGCAGAAACTAAGAAAAAACAATAACTAATTTTATTTTAAAAACGTAAAGACATGAAATCTAATAAATTCAAATTAATAGCTGTAGCAGTAGTTTGTGCAGTTGTTTCAGTAAGTTGTGATAATGATGATTCGAATACAGATCCTGTAGCAAGTCTTGATTTTTCAGGAACTTTTGTTCAACAAGATCAAATGGCAAGACCGGCAATAAATACCGTATTTATTGCAGCAGGAGCACCAAAAGATGAGTTCAATGCTGCTATTCCATCAATGATGGGATCTAAATACCAACCTATTTTCAAATCTAGATTATTAGCTTTAAATGCGGGTTATACTACTAATGCACTAGGACAAACTGCAGATCAATTAACAGGTCTTTTGGCTACCGATGTTTTAGGTGTTTCAAAAACTGCAAAAACAACTTTTTTTGATGGAACTAATGTTCTTACAGGTAGAGCTTTGGCTGATGACGTTATCGATGTGGAATTGTTATTGATTTTTGGAGGACCAATGGGAACTTCAAACGCTGCACTTACTTCGGATCACGTAAATGCAAATGATAAAGCATTTGGAACTTCTTTTCCTTATCTGGCAACAGCCTGGTAATATTCATAAAAAAAACAGAGTTCGATATATTTAATTTCAACTCTGTTTTTTTCTTTTCAAAAACAAACAAACAAACAAACAAACAAACAAGATTATGAAAACTTTAAAAATAATTCCATTATTGGTTTTTACAATCCTATCTCTTTTTAGTTGCGAGAAAAAACCAAGTCAAATTACAAATACTTCAGATTACAATAAATATCTGAATGTAAAAGGAAATAAATCATTGACTTTTGCAAATAACGAAATTGATTTCTGGCAAAAAAAATTCGATGCAGCTCCTAATCAAATTAGTTATTTAAGCATGATCGCGTCTAATTATGCGACTCTTTTTGAATATACCGGCGATATTAAAAACCTATATAAAACAGAAGAATTATTAACAAAATCGAATGAAGCGTATGATTATTCAAGAGTTTCTACCATTCGATCTTTGGCAAGGAATTATATTGCGCAACACCGTTTTAAAGAAGCGTTAGTATTGGCAAATAAAGCTTTTTCTATAGGTGAAGGTTTGAAAGAAACAGAAAAACTACTCTTTGATGTTCAAATGGAATTGGGGAATTTTCCTGAAGCCGTAAAAAATTTGAATGCCATGCGAGATATGAAAGATTATGATTATCTCATTCGTTTGGCAAAATGGAATGATCACAAAGGCGACTTGAAAACGGCTATAACTTTTATGGAAAAAGCCAGAGATATTGCGGAGAAAGAAGACAATAAAGTACTTAAAATCTGGTCATATTCTAACTTAGGTGATTTTTATGGTCATGCAGGGAAAATCCAAGAATCTTACGATAGCTATTTAAAAACATTAGCAATAGATCCTAATTATTCGTATGCTTTGAAAGGAATTGCCTGGATTGTATTCTCTCATGAACGAAACACAGTCGAAGCTAAAAGAATTGTTGAAGCGATTGAAGTGACGCACAATACACCAGATTTTTATTTGTTGAAATCTCAAATAGCCCAATTTGAAGGAAATAAAAAAGAAGAAATTAGCAATAGAAATGCCTATTTTTCTATGTTACAGAAAAATAATTATGGTGCGATGTATAACAAATATAATGCTTTAATTTATGCGGATGATGAACAAACTGCTTCTAAAGCATTAGAAATTGCAAAAATTGAAATTGATCACAGACCAACTCCTGATTCCTATGATTTATTGGCATGGTCGTATTTTAATTTAGGCGAAAATAAAAAAGCATTGGAAATTGCTCAGAAACATGTAGTTGGACAATCATTTGAACCTAAAGTACAATACCATTTGGCCATGATTTATAAGTCTAACAAACAAGTAGAAAAAGTACAACCTATTAAAGTAGAATTGCTTTCCAGTTTGTATGAATTAGGCCCAAATTTAGAGAAAAAGGTAAATCAATTATAAATTTCCAAATGAAGAACTTTTTTATAATCCTGACAACTCTTTTGGGTTTGACTACGTATGCCCAGATTCAAAAAGGAATAGTAGTTGATAACGATGGGACTCCTATAGAAAATGCATACATCAATAATATAAGTTCCGAAAGTCATGCACATACGAATGAATTTGGGATGTTCAGTATTGATCAAACAGTTGTAGGAAACGTTTTGAAAGTAAATGCGCTTGGATTTAAAAAAATGGATTACACAGTTTCTGGTTCTGAACTTAGAATTGTTTTAGAAGATGCTGTTTTTAGATTGAATGAGATTGTAATTCAAGCAAAACTTTCGGCGATGAATGTAATTTCCAAAATAGATTTGCAAACAACTCCCGTAAATTCTTCGCAGGAAATTTTACGAAAAGTACCTGGTTTATTCATCGGGCAACATGCCGGTGGAGGAAAGGCAGAACAACTGTTTTTGAGAGGTTTTGATATTGACCATGGAACTGATATTGCTATTTCAGTAGATGGAATGCCAGTAAATATGGTTTCCCATGCGCACGGTCAAGGCTATGCCGATTTGCATTTTGTAATTCCGGAAACAGTGGAAAAAATAGATTTTGGAAAAGGAACGTATTATGCTAACAAAGGGGATTTTGCTACTGCAGGATACGTTGCTTTCCAAACTAAAGATAAAATTGAAAAAAACAGTATTGGACTTGAACTAGGGCAGTTCAATACGCTAAGAACAGTAGGATTATTTAATCTTTTGGGAAATCAAAAAACACAAAGTGCTTACATTGCAACGGAATATATCCTGACAGATGGTCCATTCGATTCCCCTCAGAATTTTAATAGAATCAATCTGTTAGGGAAATATTCAGGCATTTTAGCCAATAACAGTAAATTTTCCGTTTCCGCCTCTCGTTTTTCTAGTCGTTGGGATGCTTCGGGTCAAATACCGCAACGTTTGGTTGATAACGGAACAATTTCTAGATTTGGTTCAGTGGATGATACAGAAGGAGGAAGCACATCAAGAACAAATGTAAATGCATCCTTGAGTAAACCAATTGACGAAAATACATTCGTGAAAGCCAATGCTTTTTATTCAAAATATGATTTCGAATTGTATTCTAATTTTACTTTTTTCCTCGAAGATCCTATTAATGGCGATCAAATTAGACAGAAAGAAAATAGAACGATTTATGGTATGAATGCCGAATTGAATAAGAAAACGAAGCTGAATAATGTCAATGTCATGCTGCAATATGGCATGGGTTTTCGTGCCGATGCTACAAAGGATACGGAGCTTTCACATACATTAAATAGAAGGACTACTTTGCAGCAAATTAAATTAGGGGATATTGATGAGTCTAATTTATTCTCGTATGTGAATTCAGAATTCAGTTTTGGAAAATTAATGATTAATCCTGCAGTGCGATTGGATTATTTTAAATTTAATTACCAAGATAAATTAATTACTGCTTATAAAACGCAAACGGAAAGCAAGGTGAAAATTTCACCAAAACTGAATTTTATTTATTCGCAAAATAACAATTTGCAGTTTTATATAAAATCAGGAATGGGATTTCATTCGAATGATACTCGCGTTGTGGTTCAAAATAGTGGCGAACAAATTTTACCCACAGCGATAGGAACGGATATTGGTACAATTTGGAAACCATTCCCAAAGCTAATTGTCAATTCTGCTTTGTGGTATTTGTACCTTAAACAAGAGTTTGTTTACGTGGGTGATGCCGGAGTTATTGAACCAAGCGGAAAATCAAAACGTATGGGATTTGATTTAGGATTGCGGTATCAACTGAATGATTGGTTTTATTTAGATACAGATGCTAATTATACCTATACCAGAAGTATTGATGAGCCAAAAGGGCAAGATTACATTCCGTTAGCACCTGATTTTACTTCTACCGGCGGTTTAAGTTTTCAGAATCTAAATGGTTTTTCGGGAGGAATTCATTATCGCTATTTAAAAAGTCGTCCAGCAAACGAAGATAATTCGATAGTTGCCAAAGGATATTTTGTTTCTGATTTTAACATCAATTATAAACTTAAAAATATTTCTTTCGGAATAGCAATTGATAATTTATTTAACACCAAATGGAATGAAACCCAGTTTGCTACTGAATCAAGATTAAAAAATGAGCCAACAAGTGTAGAAGAAATACATTTTACACCGGGAACACCTTTCTTTATGAAGGGGAAAATTACCTATACATTTTAGTTTTCTAAAATGAAGATTAGTTTGTTTTGTTTGGAAGCCTGGTATTTTGTTTGATATCAGGCTTCTTTTTATTTAACTTGTGTTTAACCAAAATAAATTTTTAAGCAACAATTAATTGTTATAATTTTATAAAAAATATAATTGCAAAATGCGCATAGCTGAAATACAGTAAAATACTGATATCGATATGCAAATTCCATATTCAAATAAAAAACTAATATTATCTATTTATGAAAAACCTATTATTCTTAACGTGTACTATCCTATTTCTTTTTAGTTGTCAAAACCAGGCACAAACTAAAAAAACAAAATTAAATAAAAGTAATACTGCTATGGGCAAGGAAACTATTTATCAATTTAAAGTAGAAGATTTATCAGGAAAGATTTTTGATTTTGCTTCCTTGAAAGGTAAAAAAGTAATGATTGTGAATACGGCTTCAAAATGTGGTTTGACTCCCCAATACAAAGATCTTGAAGCTATCTATAAAGAATACGCAGCTAAAGGTTTTGTTATTGTAGGCTTTCCAGCTAATAATTTTGCTTCACAAGAACCGGGAACGAATGAAGAAATTGCGACTTTTTGTCAATTGAATTATGGTGTAACATTTCCTATGATGGACAAAGTTTCAGTAAAAGGAGACGATATGTGTGCAGTATATCAGTTTTTGACTCAAAAATCAAAAAATGGTTTGCAAGATTCAGAAGTGAAATGGAATTTTCAGAAATACCTAATCAACGAAAAAGGAGAATTGGAAAAAGTGATTGATCCAAAAACGTTACCAACAGATGCTTCAATCGTAGATTGGATTAAAGCATAGTTATAAAAGCAAAATAAAAAAGCGATTTTCGGGAAACTGAAAATCGCTTTTTTATTTTAAAAATTAAATTTTCTCATTTTTAAAAATTGCTGTAACAGCCGCTTCATAATTTCTAATACTCTGTGCTTTTTTTATTTGTTTTAATACTTTATGTGGATTTGAAAACGTAGCAGAAAAGTATTCCCATAAATGATACATCTTCAATAAAATATGTGTAGAGCCAGATAGTGACTCACTATATATTCCGTATAAGGTGTCGTGAAATGCACTGAATAATTCCATTTTGTTTGCAGGGTATTCCATAGTATTGCTTTTTATCATACTTGGTAAAAAAGGATCGGAAATTAATCCTCGCCCAATCATCCAGTGGTCTATGGAAGGAAAACGCTCTTGCATTTCATGAAATTTAGCTACCGAAGTAATATCACCATTGTAATACAGTTTGTGAATTGTGTTATCAATACATTGTTGAAAAGCATCAAGATGTACGCCACCTTTATACAGTTGTTTGCCAATTCGAGCATGTATGGCAATATTTTTAATTGGATAAGTATCCAAGATAGGCAAAACATCAAGAATTTCTTCGCTATTTTCATACCCTAAACGCATTTTCATAGACACAATAATGTCAGATTCAGAATGTGCTCTGTGAAGGATATTATTAATTTTCTCAGGATTGCTTATAAGACCGGAACCCATACCAGATTTTGTAACCATGGGATACGGACATCCTAAATTCCAGTTTAATTCTTTGTATCCCAATTCGCGAACATATTTGGCTACAAATAAAAACTCATCGGCATCGTTTGTTATAACTTGTGGAATTACCTCTAAACCAATATTATTTTCTGGAAGTAGATCTCTTTCGTAAGACGGTTTAATGACAAGCTTTCCATTTAAACGGATATAAGGGGAATAATAGGTATCAATCCCTCCAAAATATTTGTTTAATGCATTTCTAAAACGAAAATCGGTAAATCCTTGTAGAGGTGATGAGAGTAAGGTGTAGTCCATGAAATTTTTAATTGTGCAAATATACCATTCTTTACACAGTTAGGGTTTTCTTGGAGCAATTATGTTTTTAGTTTAATGAAAAGCATCTTATTTTAGAATCAATTGCATAAAAACCAAATCGAGCCAATGATCAAATTTGTAACCTACTTCACGAATGGTGCCCACCACTTTGAAACCAAATTTTTCATGAAAAGCGATGCTTCCTGAATTTTCAGCATCAATAGCGCCGATCATAACATGGTATTCTTGCTCTTTTGCCAATCGAATGAGTTCAGCCAATAGTTGTTTTCCAATGCCATTTCCTATAAATTCCTGGGCTACATAAACGGAATGTTCTACTGTGAATTGATAGCCTATTTTTTGTCTAAATGGACCGTAGCTTGCGAATCCAATTGCTCCGTTTTCAAATTCCGCTACAATTACTGGTAAATTTTTTTCCAATTTGTCTTCAAACCATAATTTTTGGGTTTCAAAATCGTGTGGCTCATAATCATAATTAGAAGTACTATGAAGTATTTCGTGATTAACGATTTCTAGTATTGTGTCAATATCGGCAAAAACAGCAGGTCTTATCTTGATTTTCATATAAAATCTATTTTCCTTCAAATTTAAGAAAACTATTTAAGATTAGAGAAAAACCTTTGCAACTTTGTATCTTTGTTCCTTTGAAACAAAAACAATGATTTACCCCAAAATACCTTTAGCGCAAAGCATTATCCAAATTTGTTTAGCCAAAGGAATCACCACCATAATAATTTCCCCGGGTTCACGAAATGCTCCGCTAACGATTGGTTTTGTGAGTAATCCCGCCTTTCAATGTTATAGTATTGCTGACGAACGTGCTGCTGCTTTTTTTGCACTTGGAATTGCACAGCAAACCCTGCAACCTGTGGCTTTAGTTTGTACATCGGGTTCCGCATTACTGAATTATTATCCTGCTTTTGCGGAAGCATTTTACAGTCAGATTCCTTTAATCGTAATCTCTGCGGACAGACCTCAAAGCAAAATTGATATTGGTGACGGACAAACCATCCGACAGGAAAATGTATTTATAAACCATTCTTTATACAATGCCAATTTAAATGAAGTTGCTTCAAAAGCAAATGATTTCAAAATTAATGAAGCGATAGATTTGGCCTTGCATAAAAAAGGACCCGTTCATATCAATGCACCATTTGAAGAGCCTTTATACGAAACCGTTTCAGAACTTTCAGTTGATGTCATGGTTAATGGTTTTGCAAACTTGAATGCACTGAGCACCATAGAAAATATTTCTGAGTTTGCAACTATTTGGAACAATTCAACTAAAAAAATGATTTTAGTTGGCGTGAACGAGCCAAATTTGATTAACGAAAAAACAATCGCAGCATTGGCTCAAGACGAATCGGTTGTTGTTATGACCGAAACTACGTCCAACTTGTATCATCCTGCATTTACAAACAATATCGACACTATAATTACTCCTTTTACCAATGAAGAGTTTGAGGATTTCCGGCCGGAAATATTGGTAACTTTTGGCGGAATGATAGTTTCTAAACGAATCAAGGCTTTTTTGAGGAAATACAAACCAAAACACCATTGGCATATTGACACTTTAAGGGCGTACGATACTTTCAATGCATTGACGAAACATTTTGAAGTGAATCCCAATACTTTTTTCGAAGCATTTTTGCCTTTAACGGAAGTGGTAAAAAGCGATTATTTTGAGAAATTAGAAGCTGTGAAACTTTTGCGAAAGCAAAAACATGAAAACTATTTGGCAAAAATTCAATTTTCAGATTTTAAAGTTTTCGAAAAAGTAATTCAAAGTTTACCAAAGAATAGTCAATTACAAATCAGTAACAGTTCAGCCATTCGTTATGCGCAATTAATAGCTATCGATTCTTCTATTGAAGTATATTGCAATCGTGGTACCAGCGGAATCGACGGAAGTACTTCCACAGCTATTGGTGCGGCTGTTGCCAATAAAAAACAAACGATTTTCATAACCGGAGATATTGGATTTTTATACGATAGCAATGCTTTGTGGAATAATTACATCCCAAAAAACTTCAAAATAATTTTGATTAATAACGGTGGTGGCGGGATATTTAGAATTTTGCCCGGACATGAAGAAACGCCTGTTTTTAATACTTTTTTTGAAACATCACATGGTCTTACTGCAGAACATTTGGCTAAAATGTATGGTTTTGAGTATAGTATTGCCAATGATGAAACGAGTTTAGTAAGGGAACTGGATGCTTTTTATAGTCAAAATGAAAAACCAAGTATTCTGGAAATTTTCACACCAACATTAGACAACGACAGAATTTTGTTGCAATATTTTAAAGAATTAGTCTAATTTATTTTATTTATTCGTTAAAACATATGATTAAATGTTTAAATTTGAGAGAGTTAAAATCTATTAATCAAATATTAAACTTTTATTTATGAGTGCTAGAGACGAATTAATTGTAAAGTATGTAGCCGATTTGAAAGACAAATGTGGCGTTAATCCTGATATGGATTTGTTGACAAAAGTAACTGTTGGTTGCGGTCCGTCAATTTATAATGCAGATTCGGCTACAGTTGCCGGAACCCAACAATCTGAATTGGACACGGTGAAAAATAATTTTCTAATTAAGAAATTAGGACTTGCTGACGGCGCTAATTTAGATGCTGGAATTGATGCCGTAATGGAAAAATACGGTCGTTCCAACAAAAATAAATACAGGGTTGTGGTATATTATTTATTGGCGGTTCATTTTGGAAAAGAGAGCGTATACAATTAATAATAGATATAAAAATGAAAAGCGCCTTTGTTGGCGCTTTTTTTATGAAGTGATTTTTCGTTTTACCATTTTCAAACTTCGTACCTTTGCGCTTTAGAAATTGAAAGAAAATGATTGAAATAGGAAAATACAATACGCTTACCATTTTACGCGATACCAAAGTGGGTTTGTTTCTGGGAAATCCAGAAGAAGATCCGGAAGGAATACATGATATTCTTTTACCTAACAAATACGTTCCAAACGAATTTGAAATAGGTGAAGAGTTGATTGTTTTTGTGTATCTGGACCACGAAGAAAGACCCGTTGCCACAACATTAGAACCTTATATTTTATTGAATGAATTTGCACTTTTGCGTGTGAATTATACCAATCAGATTGGTGCTTTTATGGATTGGGGAATGGAAAAAGATATTTTGGTTCCGTTCAAAGAGCAGGCGCGTCCTATGGAAAAAGGGAAACGCTACTTGGTGTATCTTTATATGGACGAGAAAACCAATCGTTTGGTTGCTTCAAGTAAATTGAATCAGTTTTTAAAAAATGACCACCTTACAGTTGAAAAAGGAGAAGAGGTAGATTTAATCGTTTCCCATATCACTGAATTAGGAATTAACGTTATCATCAACGAAAAACACAAAGGCCTGTTGTATAAAGATGAGGTGTATGATGATGCGATTCGTACGGGAGACCGCATGCGAGGTTACATAAAAACGATACGTCCTGATAATAAAATTGATGTGGCATTGCAAGTTCAAGGATATCAAAGTATCGAACCAAATGCCGAAAAAATTCTGGATGAGCTAAGAGCCAGTAGAGGTTTCTTACGCTTGACGGATAATTCACATCCGGAAGATATTAAAACGGTTTTGAAAATGAGTAAGAAAACCTTCAAGAAAGCCGTTGGTGCTTTGTACAGGGAGAAATTAATCGAAATCAAGGATGACGGAATTTATTTGGTTAAGGAATAAAAAAAAGAAAGACTAATCAGAACGATTAGTCTTTCTCTTTTTATATTGTTTTGAAATCTTGAAATTCAAAACAAAAATAAATTTGATTCATTCTTAAAAGTATATTTATTCACTTTTATAATTGATAGCATCCTTAATACTACTTTAAAAAACATTGAATTAAGCGTAAATTACTTTTTTAAATGGGTTTGTCTTTAAATGTCCAAACACTTGCTTGGTAGCTAAGAATTAATTTCACATTAAAGCCATTGGTTTTGTATATATATTGAAAGATTATCTTCCTGAAATAACTGTATTGTTAGTGCTCAACTTATTTATTGAGTGGGAATGCGAATCTTTATTTTAAACCGTAGGTGTTACTCTTTATTTTTACTATTGGGGCAAATGGCCTTCTCATTAACTCACTTATCTTGGTTTCTGTAAAAGTATTATAATTTATTACCATCGAAAAAGGAGCGACAAAATTTTTAATTGTATTCAAAAAAAACATTTTTTAGGTTAATAAATCAGTGAAGTAATCAAACTAATCAAGTTATATTCTCCTGATTAGCAATATTTAAAATTAGGGATTATTTTGATGTGCAACTGTTAATATTCTATTTTTTTTTCATTTTTTAACATTTTCGATTGTTTAATCAGAGAAATATTACCGCAAGCTTCTCTAAAATAGAATAGATAAAATGTAAAAAATGATTTAATTTTACACTGAAATAATTTAAATCAATTGTAATGGATTGGATCACTGTCAAAGAATACGAGGATATAACCTATAAGAAATGCAATGGCGTTGCCAGAATAGCTTTCAACAGACCGGATGTGCGCAATGCTTTCCGACCAAAAACGACTTCGGAATTGTATAATGCATTTTACGATGCGCAGGAAGACACTTCGATTGGAGTAGTTTTACTGTCTGCCGAAGGACCTTCGTCTAAAGATGGAGTGTATTCTTTTTGTAGCGGTGGCGATCAAAACGCACGTGGTCATCAAGGCTATGTGGGAGAGGATGGACAACATCGTTTGAACATTTTGGAAGTACAACGTTTAATCCGATTCATGCCAAAAGTTGTTATTGCCGTAGTTCCAGGTTGGGCTGTAGGTGGTGGACACAGTTTACATGTAGTTTGCGATTTGACTTTGGCAAGTAAAGAACACGCCATTTTTAAACAAACCGATGCTGATGTAACGAGTTTTGATGGTGGATACGGTTCTGCCTATTTGGCTAAAATGGTAGGGCAGAAAAAAGCGCGTGAGATTTTCTTCTTGGGACGCAATTATTCAGCTCAGGACGCTATGGATATGGGAATGGTTAATGCAGTGATTCCGCATGATGAACTTGAGGATACTGCTTACGAATGGGCGCAGGAAATATTAGGTAAATCACCTATGGCTATCAAAATGCTAAAATTTGCAATGAATCTTACTGATGATGGAATGGTGGGACAACAGGTTTTTGCCGGTGAAGCAACACGTTTGGCTTATATGACTGAAGAGGCCAAAGAAGGAAGAAATGCATTCTTGGAAAAAAGAAAACCGAATTTTGAAAAGAAATGGTTGCCATAAAAAAGTTTGATGCTTAAAGTTTAAAGTTGTTTTACCAATAACTTTAAACTTTTTAAAACTTAAACTTTAAACTAAATTTTATAAATGGAAAACTTCAGCAACGAAACTATAGATATCACGCAGCTTCCTAAATTTGAGGAAGTGCCTTTTTTAAGTTTGAAAAAATCGTACTGGAAAGTGATTTTGATTAATTTGTTTGTCGTGTTTCTGTTGCTGGCAATCGGTTTGGGATTTGCGCTGGTAAAGATTGAGGAATTAGTGGCGTATCAATTGGAAATTGGTAGTGCTTTTGGATTCTTTATCCTGATTTTTCTTTTCTTTTCATACCTAGGTTTCAAGAAAAAAGGGTTTGCTTTCAGGGAACATGATGTGCTTTTTAGATATGGAATTATCGCTACTAATACTATTGTAATTCCTTATAATAGAATACAGCATGTAGCATTGCATGAAGGAATGGTTTCACGTTACTTTGGATTGGCTAAAATTGAAATTTTTACTGCAGGAGGTAGTTCCAGTGATATAGAAATTCCTGGAATTGAAAAAGAGCAAGCCGAAAATATCAAACAACTCTTGATGGGTAAAATACAAAAACAACTGTAATGCGAGCGGATTTTAGTCAACCGCAAAGGCAGTCTATTGTTGGTATTTTGGTACTTTTTTTTGACACCATTCGTCATTTTGGGAAAGCGCTTTGGCCAATATTAGTAGTTTGGATTTTTAAATTTAAAGAACTCAATCCGTTGTATTTGGTACTGGGGATAGGGAGTGTTTTGTTAGTTTTTGGAATTATTGCCTATCTTAAATATTTGAATTTTACTTTCTTTTTAGATGAAGAAAATCAAGAGTTTGTGATTACTGAGGGCATTTTAAATAAGACAAAAACAACTATTCAACTCAATAAAATACAGCAAGTAACGATTAAACAGTCCTTTATTCAAAAAATTATTGGAGTGCATACACTTGATGTGGATACTGCTGGAGCTAATAAAACGGAAGTGGCAATCAAAGCCATTTCGCATGATTTAGCGTTAGAGTTAAAAGCGCATTTGTTAGAAAATGAAACGAACAAAATAAGAGTGGTTTCCGATGAAATTGATACAGAAATACAAGCAGGTTCGATTCAGATTGAAGAATTACCTTTTATAAAAATCAGTTTTTTGAGTTTGTTAAAAGTTGGAATTTCCTCTAATTATGTGAAGAGTTTCTTTATTTTGTTGGCGTTCTCTATTACCTTTTATGATAATGTAAAAAGAATTTTTGGTGAATCGACCATCGATGAATCTAAAATTGATTCGTATTTTAAGGAAAATGTGATGTTAGAAATGATTCCAATATTGATTCTTCTTCTTTTTAGTGTGATTCTGGTTATGAATGTCTTTAGAATGGTTTTTAGATATTTTGATTTTAGAATCACAAAACAAACGGGTTCCTTATTGCTTTCCTTTGGTTTGTTGAATACAAAAAGTACGATTATCAAACCAGAAAAAGTTCAAATCGTATCCGTTTCCAGTAATTATTTTCAAAAGAAAATGAATATACTAGAAATGAAAATCAAGCAGGCAACCAGCGGAGAGAAAGAAGAACGAAAAGCTGGAATAGAAATTCCTGGTTGCAATGAATTCGAACAGAATGAAATTTTGAAATTACTATTTAATAAAATCCCTGAAAAAGGATTGGTATTAAAACCTAATTTCCGGAAGCTTGGATTTTCTATATTTCTTACAATTGGTTTACCTTTGTTTGTGTTTTATTTTTTGCGGGATCATGTAGTTTCAGAATTTCCTACTTTAGATATCTTGACTGTTTTCTATGTTGTGTTTGTTGGGGTTATTCAGTTTTTTAAATATAGAAATAACCGTCTTTTTATCAATGATCATTTTATTATTAAACAAAGTGGTGCGTGGGATATTAGTAATGAAATTATAGAGCCAAGTAAAATTCAAGCGGTTACGACATCGCAACTTTTTTGGCATAAAAACCTGAATATAGGTTCAATAACGTTACACACTGCTGGAGGAAATATCGCTTTTCAGTTGGGAGATTATATAAAAATTAAACAATATGTCAACCTTTGGTTGTACGAAATAGAAACGTCTGATAGTAATTGGATGTAAATAAAGGAGTTAGATTGTTGATTCTTTTGACCAAATCAACAATTGACCAAATCAACGATTAAATAAAAAATATGAAACACTGGATTGAAGCTGCACGTTTACGAACATTACCATTATCTGTATCGGGAATAATTGTTGGAAGCATGTATGCTTTGGCACACCCAACGGACGCTATATTAACCCCAACAGAAGTTTTCAATTGGCGGCTTTTTGGCTTTGCCATATTGACCACACTTGGATTGCAAATACTCTCAAATTTTGCCAATGATTATGGTGATGGGATAAAAGGAACAGATAATGAGGACAGAGTAGGTCCAAAACGCGCCATACAAAGCGGTGTGATTACCCCGGAAGCCATGAAGCGTGCTATTATCATCACATCTGCACTGACGTTACTTTCAGCGATGCTGTTGATTTATTATGCCTTTAAGGATACTAATTTGTGGTATTCCTTGTTTTATTTAGTGTTAGGGATTTTATCCATTGTGTCTGCAATTCGCTATACGGTTGGGAATACGGCTTACGGTTACCGAGGATTTGGCGATGTCTTTGTCTTTGTTTTTTTTGGGCTGGTAAGTACTTTAGGGGTGAATTTTTTATATTCAAAACAACTGGATTTTGAATTGGTTTTACCTGCAATAGCCATTGGATTATTGAGCGTTGGTGTTTTAAATCTGAATAATATGCGTGATGAAGCTTCGGATAGGAAATCAAATAAAAACACGATTGTTGTAAAAATTGGCGGAGCCAAAGCTAAAATATACCATTATTTTCTGATTGTAACAGCAATGGTTTTGGTATTGGTTTTTGCAATTGTAGACCATTTTCACTTTGATCAATACCTATTTTTACTGGCTTACATCCCTTTAACTAAACATTTAATTACCGTTTATAAAAACAACAACCCTAAGGAATTAGATCCCGAATTAAAAAAATTGGCACTTAGTACTTTTGCACTTTCTGTGCTGTTGGCGTTGTGCATGATTTTCTTCTTTTCGGATTTGATCGTGAATAATTATTAAACTCAAATTAGTCTATTTTAAAATTTAATTCAAATGAAAATAACATTTTACGGTCACGCCTCAATTGGTATAGAAGTTGGTGGCAAACACATCATTGTAGACCCTTTTATTTCTGCTAATCCAAAAGCGGCTCATATTGATATTGATACCTTAAAAGCCGATTATATTTTAATAACGCATGCACACGGAGATCATATTCTGGATGTGGAGGCAATAGTCAAAAGAACCAATGCAGTAATTGTTTCTAATGCTGAAATTGCAGGTCATTACGCAACAAAAGGCTTTCAAGCGCATCCCATGAACCACGGTGGTAGCTGGAATTTTGACTTTGGAAAACTGAAATATGTAAATGCCATTCATTCCAGTTCCTTTCCTGACGGCAGTTATGGGGGAAATCCAGGCGGTTTTGTCATTGAAGGGGAACATAAAAACATCTATATTGCCGGCGATACGGCGCTTACCATGGATATGAAACTCATTCCTATGCGCACCAAATTAGATTTAGCGATTTTACCAATAGGTGATAATTTCACTATGGATGTCGAAGATGCTATTGTTGCTTCTGATTTCTTGGATTGCGATAAAATTCTTGGGTATCATTACGATACTTTTGGTTATATCGAAATCGATCATGAAGCTGCTATTCGCAAATTTTTCGATAAAGGAAAAGATTTGATGCTACTGGAAATAGGAAGTTTCATCGAATTGTAAATTTCATTACTGTAAAAAGAAGAATTAGGAGCTAATCCAGCTTTCCACTGTATCTTTCCTTATCTCGTTTAAAAAAAAACGAGATAAGGAAAGGATGCCGTTTCAATCTGGGCTAAAAAACGTTAATCAAGAAAATGAACATTCAAAAAACAGCTTTTATAGTATTAACAATTATTTCATTTCAATCTGTTTTCTCTCAAAAAGACGGCTATTGGGACAAAGCTCGCGCTACATCAGAAGAAATTACAGTTTCCGCCAGAGACAGAATAATTATTAAAACCCAAGATTTCCCTGAAGGAACCACTGAAGTAGTATATAGAATAACACTTTTGGATAAAAATCAGCAAATGGCGGGTAGTTTGGTTTCGGTTTTAAAAGCCATTCCGGATCCAACGGGAATCAGTCAAGGTTCAGCAGGAGCAGTTTTTATCTTATCTAAAATATCAGGAGATGATAAATGTAAGTATGCCGTTTTTACAAGCAGTGATTTAGCTGCAAAATACAAAGAAAACGGAAAAACCGATGAGGCTTGTCTGGTTCAGGATACGCCGGTTAGTAAAGATGCCAAAAGGCTTTCTACAGAGAAATCGGCTTGTATGAAATCAAATTCGGGGAATTTATGGTTTGGTTTCGAAAGTAAAAACTGGATCATGAATCAAAAGATCATACTCGAAGTCGTGCCGTGGGTCGATAACAAACTTAGTCGTGGTTGGACGCTTGAAAACAGAAAAGCAATCATTGAGCAATGTAAAACATCGAATATGGCTCAGAAAATGACCAATTCAGATGATTTTTGTGTTTGTATTTTGGATAAAATACAATCTAAATACAAGTTCAAGGAATTTCAAAAATTATTGACAATAGAGCGTTCTAAAGCTTTTAAGGATTTTGGGAATAGCTGTTTCAATGAAACGGGCGCTTCTAATGTAGTTTATAATAGTTTGCGTAAACAAGCATCAGATTTAGTAAAACAAGGGCTTTATGGCGCTGCAATAGCTAAATTGAATGCGATAATTAACAACAATAAGGCAAATGCTTTGGATTATAATGCAATTGGCAACAGTTACATTCTAACGAAACAATACGGTAAAGCAATTAAATTCCTAAAAGAAGGCGAGAAACTCGATGATGCAGAGTTGTTGATTAAGCTGAATTTGGCGCACGCCTATTTATTAAATAATAACTACTTATCAGCGAAAGCTATTTATAAAGAATACCAATCTCAAAACGTAACGGATAGTTTGGGTTGGACTGAAAAAGTAAAACAAGATTTTGAGACTTTCAAAAAAGTAGGTATTAAAAATGATGATTTTGAAAGAATTTTGAAGTTGATTGAAAAGTAATTTTGAGGTTTTAAACCTTATGTTTTCTTAAATTTATTATATGGTTTGAAGAAAATATTTTTTTACCATATAAGAAATATAAGGGCATTTAAGCTCAAAAAATATACAAGTTTGTCAGATTAAAAAATCATAACTCATAACTTCTTGAAAGCAACGTACCATAAATACATTCTTAATTTCAAACGCCCATCGGGAACATCCCGTGGTGTCATGACCGAAAAAGAAACTTGGTTTATCGTCTTGGAACAAGACGGTAAAAAGGGAATTGGGGAATGCGGAATTCTTCGCGGATTGAGTGTTGATGATCGGCCGGATTATGAAGAAAAATTGCAATGGGCCTGCGACAATATTCATCTTGGTAAAGAGCAACTTTGGGAAGCTTTATTAGCTTTTCCATCCATTCAATTTGGAGTCGAAATGGCATTCCAATCTTTGGTGAGTGAAACTCCTTTTTTACTCTTTCCTTCGGACTTTACAAATGGTGCAAAATCGATACTGATTAACGGCTTGGTTTGGATGGGTGAAGAGGTGTTTATGAAGCAACAAATTGAGGAAAAATTAGCTCAGGGTTTTCGATGCATTAAACTTAAAATAGGAGCGATAGATTTCGATAAAGAACTACAATTATTGCGGTTTATTCGAGAACATTTTACTCCGGAACAAGTCGAAATTCGTGTGGATGCAAACGGCGCTTTTGATAAAAATATAGCTTTAGATAAATTAACACAACTATCTGAATTTAAATTACATAGTATTGAGCAGCCGATACTAAAAAATCACACTGACAGGATGGCAGAGTTGTGTAAAAGCAGTCCTTTTCCTATTGCTTTGGATGAAGAGCTGATTGGTGTGTTTTCTTTGCCAGAAAAAGAACAATTATTAGAGAAAATCAAACCACAATACATTATTTTGAAGCCTAGTTTTGTAGGTGGTTTTCGAGGCACACAAGAGTGGATTTCGTTGGCTGAAAAGCATAAAATTGGGTGGTGGATTACCTCCGCTTTGGAGAGTAATATTGGCCTAAATGCGATTGCGCAATGGACCTTTTTGCAACACAATTCCATGCCCCAAGGATTAGGAACCGGAGCATTGTATACGAATAATTTTGAATGTCCGCTAGAAGTTTCACAGGGGCAATTGTGGTACAAAAAGGAGTTGGATTGGGCGTTTGATTTTGCCCTTTTGAAATAAATTATTTCGAAGATTTCTTTTGTTCTCCATCTCCCAATAAAACAGATAACGTCTTTAAACTTGGTGTGCGGTCTGCAATCAGTTTTACGATACTAATGAACGGAATGAACAATATCATTCCTGCAGCACCCCATAAAATGCCTCCTACAATTACCACAATAATGATTACAAGTGTGTTTATTTTCAAACGGCTTCCTACTGCAAAAGGAAATATAATATACGCTTCCAGTGCTTGAACAATAGAAAAGACTAGAATGACACCTAACGGATACCAAATTGAATTATATGTTATCCAAGAAACTGCAATGGGCAAAAGCGAAGATATCATTATTCCCACATAAGGGATAAAAGTTAGAATTGAGGCTATAAAACCAAACAAAAATGGGTGTGGCACTCCAATAATCAATAGTCCGATGCTGTTTAATAGCCCAACTATTAAATATACTATCAACATACCTTTTATGAAATTATAATAGGCATGAATGGTTTCAACGAGAATTTCATGAATGGTACTTTTTTTCTCTGGAGGAAAAAGTTCATAGAGCGCATTCGATAACATTTGGCGGTGATAGAGTATCAGCGCAGAAAAAACGGGAATCATTAATAGAATAAATAATGATTCTGATAGGGAATAGGCGGTGTTGCGTAATATTGAGAATGCTTGTGAACCAGAATTATCGAGCGTATTTTTAATGAATTCTGATTGTTTCTCAATACTGATGTCAAATCTTTCAAAAAGAAAAATACTCAATTGATTTATGGTGTCCGTTAGTTTTGCCCGTAATGATTGCCATTCCTGCAGGAACTCCGAGAATTGTGCAAACAATAAATAAATAACGGATCCAACCAGAAGTGTCACTCCTAAAATGCTAATAACAATAGCAATACCTTTATTGATATTTTTTGTTTCCATCCATTTACAAATGGGATACAGAATAAAGCTAATGAGTAATGAAAAGCTTAACGGAATAAAAAGCGTTTTCCCAAAATACAGAATCAAACAAGACAATACTATAAATTGAAGAATTTCTAAAACAGAATACTTTCTGCTGGATTGAAATGGAGCTGGTGTTTTAGAAGATTGTATCATACAAACTTGTATTATAACTGTTATTTCTTGCCCTTCTTTAACTTTTTTATTCTAAATATTTGTTTTGATTAAAGGAGTAATTAAAACGAATAGATAGGAGTGAAAATTGGTTGTTATTCTAATTTTTAAGCGTCCAATAAACGCCTATGGTAATTGATTTGACCTAGATGATAGGCTAGGTGAGTGGTCAAATGTAGGAGCATAAACTCAGTTGAAGTCTTGGTTTCGAAAACTAAAAGTGGAAATTCCATTTTTAATTCTTCTTCTGAGATGTTGTTTAGCGCATTGTTGACGACAACAATGGTTTCTTCGATTTTGGTTATTAATTCTGCTCTCTGAATCTCTTTTTGCGAAAATTCAAGTTCTCTGTTTCTGATATAGCCGGTTTTTCCCAATTCGGCTCCAATATAGGAATTAAGATTTCCAACCAAATGCAAACAAAGATTCCCGGCTGAATTAGCTATCCCTTTTTGAATGTGCCAAATTTGAATTTCATTTTGATATAGCTCCATTTCTGCTTTAAGGCGATTTAAATCTCTGTTGAATAGCGATTTTAAAGTTTCAATAAGCATGTTTAGTTTTTTTATACTTCTTTAATGATAACAACGCTTGTTGTTGTATTTTATTTTGGAAATAACCAGTCCAACCAAATAAATAACCTTTGATTCCGAATGCTTGTTTGGACCATTTCCAGATGTCAAAATCATCAGTATGTTTGATAATTAAACCATCTTTAAACTGAAATTGTGCCTGAATTTCATTTACAACTGTTCTATTGGTTTTACTAAATTTGTAAGTGGCAATCCATCTAACGGAACCAATATATTGATCAGCTTTTATATCTGAGAATTTAATTTTTGTATTTCCTTTGCCTTTTTCAATTAGCATTTTCCACATTTGACAAACATCATTTTCTTTTAATAAATCAAATATTGGATCGCGAAACTTAATTTTTGGATGATAACATTCACACATTGTTGAAACATCACCATTGTTAAAAGCAGTGTAGAACTTGATAAGGGTTTTCTCGTTGGGAGTCATATTTACGGAAAATGAATAGTAAATATAATATTTTTTCTGTTAAAATTCAGATTTTTAAATGGTAATCTGAAAATAACAAATGAGATAATTCCTAATTAAGAAAAGCGAACAGTGTCGATTGCTTCCGATTCATTGATTTACACTGACTAATAGATTTTAAATTTGAAATAAAAAAGAGGATAGACCTTTAAGTTTCTATCCTCATTTTTAATTTATAAAAGTGAATTCTCTATTGTTTTGAGTTATTTAGCAACAGGAATAATATCAATTACTACGGTACGATTGTAAAAACGTTCTTCTGGAGTTTTGTTTTCAAAAGGAGATTTGTTTTCATTCTCACCATATCCAAGTACTTCAAATTTTACATCGTTTCTACTTGCTTTAGACAAACCACTTTCGATAATGCTTTTTACATCATTGGCACGCGCAAGAGATAAATCTTGATTGTGAACTTCTTCACCAATAATATCAGTGTGACCATGAATAATAACTGTTGCTCCAACAGGAATTTTTGGTGTTACTATTTCAATAAGATATTTTTCATAGATAGCTATCGCTTTCGATTTATTAAATTCATAAATTATGCTGTATCTCATTCCTTCTTCCATTTTTGAAGGTGTCCAAAGTACCATATGTACAGGAGTTTCTTTCTCTACAATTTTGCCACTTTTGGTTTGACCAATCATTTTTACTTTGTAGTCACCTTCTGGTCTGCTACCTAAAATTGATTTTCCAGGAATGCTTACTTCGTCTTGAGTATAAGGTCCAAAAGATTGTACTTTTCCTTGTTCATCGGATATTTGTAATGACCATGTAGATAAAGCTTCATTCGCCCCTTTGTTGTTGAAGGTAACATAACTTTCAACAGGTGCTTCTTGTAGCGGAACAATTTGTACCGGTTTTAATTGAGCATCAGGACCACTCTGAAATTCCATCAATAAATCTGGGGAAGTACTTTCGATAGAAACTCTACGATCTCCTTCACGTAACAATTCCAATTCAAGTGTTCCACCTGGTTGTTCTGATGGTATATTCGGTTTGTTTTGACCTTTAGTAGTAATTCTGGAAGGATTTATTGCAAATATATTTACCAAATAGGTTTTGATTGATTCTGCCATTGCAAGACCATCTTCGGGACCTTTTTCTGATGAACCTACCAAAGTAATAGTTGAAGAAGGATTTTTTTGCATACGATCTCCAAGAATGTTTAAAACATTATAATAAACAATCATTTGTCTTTTGGAACGATCTGACAAATTTTTTGGAGGAAATACTTCCAATTGATCTTCTTTGAAGTCTTTCACTTGATTTTTTGTCAATAAAACATAACGATTTGGGATTTCAGTTGATCCAACATTGAAAAACACATAGTTTCTAAGTGGGAATATTTCAGTAATTCTTCTTTCTCCAGCAACATTACTAGGAGAATTTACAGAAAATTGAACTTCGCGATCCGCTAAAACATCTGTAGATTGTTGAATGTTATGCCCTTGTCCCATTTTAAGTGCAATACCAGCTCTAAGGGTAGTTATATTCCAGGTTTCTGTTGAACGTGGATTTTGACCAAAATAAGGTTGAAAAGCAACAAAAGGAGACAATACAAACTGTGTCTTGTTGCTGTCTGAAGAAAGCGGAATATCATATCCAGCTCCAATTTGCATTGAAAAAATAGTTTTTTTGACATCACTTAAATCACCTGTTACTGCAGGACTAGGTGCTTGATCTGGATATGCCGGATTGATACCTAATTGATACGTAAATGATTTATCCATATTGAAAGCCAAACGTGGACCACCATAAAGATAAAAATTAGATTTAAAAGGAGCAAAACGTAAGCTTGGTTCCACAGTGATGTAACTTATATTCGTAGATAAATCTGCCGGACAGTCACATGGAGTAACTACTTGGTCAAAAGTACCTTTGCGATTATCATATCCAGCCTGAAGCATTACACCCCATCTTGAATCAGCAGGACGATATTCTAAAAGTGGCGCAATGAAAAGTCCAACACCATCTCCATCATGAAAAGTAGCCGGAGGAGTAAAAGCATCATTTAGTTGGTGCGTAGAACCACGGTAAAAATTAAAATTGGCACCACCCGCAACACCAAAGTACCAAGAAGGTTTAGTGTATTTAACTTCTATTGTTTGCTGTGCTTGAACTGGAGTTTGAATACTTAACCATCCTAAAGCAATTATTGCAATACTTTTAATAGTTAGGTTATTATGAGACCATGCAACGCATGATCCCATTTTTAAATTAGTTTTAGTTTTCATTTTTTTTACGGCTTAGTGATTATGTTAGTGTGTGTCATTACTACAGCTCCATTTCGAGCAAGCATTCTACCTCTTGCAGTTGAATGTGATCCCATTGTTATGGATTGCAAGGCTAATATATTCCCTTCAAATGAAGTATAATCTCCAATAGTTGCAGAACTTCCCGTTTGCCAAAAGACGTTTTTAGCAAGGGCTCCTCCAGTAAGTTTTATATTTCCACCAGCTCCACCTACAGTGGTGAAAGCAGATGCTACTTGAAAAATCCAAACATCTGTTGCGCTACCGCTAAGTGTCAAATCACCATTTTGTACTAAAAGTGTAGATGTTGATTTATAAATACCTGCAACAAGAGTTTTTCCACCTTGATCACCTGATACCGTTATTGGTGCACTATAAGATGCCCCTTCTGCAAAAAGATATGCATTGGTAAGGTCTAGTTTAGCTTGCGTTAACATGGCTGGCACACCTGGGGGAGCAATGTCATCAGAAGCATAAATTGCACCATTCACTATAAGTGCAGGAGGAAATCCTGTAATTGAAGAACGAACCCCTGGGCTTATACCAACATCCATATTATTAATTATACTAAAACCAGCGTTGTTACTTACTCCGACTCCTGATAAAATTCCAAATCGTTCAGCTGATCCAAGATTTACCATATTTCCAACTACAGTTGAATTAGTATTAAAGTTCCAAACATAGTCATTTGCTAAAGCAACACCAGCTACATTTTTAGCACCTGTTGTAATTGTAGCAGTATAAGTAGTTCCTGGTGATAGATCACTATTTGGATTAAATGTTGCTGTTGTACCTAAGTAAGAAACAGTTCCGGTAATCATTGTTGCCCCATTTTTTAAAGTGAATGTCGTAGTGCTAATTGTCAAAGGATCCATTGGCATACTAAAATTCGCTGTAATGTTTTGATTAAGCGCAACTCCTCCGGCATTGTTAGCTGGGTTAGTGGCAGTTACATTAGGAGCAGTAACAGACCCTGTGGTAAATGTCCATATATAGTTATTAGCTATAGTTGTACCTTGGAGATTTTTGGCTCCAGTTGTAATCGTACCTGTATAAACGGTATTAGCTGTCAAAGGAATACTTGGACTAAAATAGGCTGTTGTTCCAATGTATGAAACTGATCCTGCAACTGATGTCGCTCCTTGTTTTAATGTAAAAGTTGTTGTGTTAATAGTTGCTTGATTCATTACCATATTAAAATCTGCAGAAACTATTTTGTTAAGAAATACATTTGTAGCATTGTTTGCTGGATCTGTTGAAACCACCATAGGAGTTACAGTCGAACCGGTACTAAATGTCCAAACATAATCAGCTTGTAAAGCATTACCCATGATATCTTTAACTGATGTTTTAATTCTACCGGTATAAGTAGTATTTGCAGCAAGAGGATTTGTTGGCACAAATAAAGCAGTTGTTCCGCTAAATGAAACTGTTCCCGCTACTAAACTTGAGCCTTGTAAAGTAAAAGAAGATGCGTCAAAAGTTGATGCATTCATTTCCTCGTTAAAGATTACTGTAATAGTTTTGTCCAGAGGAACGTTAATGGCGCCATTATCGGGGCTTGTCGATGATACAATTGGGCATACACCATCGATTTCTACGAAATCGTCTTCTGCACAACCAGTGATTAATGCAATAAAGAGTATTGCAAATGTTAGTAGTAGATTTTTAGTTTTCATTTAATTGAATTTAGGGGATTAATTATTTTGTTCAACAAAGGTTGTTTAGTTATCAGCTATAAGTGTTACACAATTAAAAACGGAAGTTGTAAAATTCACACATTTAAAATGTTAATTTATAATATAAGTTGCTGTATATAAGCAGATTGGTTTTTTAAATATGTTAAATATGTGTTATAGTACTTAATTTTTTTTTTCTGAAAAAGGTTAGGAATCGCTAATTTTTTTTGTGGCAAAAAGCATTATAGAGGAAATACTTTTGAAGAAAAAGAATAATATAAATACAGGAAAAGCAGCTAAAATAGTTGATGCAACCATGTTTTAGGATTAATTTCCCATTAGGTCTTAGTTGTTAAAAACGAATAGGGTTTGACTTTAATTAAAGTCAAACCCTATTCGTTTTTAATATATACCCATTGAGGGATATTATCTGTAATATTTTCTTTTAGGAGCTAATTATACTAAATGATTTTAGTCAAGCATGTTTTTTATTTTTACCTTTTTGTTCCAAATGGGAAATAAATAGCGTTAATTCTTTTGTGAAAGAATCGAGCATTAAAGCAGATTGCTTTATATGATTTAAAAATTGGATATGTTCATCAGGTGAATTTATTGTTTGATCAAGCAAATAAGATAAACCTAAAATATTGGCTACAGGCTGTCTAACTTTGTGAGAGGTCATAAACATCATTTCCTCCAAACCTTTTATATATTCTTTTTGGTATTCTTCGGCTTTTTTAAGCTCCAAGTTAGCCATTATTAACTCAGCTGCCTGTTTTTCTTTTTCTTCGTTTTGAAAAGCAAGCTCATTATTGGCAACAATTAATTCAGCGGCGCGTTTTTCTTTCTCCAGGTTTTGAAAAGCAAGTTCATTATTAGCGATAATTAATTCGGCAGCTCTTTTCTCTTTTTCTTCGTTTTGAAAAGCAAGTTCATTATTGGCTATAATTAATTCAGCAGCGCGTTTTTCTTTCTCTTCATTTTGAAAGGCAAGTTCCTTGTTAGCAATAATCAATTCAGCAGCACGTTTTTCTTTCTCTGTATTTTGGAAGAGAAGTTCCGTATTAGCAATAATTAATTCAGCAGCTCTTTTTTCTTTTTCTTTGTTTTGAAAAGCAAGTTCCGTATTAGCAATAATTAATTCAGCAGCTCTTTTTTCTTTTTCTTTGTTTTGAAAAGCAAGTTCAGTATTGGCAATAATTAATTCAGCAGCACGTTTTTCTTTCTCTTTGTTTTGAAAAGCAAGTTCAGTATTAGCAATAATTAATTCAGCAGCACGTTTTTCTTTCTCTTTGTTTTGAAAAACAAGTTCCTTATTCGTAATTATTAGCTCTTCCTTTTTTATTTTCGTGTTCATTTTCTTTCGATTCAAAGTTTTTAAGAAAAAATTTTGCGAACTTTTAAAAACACAAATTACTTTAATTAGAAAGTCTATTGATTCCTTAGAAGGTAAAAGTAATTAATAGTTTTTCATTCTGGCGATGAAAAATAAACTAAATTATTTATTACCAGAATTTAATTTGCAATTAAAAGAGTTATAAACTTTTAAGATTTTAAAGTATCAGAATGTTTTGTGGCAACATTAGTTACAACGAATTGTAATAGTGTTCCTAATATTTTTTTGAATGGATTATGGGTTGATCCTACTAATACTTTTTTTGTTAAATATCCTGCTGCCATCCCTACAATATTATTAACTACATTCCCTTTTAAATTAGGAGAGGTAGTCATTTCGGCAAAAGCACTTTTGATAAGGTTTAAAGGCTTTACACTTTCATAAGTTATGTTAAACTGTTCCTTCAAAGCATAAAATTCTAAAGTCTGTCTGTATTCTAACTGGATGATAGTTTCATTAAGTAAATTGGTTTGGTTTATCTTTTCCATACTATTTTTTTTTAAGCAGTTTAGTGATAATGAAGTTACTGATTGGAATTTTAATCCACTGATCTTTAAAATAATATAATATGATGGAAACAACTAAATAAACACTGGCTACTATAAAAAAGCCCCAATAGGGTTTTCCTACTATTTCACCTATCCATAAGGAAAGTCCAATATTAATAAGTAGAACAAACATAACAGCAACAATAGCAACGGTTAATCTGGAGAGCAGAGAAGATAAAACATCCGCTGATTTGTCTATTGCTTTTAGCTTAACTAATTCGGCGCTTGTTCTGGTATAGTCTTCGGCTCTTTCAAAAAGCGTTTCTATTGATGCTGTAAAGTTGTCCATAATTTAATTTTTAATCGTACTTAAAATTGAAATTTTAATATTGAAGTGCCTCTTTAGATACTTGTATTTTTGATTTCGTTTTTCGCATCATAAAATTTTGATTTCCCTTCAGCGATTAAATTTTCGCCTTCGTTTTTTGCATCATAAAATTTAGATTTTCCTTCAGAAATCATATTTTCACCTTCACTCCAAATTTTTTCATATTTTTTGTTTATGCTACTCAATAATGTATCCAATTTGTCTTTCAACTCATCAGCATAGTCATTACTTTTATCCATTATTCTCTTTCTTGTTTTATCGCCTTTATCTGGAGCCAACATAATTCCTAATATTGCACCTGCTGCAAGACCACCTAAAACTCCTAATACTATTTTATCTGTTTTCATAATTGATTTTTTTAATGTTTAATTTTTTTAATGTTTAATGTTTAATTTTTTTATTAATTTATAATCTTCGCCCTTGAATAAGTCTCAATAATATAGCTATAACTGCTATAACAAGAAGTACGTGTATTATAGATCCTACGCTGAAAGCAAAGAATCCGATTGCCCAAAAAATGATTAAAATTACTGCGATTGTGTAAAGTAGATTGCTCATGATTTTTATTTTTTAATGATTAGTTATTTAAAGTAATATTTAGTAAAGTTAAAAATAAAATATATCATACAGTGCTGTTTTACAGTATATTGTGATATTAAAAAAATATTTATTTTAACTTTTTATGAAATTTATGCTGTTGGTTTTTAATTAAAATGCAAAAGCAGCATAGAAACTCAAGACACTGTTTTTAGCATCTGGAGAAGTAAAGTTATTTGCTGAATTATCATCTTTTCCAATTTTAGTTAATCCATAATTGTAACGTACTCCAAAACTAACAGGTTCTAAATCCAAACCAAGGCCTCCAGCAAGACCTGCATCAAATCTGTTGAAATCATCTGTGTTGATATTGTCTTCGAAGTTATAATTACCATTATCGGACTTATTTGTAGTTTTACCACTAATTAAATATGCAGCATATGGACCAGCATGAATATTGAAATTCTTTGTGACATTTACCACCAATAAAAGCGGCACTTCGATATAATCTAATTTAAATTGTGCAGTTCCGCTTACAAAAGCGTTGTTGTAAACCAGTTCCGCCCCTTTTCCAGTATAAGAGATTTCCGGTTGCAAAGAGATATTATTTGCAAGAGGAACTTTAGCATAAAGACCCACATTAAATCCAGTTAACACATTATTGTCATCAACATTGTCAGTGTATAAGTTAGAGAAGTTTACACCACCTTTTATACCAAATTTTGCTACATCTTCTTGTGCTTTAGAACTATTAAAAGCCATGAAAGTCAATACTAGAGAAGCGTAAATTAGTGTTTTTGATTTTTTCATTATTTTTTTATTAGAGTTAATTTATTGTAGATTTAATACCTTACAAAGGTGAGAATGATATAGAAGAAAAGTGTTACAATACTTTTTGTAAAATTTATATTATTCACACCTTTTAATCATAATGTGTTTTTTATCAGGAGGTTTGTATATAAAAAAAGAGGTTTAACAAAAAAGACGAGTTAGAAAACTCGCCTTTTTAAATATGATTTAGTGTTACTTTTTATTGTCAACAGTAACATCTCTTAAAGCATTTCCCAATTCATTCATGTCGTGGTTGTATTCACGTTTAAAAGATTCCCAATCACTGTTTCTGTCATTTTTATAGGTTTCTACTTTAGCTTTAATATCCTTATTTTTTTGTTCCAATTCATTAACTTTTTTTGCATACATAGCATCAATTGAATTTTCGGTTTTTTTCATTTTTGCTTTTAAATCAGCTATCCGCATTTCATTTTCATTGATTGTTGCATTTGTTTGATCTTTGAATGCTTTCCACTCTTCTGTAGTTGCTTCTTTTCGGGCATTCATTAATTCTTCTTTAGCATCTTGTACATCTTCTCGAGCATCAGCTACTTTATCTTTAGCTTCTTCTTCTTTTTTAGTAGAAGTCTGACATCCTATTAATATTGTTCCTGCTATAAACGTTGTTAAAGCAAGGATATAAATTGTTTTCTTCATTGTTATATGTGTTTGATTTTTTGAAGGGATTAAAAAGTTTTTTCTCTTTTACTATTTACTAATTCAAGCTAACACAATTTAGGTGTGTTAGCTTGAATTAGTAGCGGTATTAAATTAAATAATCGATTTTGGAAAAAAGTTATAAATAAATTGAATATTTATAATGCAATAATTTTAAGTAATTCCTCTTTGGTTTTACCTAATTTGATTTGAAGTTTTTCAATCATTTCTTCTTTTTTGCCTTTTGTGAAAAATAAATCATTTTCAGTTAAAGCGGCAAATTTTTCTTTTAATTTCCTTTTTTGCTCTTCCCAATTTCCTTCTGGTTCTTTACTATTCATTGCGGTATTATTTATGTTGTGAAAATATATTCACTACACTACAAAGTTGAAGGAAAATGTTTTAAAATGCCTTATAGAATTTATGACAAGACTTGTGTTATTCACACATTTGAAGAAAATAAAATACTTTAAAGAAGTACAAAAAAACAGTAAAATATATAATTAATCGGATAGAAAAACAATTGATTTTTTTTTAAATAATAAATTATATTTCTTCGTCTAATTCTTTTAATTTTTCCGCTAATTCGCTGTATTCTTTTGAAAGTTCCGTTATTTCTCTTTCCGTTTTTACATCGGCGTTCAATACGGCATTGCTGGCTGTTTTATGTGATGATACCAGTTCGTTTACTTTTAAATGCAGTGAAGCTGAAAATCGGTTAAATGATTTTTGAATAATAAATAGACTTAAAAATGTAACTCCAAAAATAATATCTCCGATGATTTGATGTACATCCCGGGTTGTAAATAGATTATTAATCCACCACCAAAGTACTAAACACAGCGCGACAATAAAGGTAATAGGATTACCAAGTATAACTGTTGCAGTTGAGGTTAACTTTTCAAAAAGTTGCTCTAAAGTGTTGTATATCTTTGTCATGAAGAAATTATTTTAGGTTCATTTATTAAAAATAATAATTTAATTGGATTAAAAGTAGTTTTAATAAATGAATATTATTATTTATCTTCTATGATAGTATGATTTGGAGCATATTTTTTTAGTATTGAATTCAATGATTCATAATAATCTTTCAATATTTTAATATTAATTTCGGGGCTATTGTTGTCAGGAATTGTAACTGGCATTTCTATCAAATATTTTGACAGTTCAGGATATTCATTTCGTATTTTCAAAGTTAATTTTAAGATAGCATCGTTAAGCTCTTTTTCGGTTTCCATGATATTATTTTTAGTTGATTTAATTATTTGTTTTTTTGAATAAAAAAAAATTAAACTATTAGAAGTGTCGCTCAATGAAAGGATCCTTCTAATAATTTAATTTTTAATGATCTTCTAATAAAACGGCTTATTTTTCATTAGAAAATCGAGTGTTCCACAAAACTGAAATCTTTTATAGAAGAATTACAGTTCCTAAATCAGTTGTGTTGCCTGTTGTCACTACAATAGTGCTTTTAGTAACAGGGGCTAAAGGCAACACAGGAGTGATAGTTAGGTTATACGTCCCTGAAGGAAGCCCCATAACTAAAAATTCTCCACTTGTATTTACGTTTGTGGAATAAGATAAATTGGTAAGAGCATCAACAGCTGTAACTACAGCCAAACTACCTACAGGAGTAATTTTACCTTTTATGGAACCGCTTATAGCAGCCTCAATTGTTCTGATAACCGGTTTCAATTTATAAGCTCCATTTCCAGTACTAACAATGGATTTGTTTGCGTCAAAATCAAGAAGAACACTATATAATATACCTTGTTGAAGTGTTTGGTGCACTTGAAGTTTCAATCCGGTTTGATCAGCGCTTGGTGTGCTCAAAGGATAACTTACATTATTAATCACTACGGTATTGTTTGTTCCTAGTATAAGTCTTATTTGTTCTACTTTAGAAATTTCTAATGAATCAGTAGCAATAAGTGTACTTACACCGTTAGAAAAATCAAGTAGGTTGTAAATTCCTTTCTTTACATTCAACGTTACCGTTTGTCCGGCATCTCCAGTTACTTCTACACCTTGTAGGTCTACATTTACTTCATCATATGGACCTGGAGCATCAGTCATTCTCACAGCATAAGGATAACTGGATTTTGTATCATCATTGTTACATGAAATTATTAAAAATCCAAGCATGATAAAAGACAGAATAATTTTCATTTTTTTCATTTTCATTTTTTTTTAAAGATTATAAAATATTTTATTAATTATGTAAAGATAATAGCGACTTTAAAACGAAATGTTACATAACTTTAGTATAAAGTTGTAGGATTCTCACTTTAAAAAATGAAGTGTTTTTATTATGTTTTAAAATTTTTCTTTAACTATTGATTTTTTACTGACCTTTAAGTCTATTAATTGCTTTTCAATTGCTTCCATCATCGGCGGTGGTCCGCATAAATAAAATAGTTTATCGCTTGTATCACTGTTCGTTTTAATGAAATCCTTAGTGATTTGTCCATTCGCATATCCATCCAATTTTTCTTCAGATAAAATAGTAATAAAATTAATACCTAATATTTTTTTGAATTCGGATTCTAATATGATGTCGGCTTTCGTTTTATTTGCGAAAATGAGGGTATTGTTTCCTATTTTATTTTTTGATTGGAGATCTCTGAAAATAGATATGAAAGGAGTAACTCCTGCACCACCAGCAATAAATACACCTTCCCCTTTATAGGCAATATAGCCAAAGACTTCGTGTACAATCAATTCATCGTCTTTTTTTAGTTTCAAAAGTTCATTAGTTACACCTTTGTGTGAAGGATATGTTTTTATGGTAAACTCCAGATAATCGTTCTCAGGCAAACTGGTAAAAGTAAAAGGATTCTTTTTATCGTTCCATGCCGTTTTATTTATTGAAATTTCAGTGGCTTGACCCGGAGAAAAAACATAATTTTCAGGCTTAGTAGTAACAATTTGTAATACATCGTGTGTTATGTTTTTTACAGATTTTACTTTAACAATATGCTTTTCCATAACTGTTATGTTTTACTATTAATGTTGTTAGTAAAGTTATTTTTTGGCTGCAGCAGCACTATCTTCAGCCATCTTCATAGCCTTTTTCATTTCCGCTTCTTCTTGATTGTCTAATTCTTCCTGTTTTTTATCTTCGGTTTTTTCCTTTTTCTTAAAATAACCTCTCAGTAAAAAATTATGTTTTGCAGCTTCAGTAATTTCGGTAAATCCTTTGGTAGTTTCTTGAATATTTTTCATTGTAGAGTCTACCATTTTACCCATTTTTTTATCCGTCACTAATTTTGATAAAGCCCCATTTCCATTATTCATTTTAGTGGTGAAATTGGCAAATTCATTTGAGCTGCTTTCTAAGTTTGCAAGTGTGTGTGTAATACTGTTAGCAAATGCTTTGTCTGTCATCAATTTAGATACCATACCATTTCCGCTATTCATATTGGCACTAAATTTTGCGAGTTCAGCAGTAATGATTCCGGCATTATCGACGCTTTTTTTCACACTGCCCATTACATCTTCCATATCGATGGGTCTTCTTGAAGCAATGATGTCATTATCTTCAACAATTTTCGTGGATTTAGTTCCCGGAGAAATAGTTAATACTTTATCTCCCATTAAACCATCCGAGCCAATACTGGCTATTGCATCCGTTTTAATAAACTTACGAACCTCATCTTTGATTAGAATATTCACTACCACAGAAGAGTCTGTAATTAATTCGATTTCGCTTACAGTACCAATATTGATTCCTGAAAATCGTACATTATTTCCCACCTCAAGACCGCTTACGGATCTAAAGTTTGATCTTAAATGAAATGTTGAACCAAATAAATTTTTCTGTTTTCCTACGAAGTATATTGTAGCAACAAAAAGCACCAATCCGATTATAACAAACATTCCCAATTTCCATTGGAACCCCGGTTCTTTATTCATAATTTTTAATTTATTTTTTTTAATTTTCTTTCTAAATAAAAAAAGAACGCACCCATTCGTCGTCGCTTTTTTCTAATGTTTCATAACTTCCTTCAGCATGAATTACACCGTCTTTTAAAATCACTACTCGGTCACCGGTGTGTTTTGCACAAGCCATATCATGAGTAATAATGATAGAACTTGTTTTGTTTTTTTTCTGAAGTTCTAATATCAATTCGCTTATTTCTCTTGATGTAATAGTGTCTAGACCAGTTGTGGGCTCATCATACAATACTATTTCAGGTTTTAAAATAAGCGTTCTTGCAAGTCCAACTCTTTTTCGCATACCACCAGATAATTCCGAAGGCATCTTATCAATGGCTTCAGCTAATCCAACACTTTCCAATACGTCTACAATTTGAGCTTCTAACTCTTGTTCCGATATATCCTTTACATGTCGTTTCAAAGTAAAACCTAAATTTTCACGAACACTCATCGAATCATATAAAGCAGCATTTTGAAAAAGAAACCCAATTCTTACCCTGATTTCATTAAGTTCAATAGTATCTATTTTGGTAATATCAGTATCAAAGACATTTATTTCGCCTTTCTCGGGAATTACCAATCCCACTATACATTTGATAGCTATTGATTTGCCAGACCCTGATTTGCCTAACACTACTAAATTCTCTCCTTTGTTAACAAAGAGATTAACTCCTTTTAATACTTCATTATCCCCAAAGGCTTTATGTAGATCCTTTATTTCAATTATAGGAGTGTTTTTAGTCGTTGTTTTATCAGAAACTATATTTGTTTTTTCTTGTATCATTTCTAGAAGAATAAATCAGTTAATTGTACTGCAATCATGTCTATAATGAATATAGTAAGTGATGCAGTTACTACTGCGGAGTTTGCCGCTAAACCAACGCTTTCTGTACCATTTGCTGCGGTGTAACCCTTATAACATCCTATCATCCCGATAAAAAATCCAAAGAAGAATGTTTTAATGGTGGCTGGTATAATATCTAAAAAGGTCAACGATTCAAAAACTTGTGACGTATAACGCGTTAGGTTAACATCACTATGCATATTTACGCCTATATATCCTCCAAAAATTCCAATACCATCTGCGAAAATCACTAAAACCGGAACCATAAGTGTAGTGGCCAAAATCCTTGTAACTACTAAGTATTTAAAAGGATTGATGGCTGCAACTTCCATGGCATCAATTTGTTCCGTTACTTTCATAGAACCTAATTCTGCACCAATTCCAGAAGAAATTTTTCCCGCGCAAATTAAGGCTGTAATCACTGGTGCAATTTCTCTAATCAAGGAAAGCGCAACCATACCCGGTAACCACGATTCGGCACCAAATTTTGCTAATGTTGGTCTCGATTGAAGCGTCAGTACTAATCCCATTATGAAACCAGTTATAGCTACTAATGGTAAAGATTTATAACCAATTTTATAACATTGCTTAATAAACTCTCTCATTTCATATGGAGGTTTAAAAACTTCACGGAAAAATTGTGCTGTAAACAGCGTTACTTTGCCAACATCGTTAAAAATATTTTTTAAGTAAATAATCAAAATGGTATGTTTTAATTTAGATTAATGAATGGTATGCAGTGGATCGATTTTTTTTTTGCGTAGCATAAAATCAAACTTGTATTTTCCATAATTTGTAATTTGCTAAACGCAAGAAGAGTTGTATTAATGCTGGGATTGAATATTGTATAACCAATATTTTTTATTCGCATTGAGTCCTGGAAAGAATTTTTTATACTAAAAAAACAACAGATGTTTTTTCTTATTTATAGCATTGTATTTTCAAAGAAAATTAGTGCCTAATTTAAATACTATTTAATTCAAATGTTTGTTTTCTAATAAAATAGCGCTCAAAACCCGTACTTTATTGTTGTCTAAATTGATTAAAAGAGAGTGCTTTCTTAACATAATCTGTTGCTCAAAATTCAGGTTTTCAAGTTTATGGATTAATACATTATTATAATATTGTTCTGCTCTATGTTCATTAGACTTACATGAATTAATTATGTCGTTACTGTCTTTACAAATAAATGTAGCCTTTAGATCAATCCAATATTTAAAGAAAACAGCATTAATTTTAATTGCTTCTTTTGGAATTCCTCCTAATTTTTTAATTTCCTTTATCAGTTCTGATTTGCACTTTTGACTGGTTTGTTGAAATTCAAAAAATAAGTTTTTTAATCCGTGTTTTTCTGTCGCTCTTGAAGCAGTTTTATAACTTTCGATTCTATCGTTATTAATTTCGATTAGTGTATTTAACACTTCAATTGATTTATCTATATTCATTTTTTTAATTTTAAATTGTTGATTGTCAATTTTATCTATTCTAATTAAAACTAAGTAAAGGTCAGAAGATAGAAAACAAAAAGTGTTACATAACTTTATAAAGAAATTATATTATTCACGGGTATTTTAGTCTAATTACTTGTTTTTTCGGATAATCAAGACAACGCCAACTACAGCGAGTACAACGCCTACGATAGGTGACCATTCCAATGGATGATTTACTTCTTTATTTATTTGGATTTGACCTATGTCAACCACCTTTTCTGTAATTACATAATTGAAACTATTATATAACAGCATAATTATTCCTATTACGGTCATAATTATTCCTATGGTTCTTGTTTGCATTTTGTATTATTTAAAATTAGTTATGTTTAAAAGTGATTTTGTGAAAATGAAATCAGGCTCTTGAAAAATATTCTTTTACAAACTCATGTTGCTGATTTTCGGACATTTTATCGGTATTTTTAATTTCGAATTTAATTTTTAAAAAGCGCTCATCTTCACTCAAAATATCAAATAACTCCACTTTTGCATTGGTAGGACCAAAGAGAATTACACGTTTGTAATTTTTTATCGCTTCACCTATTTTTTTGTAATAATCAGAAAGTTGTTGCTTCTGTTTATTATGCATCAGGCTGTCGCTTTTAGCTAAACTTTTATTTTTATCCTGATTTGTAAACTTTGATTCAATAGTCTCTATTTCAAAATGCTTTGATGTAAATTCCATTAAATGAGCAATGGAATGATCCATCCAAATGCCTAATTTTTTTGTTGTTCCCATAATGATTTTTAGATAATAGATATTGTGTTGTTTAGCAGCTAATTATAATCAATAATTACAATATGCTAAATTTCAGTAATCTATTGCTAAAAAGCATTACAAAACTTTAGGTTAAAATTATAAAATTTACATGTTTGTAAATTTTATTAATGGGCAATATTCATTTTTAATGAAGGAAATTTTGTTAACTTATTTGGATTTCCAATGTGTATAGGAATATTTTTTTCTTCTTTTTTTAAAGATTCTTCTAATGTTAATCGTGCCATCAAATAGCTTACTGTTGACTCCGCACCTTGATTTAGATTGATATAATCCTCTTCTAATCCATCATAACATCCGCCGGTACAAGGATTGTAAATAATCTGGTGCAAATGATTGTTTCCTAAAAACCAACTAAATGCAGTTTCCATTTTTTCTAGGTATTGTTCATTTTTAAAAACAGTACCAAATTTGCTTAAAGCAAGAATAGTATACGCCACATCAATAGGTTGTTCGCCGCCTATAGGACTTGGAGCCAATTGATTTTCTTTGTCAAGCCATCCTTTATTAGAAATTACCCGAATCTTATTTTCTATGAAAATTTTAGAAAGGAGAAAATCAAAAGATGTCTTTGCAATTTCCTTATAAATTAATTTTCCTGTAGCTAACCAGGCACAAAGCATCGCCTCTGGCAAAATACTGTTACCATAAGTAAGATAACTTTCAAACCAGTTCCATTTCTTCTCTGCTTCGTGTTTATACATTTGTACTAGCCTGTTAGCTAGTTTTTTAATTGTAGAAATGTTTTGTTCTGAAACTCTTTTTATATTATAATAATACAGCCCTTTGATTATAAACGCCATAGCTCGCGTGGAATGAATTTCGAGCACTTTTAACAAGGCATTTTGCATGGTAACATCGGCATCTTTTGCTAACTCTTCGGGAAGAATAGCACTAATTGAATTTAGATAGCCTAAAGCCCAAATCGCTCTTCCATTTGAATCTTCAAGGTTTGTAGTATTATTTTGTGCCGTAAAATGGTGCTCTTCATCGACATAATTCAGAAAGTATCCGTCTCTTTGCAAACAATATTTTATAAAATTGAAATAGATCTGAATGTATTTTAAATCTTCTTTTTCTTTTGTTAATTCATATTGTTGGCATAGGGCTACCATAGCTCTGGCATTGTCATCTAAAGTATATCCCGAATCAATATCCGGTTGATTAATATTAGAAAATTGAATCATTCCAAAAGAAGTGGTTAGTTTTTTTATATGATCAAGATTGACTTTTGGAAGTTTATAATGCAAGCGAAAGTTTTCTTCTCCAATTTTTTCAAATAATAGGGCATGAGCAATTGCCGCATTTTCCCAAGCTGTAGGAGCTATTCTATGCAATCCGTTTGAGCCCATATTTTTTCTTAACTGCTCATCCAGCAATAACCTATTTGTTTTTTCAGCCAATTGTTTGGGATTGTCAAAATCAATAATAATTCCCACATCATTCTTCAATACTTCACAGGCATGGGGAATAGGGGTTGAAATAATTGGGCAACCGCAACTAATAGCATACGAAAAAGTTCCGCTTACTGCTTGATTTGGGTCTTTGGAAGTAAAAAGATAGATATCAGTTAGTTGTAAATATTCTAAAAGATCGGGTAAAGGCAAAAAATGATTTATAAATTGTACATGCTCCTGAAGTTGTAAGTCTTCAATCTTAGCTTGAAGCATTAAACGGTATTTTTCGCCATCTTGTTTTACCACAGACGGATGAGTTTTACCAATAATTAAAAAGAGCACATCTTTGTTCTTTTTTACTATTTCGGGCAATGCTTCTAAAGTAGTTTCAATGCTTTTTCCAGAGCTTAATAATCCAAAAGTCGAAAGTATTTTTTTTCCTTCTAATTGGTATTTGATTTTCAATTCCTCTTTATCAGAATGAGGAACTAAATGGGTTCCGTGCTGAATTATTGTGATTTTATCTATTGCTACACCATAATCTCTAACTAATAGCTCCGCAGCTGAATTAGTCATTACAATAATAGAATGCGTTTCTAGTGCTATTTCTTGAACATTTGCTTTTAATGATGGATTGGGTCTGGGTAGTACGGTATGGAAAACAATGATAACAGGTTTTTCTAGTATTTTTATAAACTGTTTTAAATCAGCTTCATTGTTTTTAAATAATCCAAATTCATGCTGTATCAACACCATTTGTAAATTGATATTCGTATTAATTTGATCTGCCAAATTGATAAAAGCATTCGGATGATCTGTATTGAGAATGTATTTTATAGCATCATTATAAGCATGTTGCTCATTATTGGATTCTAAAGGACAAATTTTTATTTTAAAAGAATTTTTAAATTTATTATGCAATGCTTTAATCAAATCCTGGGAATACGTTGCAATACCACATTCTCTTGGAGGATATGTTGTGATGAATAAGATTTCAGGCAACTCATTTTTGGTGTCTGTATATAGTAAATTATTTAACTTATTTCTATACATGTTTTTTGGAACACGTACAGATTGTATATTTTTTCGTTTAACGTTGATTTTATTAATCATGATCTATTGTGTTTAGCATTAATTCTTTAAGTAATTCTGATTGATTAAGTGAGGCACAGCCTACACGCTCGTCTGCGGCACCATAATAGATGTACAGCGTATCTCCAAATAAGGCAGTACCGGATGGGAAGCATACATTATTCACTTCTCCTTTTAATTCCCAACTTAGTTCAGGTTTAAATAAGGGATAGGGCAATCGTGCAATTTCTTTCTGGGGATCATGTAAGTCAAGTAACGATGCACAGGCGGAATAAACATAGCCTTTTATGGTATCCTCTACACCATGATAGATTAATAGCCAACCAAATTCCGTTTCAATAGGAGGGCAGCCTCCTCCGGTATAACTTGATTCATGGTCATATTGTGGTGCTAAAACAATAGTCTCTTCAAAACCAATAAAATAATTTTCCCAGAATTCAGGAGTGAGTTCCACTAATTCATTTACTGCAACAACGATTTGGATATCGGGCTTTATTCGATGCAAAAAATAGAGCATTCCATTAATTCTTCGTGGAAAGAAAATTAAATTTTTATCCCAAAGGAGTACTTTTCCGCCATCTTTTTTACGAACGCCTTTCTGTCGATTATAACGAAAGTATTTTTCACTTTTTGGGTCATCAGATTCAGAAAGTTTAACAAATTCCTGATAGGTTATTTGTGCCACGATTATGCCTTGTTTTTCCCATTCGATTAAATCTTTAGATAAAGCAAGAGCACCTAAAGCATTTATGCCATCATAAGCGGTATAGGTAAGATAATATAAATCATCGATTTTTACAATGCGCGGATCTTCAACGCCATGAGATTCATAATCAAATTCAGAAATAAGAATGGGTGTATCGCTTCGATTTTCAACCCTAAGCGGACCATCTAATTTACTATAGCCAATACTAGAGTAATTACCATTGCTTACCGCCCTATAAAAGAGATGTACATTATTTCCTTCTTTTATTGATGCAGGATTTAAGACTCCTTCATTTTCAAAATCGAGTACTGTTTTTTGAATTATAATGCCTTCTTTTTTAACTGCTATCATGACAAATGGTGTGAAAAAATTATTTAATAATTCTTTAGTAAAACAATGTTTTTGAGTAATACATATGATTCACTAAGGATATAAAGGTCAGTTTCTTATCCTTTAAATGTGTTATATAAATTTTTAAATTATTTATACTATTCACAGTTTTAAATACTAAGGTTCTATTTGTTGCGCAAATAGCTAACTTTAATTATTGACCACAAAAAAAGGGCTGTTGTCACCAACAGCCCTTACCTAACCAAAAAAATCCAACCTAATCTTATTGTCTTTAGTAGTTCATTTTCAACTCTACTCTTCTGTTTTTTGCACGGCCTAAAGCAGTTTTGTTACTAGCGATTGGTTTGCTTTCACCGTACCCTATTGCTGTCAATCTAGAGGCTGCAATACCTTTTTCCATCAAATAATTTTTAACAGATTCCGTACGTTTTTGAGATAATTCTAAATTGAATGCATCACCACCATTGCTATCTGCATGTCCTTCGATAACCAAGTTAGAAGCTTGATATTTATTAATTAAGGTTACCAATTCGTCCAATTGTACTAAAGAAGCAACTTTTAATTTTTCACTATTATTTTCGAAGAAAATTTTACTACCTAAATAGGTAATTCTTTGTACATCTTGTTTTGTGATTTCAGGACATCCTTTATTTTCGATAGTTCCTTTAACGGTAGGACAACGATCATCCATATCAGCTACACCATCACCATCAGAATCAGGACAACCATTTAAACTCAATGGACCCGCAACATCTGGACAACGGTCTAAATCATTTGTTACTCCATCTTTATCATTATCCATTGGACAACCCGTTGCATCAACTTTAGTTCCCATTTTAGTATCTGGACATTTATCATTAATGTCAGCTACACCATCATTATCAGAATCTGGGCAACCGTTTAAAGCAACCGTTCCCGCAACATCTGGACATGTATCTAAATAATCAGCAACACCATCTTTGTCTTTATCTAAAGGACATCCATTTGTATCTACTGAAACACCTGCTGGAGTTCCCGGGCAAGTATCATTACGATCCGAAACACCATCGTTATCAGCATCTTTTTTGTCTCCAAGATTGAAAGTCAAACCAGCCATGTGTGATAAGTAAGCATCTTTTTTACCTGCGATAACACCATCTCTTCTGTCTTTATTTGAAAAACTGAAGGTTTCTTGTAAATTAAGCATGATTCCTGGACTCAATCTGAAATTTAATCCACCACCTGCAGTAGGTAAAGCGTAATCAATTCTATCTTGGTCAAAGTTTAAATCTTTGTCAAACAACATAGCACCAACTCCTACAAATGCATAAGGTCTTACTATAGATTCTGGTCCAGTCATATTAAATCTTAAATTTAATGCTACCGAATTGAAATCACTCTTGAAACTTCCTGAAGGACTATTGTAACCAATTGTTCCTTTTGAAGCCAGAAAATTTAAATCAAAATAACGACCTAAGTATCGCGATACAGATAAACCTCCGAAACCATAAAATGCTTTATCAGTTTTGTAAAAATTATTACCAAGATCCCCTTGATATTGTGTGATACCACTATGAAGACCAATGTTCCATTTTTTGTCTTCAGTTTGTGCTTTTGAGGCTATTGTAAATGCTAAGCATGTACAAAGTAGTAGGATTTTTTTCATTTTAATTTATCTTTTATATTAATTAATGCAAAGGTGGCTAAGATGGAATCCTTTAATGTTATAGAACTTTATTAATAAGTTGCATCATTCCCACATTTTGATTACTGTGTTTTTATTTCAAAAAAAGGACTATTAAAAAACTAATTTTCTATTAACCGCTCTGGGAGAGAAGTTAATAAGAAGGTTTTTTAATAGTCCTAATTTTATAGATTCAAAAAAAAATAGAATTTGAATTAAGTAAATAATTATAGCATTTTTTTATCTAAAACTGCATCAGATCTTTTAATATTTTCTGTTTTACAGTCGGTTTCTGGGATTAATTTATCGTCTTTAATATGTTTTCTGGAAGTTATTTTTCCAACTTTACAATAACTATTTGAGGCTAAGTAAACTTCGTTTTCTGATTTTTCCATTTTGTTTTTGGGTTAATTTTTTAATTTAAGTTAGTCTAAATATCTCCTTAAAGTCCAGGACATTGTTTCGTGTAGTTCCATTAAACCAGTTAGGAAATCAGCAGTTCCTGCGTCTTTATTTTCTTGAGCACTTAGGTCAATATCTTTTCGTAGATGAACAATAACCGTTTCATGATCTTGTAATAATTCCTTTAGCATGTCTTTTTGGGCAGGATATTGATGTGGAGATTCTTTAAGTATCGTTAAATCTGAAAACTCTTTCATTGTTCCAATAGTTTTTCCCCCTAATTTGCTGACACGTTCCGCAATTTCATCGATTGACTCTTCTAATTGTTTGTATTGACCTTCAAATAATTTATGAAGTTCCATGAAACTTTCGCCTGATACGTTCCAATGAAACTTTCTTAATTTGATATATAGTGTCATTTCATTTGCTAATATTGAAGAAAGAATCGCAATACTTTTTTTTAAATGATCTTCTGTAATTCCAATTTGTGGTTTCATGTTTTTTAATTTTATTTAAATTAGTATACTTTTTTAGTGATTTCAATCAAAAATTCTATGTTTATAATCATCAAAGCAGTGGGGGACAATTAAAAAGAATTTTATTTTACAAAGTTCATTTTATTTCTACCGACAAGTATTATAAAATTAAAAAAATAAGTTACATCATTCACACTTTGTATTTGTATTTAATTGATAATTAATTGTTTAATTTAATTTTGATTTATATTTTACAATTTTTTTATCTTTAAATAGGGATATTTTTAAATATAATCATCCTAGATTATTACCGGGCTTTATAATTTTGGCAATAATCGAAAGGATATAAATATGGAGCATTAAGCTATTGAAACTTCTTTTGCGAGGTAAATTTCCTGTACGGCGTGTATGAGATTTACGCCTTCCCTAAAGGGACGCTGGAAAGCTTTTCTCCCCATAATCATTCCGGCTCCACCGGCACGTTTGTTTATCACGGCAGTTTTTATGGCTTCCGCCAAATCCGTATCGCCTTTTGATTCTCCACCGGAGTTTATCATGCTAATACGTCCTGAATAACAATTCAGTACCTGATAGCGGCATAAATCGATGGGATGATCGCTAGCTAATTTAGTGTACATGTTAGGATTTGTTTTGGCAAATTTTATCGAAGTAAAACCCCCGTTTAGCGTTGGTAATTTTTGTTTAATAACATCCGCTTGAATTGAAACCCCTAAATAATTGGCTTGACCGGTAATATCAGCAGCCGTATTGTAATCGATACCATCTTTTATAAAGCCATCATTTCTGGAATAACACCAAAGAATAGTCACCATGCCTAAATTATGTGCTTCTTCAAAAGCTTTTGCTATTTCTATAATTTGCCTGTCTGATTCGGCTGAGCCAAAGTAAACGGTTGCGCCTACAGCGACTGCTCCCATATTCCAAGCGTCTCGGACACTCCCGAACATAATTTGATCATATTTATTAGGATAGGTCATCAGTTCGTTGTGATTGAGTTTTACAACAAACGGAATTTTATGGGCATATTTTCGGGATAACATTGCCAGTCCGCCCATTGTAGAAGCGACTGCATTACAACCCGCTTCTAGGGCTAATTTTACGATATTTTCCGGATCAAAATAAATAGGATTTGGAGAAAATGAACTTCCTGCAGTATGCTCAATGCCTTGGTCAACAGGTAAAATAGAAATATAGCCTGTGCCATAAAGCCGTCCGTGATCGTATAACTGTGTCAAACTTCGAATCGTTTGTTCATTTCGATTACTTTGCAAAAAAACACTATCTATATGAGATGGATTAGGCAAATGAATTTGATCTTTCGAAATAGTTTTACAGACATGATTCAACAAGGAGTCTTTTTCATCACCTAATAAAGCTAATAATTGGGATATATCTTTCATTTTAACTTTGATTTAAATGAATTTCTAAAAGATTGTTTTAAAAGACAAGCCTATTTTTAATTAACCTTTATAAACCGGATAATCAGTATATCCTTTCTCATCAGCAGTATAAAATAAATCCATATCGAGGTCTTGTGATAAAGGCCAATTGTTTTTGAATCGTTCCACTAGATCAGGATTATTAATAAATGGGCGACCAAAAGCGATGAGGTCCGTAAGTCCGCTTTCGATTTCCGCTTCAGCACTTTCCTTGTCATAGCCACCACAAAGAATTAAGGTGTTTTTGAAATTATGACGTATCAATTTTTTAATTTCCAAAGGAACTGGGGGCGCTCCCATAGCGGAATGATCTACAAGGTGAATGTACGCGATGTCCAGTTTATTGAGCTCTTTTGATAAGTAATCGTAAGTAGCATCGATTTCAGGATAATGAGGCATATCACTAGCCACTCCATAAGGGGATAAACGAATACCGATTTTTTCTTTTCCAATAGCATCGGCAACGGAGGCTACTACTTCGATCACAAAACGACATCTATTTTCAATACTTCCACCATAATTATCGGTTCGGATGTTGCTTACGGGCGAAAGGAATTCTTCTAATAAATAACCATTAGCCGAATGTAATTCGACACCATCAAATCCTGCAAATAACGCATTTTCGGAAGCAGCTACATATTCTGTTCTGGCATGTAAAATTTCTTGAGGTGTCATTTCTTTTGGAACAATAAAGTCCTGTAATCCTTTTAAGTCAGTCCACATTTGTCCAGCTGCTTTTACTTGGGAAGGGGCAAGGATATGAGAATCTTTATGCATATTAAGCGGATGACTAATTCTTCCGGAGTGCATTAATTGGACAAATATTCTTCCTCCGTTTTTATGAACTGCCGTTGTTGTTTTTTTCCACCCTGCTACTTGAAGCTCACTAAATATTCCAGGGATTCGGGCATATCCAAGGCCATTAGGGGATGGTGAGGTGCCTTCGGTTATGATTAATCCAGCGCTGGAACGTTGATTATAATATTCGGACATCAGCTCATTAGGAATATTGTCAATCGCTCTGCATCTTGTCATGGGTGCCATAACAATTCGATTTTTCAATGTTAGGGAACCAACTTTTTTGGGTATAAATAGTTCGTATGTTTTCATGTTTGTTGTTCTTAAATTGCTATTATAAAGATAATTATATTTAACGACTTACGTATTGAAAAAACTTCCGAAAATGTTATATTATCCATTAAATAAGCATATTACAGTTTAAATAAGCCTTCTTTGGAAATGTTTTTAAAATGTTTTTATTTTGAAAATAATCTAAGTAATGCTTTTATGAATCAGTCAAACTAAGCTCAATCGGTTCTCTAAATTTTAATGTAGTGTATTCTGTTACCTATTTGTATAAGTATTTTTTAAATACTTTCAGGAAACTCGCTTGGTAATTACTAACGATGAAGCCTTGCCCCAGCATACCTCTGGTTAGTAAAATTATTTTAAGCGAGATCCCTTAAGTATTCAATAATAAAATTGTCTCAAAAAATTAAGTTAGATAACATTATTTTTTTATGTTCTGATTAACGGTTATCAAGCTCGTGTACCACTTCGTTGGTCATAGGCGGAAGATTGGAAAACCCCTATGTTCTTGATGCCGTTACGCCAATCTGGCAAACCAGAAAAATGTTATCCAACAAAATTTTAGGATTGTTGATTCTACCAGACTATTCCCAATTCTACTTCTTTTCCTTTGTTAGTGGTTTTGAGAGGCATGTTTTTTGTTATTTAGAATAATTTATTTTTCTGGTGTAATTAATCCATACATCGCTTCGTATTTTAGCATAATATCCGCTTCGCCAATCGAAGTAAAGAAAAATTCTAAGCGTTGTATATGTTCTTGTGTAAATTGTAAATGTACTTTGAGGGCATCTACTAATTCATCTGTAGCTGCATTTTTAATCATTATAGGAATGGAGATCATTAGTGCTTTTTCAGAAAAGTAAATTTCTTTTAATTCCTCTACAAAAATATTGCGACAACCTCGTTTTGTTTCTGATATAGTATTTTCTGAATTTCCTTTACCTTCTTGCAACTTTACTTTTTTATTGGTTTTGGTGGCTGTACTTTTCATCAGTTTCTATTTAATTGATTAGTATAATTCTAATAGTGTAAAGTTGAGGTTTAATACTTTTTAATCTCTTACACAATTTAAGGTATGACTTGTAACTTTCACATATTTGCATAAAAAAAGGTTGTAAAAAAAGAATTTGTTTTTTTATCACAAATAAATCGCTGTCATTAGTAAAGTTTATATTATTCTGATTTTTAGTAAAAACCGCTACAAACTTATTCCATTGCATTATTGATTTGTGGTCAAATTCTTTTTTTAAACAACCTCTTTTAAATTAAAGAGTTATTCTATCTTCTACTTTCTTTCCAACGATATCCACGTTGCGATTTTTGCCAATGACCTTTTTTATGGCCACGTCCGGTATTTTGTGTTGTCCAATAACCGTCTCTTTGTTGATAGGTTCGGCTATTACTTCTCCATACCCAGCCACCATCAATCCAAATATAATCACTGCTTGGTCGTGGTGCTCTATTCACTTCTATGTAAGAAGGTTGTTCAGAAACATACCCTGCTGAACAAGCATTTAAAAACAATGTAAATCCTGCTAAAATTGTAATAAAAATGAGCTTTTTCATACTATTATTTTTTAAATTTTTGAGTTAAAACTTAACCTCATTTTCTAATGGTAATCCATTTTCAAAATCGGTGAAATTTTTCAAAGTCGTTAGGGCAATTTGGTTTAATGCTTCATTAGTAAAAAAACCTTGATGTGGCGTAATCAAAACATTATGAAAAGCCATTAATCGTTCTATTAAATCATCTTTAATAATACTTTCAGACAAATCTTTAAAAAATAGATTTTCTTCCTGTTCATAAACGTCAATTCCTAAATAGCCTAGTTGTTCATTTTTTAATGCTTCAATTGCATCCGATGTATTAATCAAAGCCCCTCTGCTGGTATTAATAAGCATAGCTCCTTTTTTTATTTTAGAAAATGCCGTACGGTTAAAAAGATGTTTTGTATTTATATTAAGAGGGCAGTGGAGGGAGATTATATCAGAGTTTTTAAATAGTTCATCCAATGTTTTATATTCAACCCCTTTTGCTATTAATTTCTCAGATTCCTTAACATCATAAGCGATTACTTTACATCCAAAACCTAACATTATTTGGCAAAAAGCGGCACCTATTTTTCCTGTTCCAATTACACCTACCGTTTTTCCATAAAGATTAAATCCGGTAAGATTTTCCAAAGAAAAATTACTCTCTCTAACTCTATTATAGGCTTTATGCGTTTTTCTGTTCAAAGTCAAAATTAATGCTACTGCATGTTCTGCAACGGCTTGTGGAGAATAAGCAGGAACTCTCAGTATTTTAATATTCTCTTTTGCAGCAGCCTCAACGTCTACATTGTTAAAACCTGCGCAACGTAAATCAATAAGTTTAATTCCAATCTCCGATAATTTATCGATAGCTTTTTTATCTATTTTGTCATTTACAAATATACAAACGCCTTCAAATCCTATAGCCAAATTTGCAGTGTCAGCATTTAAAGGAGCTTCAAAATAGATTAGTTCGTGTTTGCTTTCAATATTAAACTTATCAAGATATTTGCGATCATAGGGTTTAGTACTGAATATGGCTATTTTCATAATATAATTTTATATTTTATTCTCTTTAGTTCTTTCTATCAATTAGCCCCTTTTATTTTGAAACATTTTCTGAATTAATATCAATCTGTTTTGGCTTTTATTATAAATATTTTCAATAAGTGGATAAACAGGATATCCCGGAAAATTATTTCTTTCTTTCCTTTTAAGGGTAACTATGTTTACTTTCGGTATGTTGATTATTTTTTTCATTTGCCTAATATTCAGAACACTAAGTTGATGATAATTTTCGTAAAATGTATTATATAATTTCTATAAAGAGTTATATGATTTACGTTTTTTGTATTGATGTTTTTTTAGTAAAACTTCAATAAATAGAAGGCAGGAATAAATGAATTTTCAGTAATCGAATTTGACAAAGAATCAAATATTTGATAATTTCTCTCTGAATTTAAAAAAAATTCAGAGAGATTTATTTAGCACAAAACCCATAAAGATAGAAGTATACTGCTTTACATGAGTTAGGGAGGAGTTCTTCTTAAAATTACATTTGGAAATTTTTATGAAGGTCTACTCAAATGCGTTTTTGCATTATATAGAACAAGATAGGTAGAAATTTATGATTCGTCTTTTGTTGTACGAACTAAACTAATTCCAGAAACGAAGAAAATAATACCAAGTACACCGTAAATAATTAGGGATTTAACGTCTCTCATTTCACCTGATGTACTAGAAAATAATACAGCTGTATAAATAAGTCCACCAATTCCGAGGGCAGTAAGTAATGCCCCAAAGATTCTTTTAAGATTCATAATTTTTTAGTTTTTAAAGATTTATTAATATTAATTTAATTTTTAGTAAGGATTATTGTTTTGAAGGCTATTCGATTTCAGAAACAATATTTGAATAATGCTACATGATTTTTATACATGTATTCCCATCAAGTCATTGAAAAGCCCAAAAACCTTGAGAAGCCAAATTATCACAACAATCACAACAACAATGTTAAATATTTTTTTGATTGTACCATCCATAGGAACATAAGTATTGACAAGCCAAAGAAGAAAGCCTACAATAATTAGTATAAGTAATACGATGAATATTGACATAAAAAAATGATTTAGAAGTTAAGTAAAAGTATTTCAATTAGTTCCGGAAAGCATTACATAATTTTAAAAATAAGTTGCATTATTCACGGCATTTAATTGCAGTGGATAATTTGGTTTTAACTAAATCTTTCACATTTTTCCTTGCAAGACAAGAAGCAGGTTGGTTCTGGTGAATGTTGCATTATTATCAAAATCAGTTGAAGCATACATACATTTAATAAGAGGAGGCTAATGTTATTATATCAAATGATATTATTAATTATAAAGGGAAGGTAATAGTGGTAAGAGAAAAACTCATCTCATGTCACTATTTAACCCTATTTCACAAAATTTATTAATGCTAGGAAGACATATCTCGTAAGTCTTTTACTTTATCATGGTCAGCTTTTATTAATGTGTATTGTGCTTTTAACAGGTCTTGTTGTTCGGGAGTTATGTCTTCAATATCATTTTTTAATATTTTAGTATACGTAGAAACAGCAACATCCTCACCAAACTCACATGAACTGAGTATTGCTTTACGGTCCTTACCGGTTAATGCGGCTTTGACATCCATCCAAACTCTAAAAAACTTGCCGGTTGTTCTGGTTCCTTCAACTGGTTTTCCTCCCAATTCCCGAACTTCATTAACAAGTTCCATTTTACATTTTTGACTAGTTTTCATTAATTGAGAGAACAAAGTTTTTAAATCTTGTTCTTCCGTCTCTTCTGAAGCGGTTTCGTACCCTTCAATTCTATCATTGTTGATTTCGATGAGTGTGTTTAACACGTCAATTGATTTTTCCTTGTCCATTTTATTTATTTTTAAATTGTTAAGAATGATTATTATTTATTGGAAAGTTTTATGCGTTATAATTGTTGAAAATATTATTTAATAAATGCTCTGCATCGGAATCACTCTCAAAAATAAAATAAAGCGCTGCAATTATATTTAATTCCTTAGAAGAATAAATTTACGAAATAATTTAACAATATGAAAGTAAGTAATTTATTTTAAGGTAGTTATGTGTTTTTAAAAGTATTTTAGTACTGTAAACCTCTGGTCTTTGTAATGACATTTTGTCCCGTCCTGAAATAAAAAAAGCTGTCCTCACGAACAGCCTCTTTGAAAATTATTTTTTTTGATCTATTGTGGTTGTGTCACGGCATTCATTTGAAGGGTTACTGCTGTTTGTGCTAACAGCCTTCCGTTTATCGTTGCTTCAGTTTGTAAATTAATACCTGTCATTCCTAATATGTTTCCTTCAAAATGACTTGTGGTTCCGCAGGTAACTGCATCTGAAACTACCCAGAAAATATTTTTGGCTTGTACTCCTCCTGTTAATGTCATTCTAACAGCAGAACTCAATTTAAGCGTCCCAGCTATTTGAAAAATAAAAACATCAGTTGGACTACCGGAAATAGTTATATCAGTTGGAATATTTAGCGCACTGGTCCATTTGTATAAACCTGGTGTAAGCGTTTTTCCACCAATATTTCCAGCACCTAAATTCAGAAAATCAGGATTAGTTCTTCCAGCTGCGTCAGTATATGCGGTTTGCATATCACCAATCGCTGTTGTTAATCTTGTAGCGTTAGTTACACTACATGGAAGAGGACCTGCGGCATCAACTGTGTATATTGTTCCTACTACTTCTGTACATGTAACTAGTACGGCAGCACCACTTATTGGGCTTGAACCAATATCACCTGTAATAGTTGATTTGTACACATCTGTAATTCCTGTTTTTGATAGAATCGCAAAATCTCCTGCTATACCAAGATTTACTCCAGTCAGTGAACCAATTTTTGGCTCTATATTATAAGTTTCATTAACTGCATATATATCAGAAGCTGAACTATCTGATTTTCCAATTGCAGACATATTAGTGGTTAAATCCTCATCCATTTCGTTATTGCAACTAGACATAAAAACTACAAGTAGTAAGGCTAGAGTAGGTAATGCATTTTTAAATTTCATAACTTTGTTTGTTTAAATAGTGACTTATTTATCACTAAACAAAGATGAACTCTTGATCTTTAAATATGTTATAAGATTACTGACAAAAGTTATAGCATTAACCTTTTGTTTAAAAAAAATGTATTATTTATAATCGAAAGTAGTATTAACAGGCTGTTAATATGAAGATTTATAGGCTGGAATTTTTATAAATTTAGGTCTGTTATATTCGTCAGACACCATTTTTAGTATGCTTTTTTAGTTAACTCAACAATTTTATTGAATAATAATTTTTCATCAATGGGTTTAGCTATATAATCATTAATTTTCACAGCTTTACATTTTTCCAAATCAACTGTTGTGACATCAGCAGTTAAGGCAATAATTGGAATTTTTGAATTCATTGTGTCACGAATGTATTTTGTGGCTTCAAATCCATTCATTACGGGCATTTGCAAGTCCATTAAAATGATATCATAGGATTTGGTTTGTAGCATTTCGATAGCAATTTTTCCATTTTCAGCAATATCACGCTCAAATCCAAAATCATCTAATATTGTTTTCATCAATAGTTGATTAAGTGCCATATCTTCTACAACTAATACTTTTATGTTTTTTTGAGACATGTGTAATTCGTTTAAATTAGTTTCTAACTCAGCAGGGTTTTTTGTTTTCTGAAAAGGCAAAGTAAAACTAAAAGTAGAGCCTTCATTAATTTTACTTTTAACACGAATACTTCCTCCTTGGGATGTTACTAATTGCTTGACAATGGCCAGTCCTAAACCTGTTCCTCCATAAAGACTGGAAGCCCCATTAGGAGCCTGTTGAAAATTTTCAAATATTAAATCGATATTGTCCTCTGGAATACCAATTCCGCTGTCTGTAATTGAAAATTCGATAATTACTTTATCTTCATCTTCAAATAATAAATGGGTATTAATCGCAATTTTGCCTTCAGAAGTAAATTTTACTGCATTACTTACTAAATTCAAAATAATCTGGTGTAACCTAATAGAGTCTCCCACAAGAACATCAGGTATTTTATTGTCATAATTTGTGACTAATTTTAAATTTTTTTCTTGAATTTTTGTTTCAAATAATTGAAGCATTGAAGCTATAGACACGGCCATTTTGAATGGTTTTTTTTCAAAAGTCATTTTGCCGGCATCCACTTTGGCTAAATCGAGTATGTCATTAATCAATGCAATTAACGTATCACCACTCAATTTAATTGCATTTAAATATTCTTTTTGTTTATCTGATAAATCAGTTTTTAAGATCACTTTGGTAAATCCAATAATTGCATTCATAGGAGTCCGGATTTCATGACTCATATTTGACAAAAATTGTTGTTTTGCTTTCATCGCATCTTCAGCAATTCGTGTGGCTTCTTCTGCTTTACTTTTTGCTTCTTCCGCTATTAAAGCAGCCAACTCCGCAAATACTTTTGCTTCTATTAATTCGGATTCAATTCTTTTCTGATCCGTTATATCTCTGGCAACAATAACCACACCCAACACATTTCCATTATCATCTTTGTAAACTGATCCATTTAATAATACATCAGTCAATCTACCGCTTTTGTGACGCAATTTGAGCGGTGAATTGGTAATGAAGCCTTTGGCAAATACTTCCTGATAAACAGCACGGGCTTTTTCTGGTTCCGTAAAATACCCAAAGAAATCAGAACCTTTTAATTTTTGACGGGATATCCCTGTAATAATCACAGTTGCCTGATTCATATCCGTGATTTTTCCTTCATTACTTATTGTTGTCAAGGGATCAAGACTTGCTTCAATAAGACTAAGAGAATATTTTTCTTTAAGATAATAACGAGAACGATCTGTTATGTCTTCAATCGCAAGAAGAATTAATTGTTCTTTATTTGTTTTTTGAATAATTAAATGAGCGTTAAGCAACATTATTTTTTCTCCAATTCCAGAAAAAGTGTGGGTAACTTCAAAATTTTCGAAACTATTATTTTTGGAAATTATTTCATTTAGTACCTGACCGAGTTTTGGAATATTCCATTGTTTATTTCCTAAATCAAATAATAATTTTCCTTCGGTTTCCTCTTTATCAACCAGAAACTTTTTATAAAAGGATTTATTAGCTGATATTACATGAAAATTTTTATTCAGAATAAGCATTGGCTCATGAATAGTAGCAATAATTGCTTCTGAATATTCATGTGATTCTGTTAACAAATCATGGCGCATTTGTAATTCCTGGTTAGTAGAAATAAGCTCTTCATTAGTGGCTTCAATTTCTTCTTTTGAGGTCTCAAGCTCTTCATTCAATGTTTGGAATTCTTCATTTGAGGAAACAATCTCCTCATTTGCGGCCTGCAATTCCTCATAAATAGTTTCTTGCGTTTCAATGATAGCAATCATCTCTGTGCGCGTAATATTCAGCTCCTCAGTTAGTTTTTTTATTTTTAAGTCTTTAAGTGTATTTTTTTTATCTGAATCAGATTCAATAAGTTTTTCGATTTGTTCCTGAGGTTTAAAAACAATAAGGAGTAGTGGTTCTTCCCACTCAATTTTCAAGGGGCAAACTTCAAAAGACATTAATCGTAAAACAGATTCGATTTTTATTTCAATACCCGATTTGTATACACATCGCTTTGTTTCGATTGCTTTAGTAATAGCATTACGAAGTTCAAAAGCAAATTCTGGCCGGGCCATTTTTAAAATATTAAGGCTGGCTTTGCCGGATGCATGCTCTAGATAAGAGGATACCGGACCTCTAAACTGGAGGATTTCCATGTCTTTGTTGACTACTGCACAAGCAGGCATATAACTGGAAAGAAGCGTTGAATCAATAGCGTTTTCAATACTTTCTTGATTTAAACTTATGTTTTTAGAAGGAGTATTTGTTTTTTTACTTGACATATTTGTACGTGTAAAACGAGGTGTTAATTCAAGTATCTTTCTCACTCCCAAATTATTTTTTCGGGAATAGATTTTAAATTTATTATTTATTAAAGTGAAAAGTTGTGATGACGTCCCAATACTTTCTGCTTTGCCAAGCATTAAATATCCTCCATCATTCAATGCAAAATGTAGGGATGCAAAAACTTTTTTCTGGGCAGCTGAATCGAAATAAATAAGAAGATTACAACAACTAACAAAATCCATACGCGAAAAAGGCGGGTCACGTAAAATATTGTGAGGTGCAAATATGCACATTTCACGAAGTTCTTTAACAATGCGATAATTCTCTCCCTCTTTAGTAAAAAAACGGGACAAATACTTTTTGGGAAGAGACTCCAAATCACTTTGGGAATATTCTCCTTTGCGGGCATCATTGATTGCCCGTTCGCTAAGGTCAGTTGCAAAAATTTGGACCGGTATTTTGTTTGGTTTATTATCCTGCAGTTCGGCTATAATCATTGCAATAGAATAGGCTTCCTGTCCTGTAGAGCAGGCTGGAACCCATATTCGCATTGTTTCGTCTGTGGATTTACTATTTAAAAGCTTTGTTAAGAGATCAGTTTTTAGAAATTTAAAGGTTTCTGTTTCCCTAAAAAAACTGGTTACATTAATTAACAAGTCTGTGTAAAGAATTTCAATTTCGTTATTCTTTTTGAGCAAAAGCTTTACATATTCCTGTATTGTTGTTATTCCATATTGCTGCATTTTATGGTTAATTCGCCTTTTAATGGTAGGCATTTTATAGTGGCTAAAATCCACGCCGGTCTCTTTGAGTAAAAGTTCAAAAATGGAATTTATATCGAAGTTATTATTTTCAATAACAACTTCTTTCTTTTTTTCTTTTTCTTTACCATCATTTCTAGGAAAACCATTTTTGCTGAGACGAACTAATTCGGCGGCAATTTCTTCTGGTGATAAAATATAGTCCACAACTCCTGAAGAAATAGCGGATTTAGGCATACTACTGGCTTGAGCAGTATCATCTTGTGCAAAAGTGATTCCTCCAGCATCTTTAATGGCTTTGAGTCCAATCATACCGTCACTGGCATAACCGGAAAGCACTATGCCAATAACATTTTCTTTATGTGTTTCAGCCAGTGAGGAAAAGAGAACATCAATGGTGAGATTAGGAATGTTTTTTTTAATGCGGGGAAGCAATTGAATATGTCCGTTAACTACTTCAATTACTTTATTTGGTGGAATTACATAAATATTATTTGGTTCCATTTTTTCCATGTTATCAATTTCCTGCACTTTCATTTTAGTTATCTTGGATAAAATTGAAGTCAGTAAACTTTTATGGTCAGGGCTTAGGTGTTGCACATAAATATATGCCATACCGGTATCAGCTGGTAAATTTTTTAATAAAATGCTAAAAGCTTCGAGTCCCCCTGCCGAGGCACCTATGGCTACCACAGTAAAAGATTTTTTTTGGGCTTCTTTTTCCAGTGTTAATTTATTCGGAGCGGATTTTTTAGCTAATTTCATAATATTAAATATGTATTTTAATTTATAGGATTAACTATAAATTTTTTGTTAAATCCAGAACTTCATGATACCTTACTAATTAAATGTGATATAAATATTTGTTTAAAAGTAAGGAAATATGTTTTGTAAATTTATAAATAGTAAATGATTTATGACTTATTCCATAAATGAATATGGAATGTAAATGGGTAACATATTGACAACATTCATGATATGATATTTTTGATTATTTGAAGTTCTTCTTCTAATTCGGTACAGGCCTGCAAACAAACTTCTTCAAGTTGTTGTACTAAGTCATGTATTCCTTCATTTTTTTCTTGTGCTGTAGCAAATTCCTGAATTCTTTTCGCCATGTTTTCAAAATCAGAACTGATTCCCATTATTGAAAAAGACGGAATCATTTTATGTGCCGCAGCACCTAACAATTGCCAATTTTGCTCCTCTAAGCTTTGTCTTATCGTACTAATTAAAGGAGGAGTTTGTGCTAGATATAGCGAAATCATTTCCATCATTAATTTTGGATTAGATTTTGTTCTTTGATTTAAATAAACCAAGTCAATGCATCTTAGTTTTTTCTCTGTATTCTGTCCTTCTTCTAAAATTTCATTAACTTCTGCAAGCTTAGGTTTCGTTAAGATGTTTACTATTTTACTATATAATAGTCTCTCATCAACTGGTTTTGCAAGGTAATCATTCATTCCCACTGCTTTACATTTAGCTAAATCAACGGTAGTGACATCAGCCGTTAAAGCAATAATTGGGATTTTTGAATTCATAGTCTTCCGAATGTATTCTGTAGCTTCAAATCCATTCATTTCGGGCATTTGCAAATCCATAAGAATGATATCATACTCTTTTTCTTTAAGTTTATCAATAGCTATTTTACCATTTTCAGCAATGTCACGTTCAAATCCAAAATCATCTAATAGTGTTTTCATGAGCAATTGGTTGAGAGCAATATCTTCAACCACTAACACTTTTATATTTTTCATTTCTGAATCTAACGCTATCAACTCATTTTCCAATTCTGCACCGACATTTGTTTTTTGAAAAGGTAATGTGAAACTAAATGTTGAACCCTCGTTAATAGTGCTTTTTACACAAATACTACCTCCTTGTGGCTCTATTAATTGTTTTGCAATAGCAAGACCTAGTCCAGTTCCACCATACAATCTTGAAGTTTCGCTGGTCGCCTGTTGAAAATTTTCAAATATGGTCCCAATTTTTTCATTGGAGATACCAATTCCGGTATCGGTTACAGCAAATTTGAGAACTACTTTATCATCCTCTTCCTGCAATAAATCAACGCTCACCGTAATTTTTCCTTTTGATGTAAATTTTACAGCATTGCTTACCAGATTTAAAATAATTTGGTGCAAACGAACAGGGTCACCCACAAGTACATTAGGGATTTTACTGTCGTATTCCGTAACTAATTTTAAATTTTTTTCTTGAATTTTTGTTTCAAATAAATGAAGCATAGCCGAAATGGAAAACTTCATTTTGAAAGCTGTTTTCTCGAATGTCATCTTACCTGCATCTACTTTTGCTAAATCTAAGATGTCGTTAATGAGTACGATTAATGCATCGCCACTCATTTTTATTGCGTTTATATATTCTTTTTGTTTAACTGTCAAATCTGTTCTCAGTACGACTTTTGTAAATCCGATAATTGCATTCATCGGTGTACGAATTTCATGGCTCATATTCGACAAGAATTGCTGTTTTGCTTTTACGGCATTTTCAGCTATGATAGTGGCATTTTCCGCGTTTATTTTTGCTTCTTCTGCAATTTCAGTGGCTAATTCAGCAAATACTCTCGCCTCAATTAATTCAGTGGCAATTCTTTTTTGCTCTGTAACATCTCTGGCAACAATTACTACTCCCAACACTTTTTCTCTATCATCTTTATATACTGATCCATTAAATAATACATCAATCAGCTTGCCTTTTTTATGACGAAGTATTAGTGGAGAATCAATAACAGATCCTTTTTCGAATACTTTTTGGTATACCTCACGAGCCTTTTGTGGTTCAGTGAAATAATCAAAAAAATCGGTTCCAATTAATTTTTTGCGTGATATACCGGTTACTTTGACCGATGCATTATTCATATCGGTTATTTTCCCTTCAGGGCTTATAGCAAATAAAGGGTCATGACTTGCTTCAATAAGACTAAGTGAATATTCAGAAAGTAATTTTTGAGCGGTAAGATCGGTGTTGAGCTTTTTCAGTTGTTCTGCCTGAACTAATAATTCCTGGTTTTTTTTATGCAAATCGACAAAAACAGCCACTTTTGCTTTTAATATTTCCGGCGAAAGCGGTTTAATCATATAATCAACGGCACCAGCCTGATAGCCTTTGGAAATTTGTATAGAATTATCCATGCTGGCCGTTAAAAAAATAATCGGAACATGTTTAAGTTTTTCAATTTGGCGAATTAGTTCTACGGTTTCAAATCCATCCATCATCGGCATTTGTACGTCTATTAATATGATGGCAAAATCTTGTTGGTGAAGAAGAATTTTTAAGGCTTCATTACCGGAATTTGCTTTTACGCATAAATAGTTTTCATTAGAAAGAATTATTTCTAAGGCAAACAAATTTTCGGGCAGATCATCTACCAATAAAATTTTAACAGGGCTATTTATTTTCATTTTCAATTGTAAAATAAAAGTTTTGAATGTTGAAATAGCAACAAACAAGTTTAAATTAATGACATTGGGTATAACACCTCGCAATGACGTTCTATTATTTACTTAACCATACGCGCATCAATGATAATAATCGTTCTACATCAATAGGCTTTGTGATATAATCGTTGGCACCGGCATCAATACATTTTTGTTTGTCGTCTTTCATGGCTTTTGCGGTGAGCGCAATTACGGGTAAGTTTCTGAATTTTATTTGAGCACGAATCCGTTTCATTGCTTCATAACCGTCCATTTCCGGCATCATAATATCCATTAATACCATATCAATGTCAGTATGTTTATCTAGCATTTCTAATGCATTTTTTCCGTTCTCGGATTTTATAACTTCCATTCCGCGCTCTTGTAATATTTTGGATAATGCAAAAACATTACGCATATCGTCATCTACCAATAATATTTTTTTTGAATGAAATATAGCTTCTTTATCATGCAAACTATTAATAATCATTTGTTTTGATTTCGGTAAGTTGCTGATGGTTCGGTGAAGGAAAAGAGCGGTTTCATCCAGCAATCGTTCTTCGGATTTTATACCTTTTATAATAATACTTTCTGCATATTTGTGAAGCATATTATTTTCTTCTTTTGTAAGTTCTTTTCCGGTGTAAATGATAATAGGGGGCATGTTATGGCCTTTTATATCCTCCAGTTTATGGATAAGGTCAAAGCCACTCATGTCAGGCAATCCAATGTCCAGGATAATACAATCAATGTGATTCTGTTCATACAATTCCAATGCTTCTTTACCGCTTGCAGCTTCTAAACATTTTACATCACCATTGCCAATGAGAATTTTCATTGCTTTTCTGGAATTTTCATTGTCTTCTATAATAAGCAGGTTTTTTATCTTTCTATTGACAAAATTTTCAATTCGGTTAAAAGCCTCTTCCAGAGCATCTTTTGATATCGGTTTCATCAGGTATTCTACCGCACCTTCTCTTATAGGTTCCAGCGAACGGTCATTTGCCGAAATAATATGCACCGGTATATGCCTTACGGAAGGATTTACTTTTAACTCATGCAATACTTGTTTTCCTTTGATTCCTGGTAAACCCATATCAAGAATAATTGCTTGGGGTTTGTATTTTGAAGCAAGCAATAGACCATCTTCTCCAGTTGCTGCCGACAAACATTTGAATCCTTTTTTGTTGGCTTGCTTTAAAAGTATTGAAGCAAAATTATGATCATCTTCAATAATGAGTACTATTTTATCATTTGTGTTTATTGAATTTCTATCATCTTCTATGGTGGGATAATTTAGATAAGTTAATTCATTTTCGGAACGTGGTGTATACAAAACAGGTTTTACGGTTACTTTACTGACAGACTCCTGTTCAGGATGTATTTCCAGCGGAATAATGAGTGAAAAAGTTGATCCTTGGTTTAGTTTACTACTCAGCTTAATTTCTGCTTCTAATAATTTTGCTAGTTCCCGTGAAATAGAAAGGCCTAATCCCGTACCGCCATACTTTCTGGAAGTACCGCCTTCGGCTTGTTGAAAAGCTTCAAATATGGCTATTTGTTTGTCTTCTGATATTCCAATACCTGTATCAGTAACAGAAATGTTCAAAGTAGTTTCTGTATTTGGAGTAATGCTTATAGTTACACTTCCTTTGTCGGTGAATTTTATGGCATTGGATATTAGGTTTTTCAATATCTGATTCAAACGTTGTAAATCGGTATAAATGAATTCGGGTAAAGCTGTTGCTAATTTGCAAACAAGCTTCAATTCTTTCTGTTCCGCCTGATGTCTAAAATCGCGAAGGAGATCATCTGTGAAAAATTTCAGTGATACTTTTTCAATGGTTATAGACATTTTTCCTGCTTCAATTTTAGAGAGATCCAGTACTTCATTAATTAATACAAGAAGGTCATGCCCGCTTTTATAAATTATTTCTGCACTTTCAACTTGAATATCATCCAGGTTTTTCTTTCTGTTTTCTGATAAATCTTTAGATAGAATAAGCAAACTATTAAGAGGCGTTCTTAATTCATGCGACATATTTGCAAGGAATTCCGATTTATACTTGCTGCTAATTTCAAGTTGTTTTGTTTTTTGTTCAATGTCATTTTTCGAAGCTTCAACTTCTTTGTTTCTCTCTTCTAATGATTGAGTTTGTTCTTCCAATTCTTCATTGGTCATTTGTAACTCTTCCTGCTGTTGTTTAAGATCTTGTGCCTGTTGTTCTAATTCTTCATTCAGTTGTCTGAGCTCTTCCTGCTGTATTTGAAGTTCTTCAGCTTGATTCGATAGCTCTTTGTTTGCAAAACTTAACTCTACAGCTCTTTTTTCTTTCTCATCATTTTGATAGGCAAGTTCTTTGTTGGCAATTCCTAACTCCGCTGCCCTTTTTTCTTTCTCATCATTTTGATAAGCAAGTTCTTTGTTGGCAATTCCTAATTCTGCAGCTCTTTTTTCTTTTTCGTCATTTTGATAAGCAAGTTCTTTGTTGGCAATTCCTAACTCTGCTGCCCTTTTTTCTTTCTCATCATTTTGATAGGCAAGTTCTTTATTAGCAATCCCTAATTCTGCTGCCCTTTTTTCTTTCTCGTCATTTTGATAGGCAAGTTCTTTATTAGCAATTCCTAATTCTGCTGCTCTTTTTTCTTTCTCGTCATTTTGATAGGCAAGTTCTTTATTAGCAATTCCTAATTCTGCTGCTCTTTTTTCTTTCTCGTCATTTTGATAGGCAAGTTCTTTATTGGCAATGGCTAACTCTGCGGCTCTTTTTTCTTTTTCTTCTGCTTGTTGAACCGTATTTACGCTGATAGCTATACTGTTCATGGAAACACAGATGAATTCCTTCTCTGTTTCGTTGAAATCAGTAAGCTTGCCTATTTCTATTACGCCAATCGTTTTACCCTCAAGCAAAAAAGGAGTAATGAGCAAATTTTTTGGTTTTGCATCCAAAACGGCTGAAGTGATGCGTATTTGATCTTCGGATATATCGGTTAAAGAAATTTGTTTCTGTTCCCAAGCGGCCTGACCAATTAATCCTTCATTTAATTTAAAATTTTCTGTAGTGTCTTTAGCAGACGAAAAGGCAAATTTACCACTGAGTATCAGGGTATTTTCTTTGTCATTTAATAGGTAAACAGCTCCTATATTGGCTTTCAGGTAAGTACACAAAAAACTAATGGTATTGTTTGCCAACTGTGCTATACTTTGGTCTCCTATTAATTTTTCATTAAGTTCTGAGTTGCCTGTAAGCAGCCAGTTTTTGTTGGCATTTTCTGCCTCGGAACTTTTAAGAGCTTTTAAATTTTCAGCAACTATAGTGTATACAACGATAAGAATCATAACAATGATTAACAATAAAACAGCAAAAACAATATTGAACTTGCTGGCATCGTTTTCACTGATTTGTATTCTTTCGACAAGTAAAGTTTGTTCAGATTCCTGCGCTTTATCAATTGTTTTTCTTAGATCATCTTGTAATTGTTTTCCTTCCCCTGAAGCAACAAATTCTCTGGCTTTTTCAAAATCCTTTTTGCGAAGGGCTATGCATTTGTTTAAATTATCAAAACGCATTTTAAGCTGTTTCGCAAGTTCCTCAATGTTCTTTTGCTGATTGGGATTGTCTTTTGTTAATTCCTTTACTTTATCAAGTTGCTCGATTGCTTTTATATTAGCAGATGCAAAAGGTTTCAAAAAATCATCATCACCCGTAATGACATAACCTCGTACGCCTGTTTCGGCATCAATGGTAGACATCAATATTTGTTCGAATTCATATAATACCTTATTGGAATTATTTACCAACGCATTTGAAACGACAAATTTTTCACTGTTTTTAAAAGAGAAAATCGCAACTCCTAAAAGTACAAAAGCACAAGCAATAAATCCTAATACTATTTTTCTGCCAAGGGTCATATTCATTTTGTCATTTGTAAAGTTCATCCCGATTATTCTTTTTGTCGATCAATTTTTATTAGTAATTCAACTATATTCTCCAATGATAAAATATAATCAGGTACAATCGCAGCAATTGCTGAGTTTGGCATATATGCGGATTCTGCTGTTTTTGGGTCCTGAATAATAGCTAGACCCCCACATTCTTTTATTCGTTTTATACCTTTTGTCCCGTCATGATTAGATCCTGTAAGCACAATTCCAATTAATTTATTTTTATAGGCTTCGGCCGCCGATTCAAACAATACGTCGATTGATGGTCTTGCAAAACTTACACGTTCGTCTATCGTAAGGGAAAAGGTTTTATCCTTTTCAATTAGCAAATGATAATTAGGCGGAGCAATATAAATTTTGCATTTTTCAATTTTCTCTTTTTCGTCCGCTTCTTTTATATCAAGATGACTTTTTTCATTTAAAAGTTTTATCCATTGGCTATCGGAATGCGCTCCTACATGCTGGACTATAATAATTGGTATATTGAAATCTATCGGCAAGGCTGAGAATATAATTTTCAAAGCATTCATGCCGCCAGAAGAAACCCCTATTACTATTGCTTCATAATACATTTTTAATATTTCTTTTTAAATATTCGTTGTTTTGCTTCCAACTCAATGTATTCCTCATGCAAATCGGTAAATCGTAAACTTTCTTTGGATCCCAAACATAAAACGCCTCCATTAATGAGACTATTGTAAAAAAGAGTCTGGACTTTATTTTGTAAATTTTTATCAAAATAAATCAGCACATTTCGGCATAATATCAAGTTTACTTCAGCAAATACACTATCGGTTACTAAATTATGATTGGCCCAAACAATATTTTTTTTCAAGGATTGATTCATAATGACGTTATCATAATTAGAAGTATAATAACTGGAAAAAGATTCTTTTCCTCCCGACAATTGATAATTTGTTGTGTATTCTTTTATCATTTTGTTTGAAAAAATTCCATCTTTTGCACGATTCAAAGCCATCTGGTTAAAATCAGTAGCATAAATGGTGGTTCTGTCATACAAGCCTTCTTCTTGCAAAAGGATAGCCATAGAATAAGCTTCTTCTCCTGTTGCACAGCCAGCATGCCATATTTTTATAAAGGGATACGTTTTTAAAATAGGGATAATCTTTTCCCGTAATGCCCTATAAAAGGAAGGGTCACGAAACATTTCGGTTACTGTTATTGATAAATCTTGTAAAAGTTCGGAAGCAAATGGCTCATCATTCAGAACCTTGGATTGCATTTGAGAAACATCTTCGAATCTAGATACCGCCATTCTATTCATAATCCTGCGCCTGATATGGGCTTGGGAATACTCTCTGAAATCATATCCATATTTTCGATAGATAGCTTCCAATAACAATGAAATTTCCAGATCTGATGTGTCTTTATACCGCATTTTTTTATAATAAATTTGGTGATTTTAACCAAATCAGGAGTGATTAATAGTATCTATTGATGAAATTTAAACAAAGAAATTTTGTAAAATACATTACATGCGATCCATATACCAACTTAATTCTTTTTCCATTTTTTGGTATTTAAAAATGGTAGTGATTATTTTTTGCAGGCGAACAAATGCAGTTTCACTTTTCACAACGTAATCAAATGCCTTGTGATGCATACAGTTTATGGCCACTTCAATTTTATCTTGCGAAGATAGCATTACAACTGGAATTTGTGGATTGAATTCTTTTATTTTATCCAAAGTTTCAAGACCGTTCATGGCATTTTCTACAATACCATCAAGTTGATAGTCTAATATTACTACATCTGGATTATGAGATAAATTTTCAATACAGAGTTCCCCAGTCGGATAGGTTTCCATTTCAAAATCCCCATTTTCCATGAATTCAATTTCTAAAGATTTTAAAAATAAGGCATCATCATCTACCAGGAAAATTTTTATTTTTGTTTCGTTTTTTATCATTATGTGTTTTTAATTATGTTAAGTTCTTCTTCTAATTCGTTGCAGGCTTGTAAACAAACTTCTTCAAGTTGTAGAACCAAGTTATGTATTTCCTCTGATTTTTCTTGTGCACTTGCAAATTCCTGTATTTTTTTTGCCATGTTTTCAAAATTTGGACTGATTCCCATTATTGAAAAAGACGGAATCATTTTATGTGCCGCCGCACCTAATAAAGACCAATTTTGATCTGCTAAACTTTGTTTAATTGTGTCAATTAAAGGTGGGGTTTGTGCTAAATATAGTGAAATCATTTCCATCATTAAAGCTGGATTAGATTTTGTTCTTTGATTTAAATACACCAGATCAATACACTTTATTTTTTTCTTAGTATTATCTTTTTCTTCCAATTTCTCTTCTAATTTTTCATTAAGTTTTGCACTAAGTTTTGCAAGTTTTGGTTTCTTTAAGATACCAACTATCTTACTATACAATAGTTTTTCGTCAATTGGTTTTGCAAGGTAATCATCCATTCCCACTGCCTTACATTTTGCTAAATCAACAGTAGTAACATCAGCAGTTAAAGCAATAATTGGGATTTTAGAATTCATTGTTTTACGAATGTATTCTGTGGCTTCAAATCCATTCATTTCTGGCATTTGTAAATCCATCAGAATGATATCGTAATGCTTTTCTTTTAGTTTTTCTATGGCAATTTTTCCATTTTCGGCAATATCACGATCAAAACCAAATTCGTCCAATAGTGTTTTCATTAATAATTGATTGAGAGCAATATCTTCAACCACTAACACTTTTATGTTTTTTATTTCGGTATCTAATTCCATCAGCTCATTTTCTAATTCAGCATTGGCATTTGTTTTTTGGAAACTTAAGGTAAAACTAAATCGGGAACCCTCATTGACGTTGCTTTTTACACGAATACTGCCTCCTTGTGGTTCAACTAATTGTTTTACAATGGCCAGACCTAATCCTGTTCCTCCATATAATCTTGAAGTTCCGCTGGAGGCCTGTTGAAAATTATCAAATATTGTTTCTATTTTTTCCTCGGGAATACCAATTCCTGTATCAGTTATGGCAAATTCGATAACTACTTTATCTTCATCTTCAAGCAGTAAATGAACACCTACCGTAATTTTTCCGTCTGTAGTAAATTTTACAGCATTACTTACCAGATTTAAAATAATTTGGTGTAAACGAACTGGATCACCCACAAGAACATTAGGGATTCTATTGTCATATTCTGTAACCAACTGTAGGTTTTTTTCTTGAATTTTTGTTTCAAATAAATGAAGCATAGCTGAAATGGAGCACTTCATTTTGAAAGGTGTTTTCTCAAATGTCATCTTACCTGCATCTACTTTTGCTAAATCAAGTATGTCGTTAATGAGCACGATTAATGCATCACCACTCATTTTTATTGCGTTTAAATATTCTTTTTGTTTAATGGACAAATCCGTTTTTAATACCACTTTTGTAAATCCAATAATAGCATTCATCGGAGTACGAATTTCATGACTCATATTGGACAAAAATTGCTGTTTTGCTTTTACCGCATTTTCAGCAATGATAGTGGCACTTTCTGCTTTGAGTTTGGCTTCTTCTGCAAGTTCGGTAGCTAATTCAGCAAATACTCTAGCTTCGATCAATTCAGTGGCAATTCTTTTTTGATCTGTTACATCTCGTGCAACAATCACAACACCAACTACATTCCCGAGGTCATCTTTATAAACCGAACCGTTGAACAGTACATCGGTTAGTTTACCATCTTTATGGCGAAGTGTAAGTGGAGAATCAGCAACGGAACCTTCAGCAAATACTTCCTGATAAACTTCACGTGCATTTTGTGGTTCAGTGAAATAATCAAAAAAGTCAGAACCAAGCAATTTTTTCCGTTTAATGCCTGTTATATTTACCAAAGCCTCATTCATGTCAGTAATCTTCCCTATGGTATTTATTGTGACCAAAGGATCAAGGCTTGCTTCAATCAAACTAAGAGAATATTGAGAAGCTAATTTTGCTGCGTAGCTTAATTCTTCCAGTTCTTTATTTGCAATTTCCCGCTTAATTTTTTCTTTATTTTGAAAGAGAAGTTCTTTGTTTGCAATGATTAATTCATCAGCGCGTTTTTCTTTTTCATCGTTTTGAAAAGCAAGTTCTTTATTCGCAATTACTAATTCAGCAGCTCGCTTTTCTTTTTCATTATTTTGAAATAAAAGTTCTTTATTGGCGATAATTAATTCGTTTGCTCGTTTCTCTTTTTCATCGTTTTGAAAAGCAAGTTCTTTGTTAGCAATTGCTAATTCAGCCGCTCGTTTTTCTTTTTCATCATTTTGAAATAAAAGCTCCTTGTTGGCGATTATCAATTCGTTAGCGCGCTTTTCTTTTTCATCGTTTTGAAAAGCAAGTTCCATGTTCGCTACTGCTAATTCTGCAGCCCGCTTTTCTTTCTCCTTGTTTTGAAATACTAATTCATAATTAGCAATGATTAGTTCAGCAGCACGTTTTTCTTTTTCTTTATTTTGAAAAGCAAGCTCTTTATTGGCAATTTGTAAATCCAAAGCCCATTTTTGTCCGGCAATATCTCTTGCAACAATAACGACTCCTAATACATTTCCTTGATTGTCTTTATAAACGGAACCGTTGAATAATACATCGGTCAATTTTCCATTTTTATGTTTAAGTGTAAGCGGAGAATCAGCTACAGAGCCTTTTTCAAATACTTCCTGATAGACTTTGCAAGCTTTTTGTTTTTCGGTAAAATAATCGAAGAAATCAGAACCCGTAAGTTCTTTTCGGGAGATACCCGTAATGTTCACTAACGCCTCATTCATATCGGTAATCTTGCCTTCGGTATTTATGGTAACCAATGGATCAAGACTTGCTTCAATCAGACTTAGCGGATATTGAGAAGCTAATTTTTCAGCAGTTATATCCCTTGCTGCTGCAAAAATTCCAAGGACATTTCCTCCTTCATCTTTATAAACAGAAGCATTATATAACACATCGGTTAATTTTCCGTTTTTATGTTTTATCGTCAATGGATAATCTGCAATAAATCCTTTTTCAAAAACTTGCTGACACCCTTTTTTTGCTTTCTTTTCCTCAGTAAAATAATCAGAAAAGTCAGTGCCTATTAATGCTTCTCGTGAAACTCCAGTAAATTTTATTGACGCCTCATTAACATCAGTTATTTTCCCTTCGGAACTAATAGTAACGAAAGGACCAAAATTGGCTTCAATTAAATTTCTGGTATATTGAGATTTGTGCATACTCGTACTTTACAATTTATTCATTTACATTCCCAATTTCTTCAATTGGATTTCGTCTTTTATCTTTCAATTGTTTAAAATGAGAAGGGGAGAGTCCCGTAACTTTTTTAAACTGACTAGAGAGATGAGCGACACTGCTATAATTCATTTTCCATGCGATTTCAGTAATGTTCAATTCGCCGTAGATAATTAATTCTTTTATTCGTTCCGTTTTATGGGAGATGATAAATTGCTCGATTGTTGTTCCTTGCACTTCCGAAAATAAGTTGGACAAGTACGTATAATCGTGGTTTAATTTCTCACTTAGATAATCAGAAAAATTTACTTTTATATTTTCAGTGGAATGATGGACCATTTCAATAATCACATTTTTTATTTTTTCAATAAGCATGGCCTTTTTATCATCCATTAATTCAAGTCCCGAATCCAATAGTGACAATTTAAGTTTACCCCGTTGATCCATAGAAATATTTTCCATAATTTCAACTTCGCCTAAATCAACAACAATGAAGTGGAGTCCAAGTTTTTTTAATTCCTCTTTTACCGCCATTTTACAGCGATTACTTACCATGTATTTGATATATAGTTTCAAATTATTTTTTTTAAAAGATTATGTAAAAATCGAATAAAAGCAATTAAAAGGACTTATATAACTTTCAAAAAAAGTTGCATAATTCACACATTATTAATTTCAATGTATCTTTAATAATGGAGTGTTCGGAAAAAAAAGAGTAATTAACTGCAGCTTGTTTTTAAGACAGATACACTCGGTTACTATTTTTTATAGTATAAATTTACGAATAAACTCCGAAAAAGAGAGGCTGTTTTAGCATTTAATAAAAGCAGTACTGTTGTGAAATAGTACTGTTCTTGAAATAATCGCAAAGAAATTGACGCCCAAGATTTATCAGAATTATGAATTTTTTGGGTAGAAAAGCAGGAGGAATTATTTCAGATAATTAGTTTTTGGTCTGAATTCCTATTAGTATAAAGCTGTTATTTCTGCTGCCGTAGCATAATTTTTTTTGGTTTTATCAGAAGTTGCCAAAAAGTATGTTTTTCTATTAACAGCAGTAAAATTGCCTGTTTGACTATTAAATTTACTGGCATTCCCTTTTATATTGAAACGAATAGATTGAATATCAGTAGTTTTTATTTTATTCATTTCTAAAGCAGAAAAGGAGTAATACGATACAATTTGATTTTCTGTATTCTCCCGAATTCCTTTGTCAGAACATATAATAACGATATTGTCAGTTAGATAAACATAAACTATTCCTGCGATATTGAATGCCGGGTTTGTAGTTTCAATGGCTAATTTAAGGATTCCTCCTTTTTCTGTTTTTGCAATTTGAATAGTTGCAGCTCCAGTCAAAGCATAGTTTTCACAAATAAAATTCCAAGAATTCGTAGCTCGATAGGATTTGGAACCTTTAAAACTCAATTCTTCCTGACTTGTTGCAGAAATGGTTGCGATAAATAATAAAAAAAGTAGGACTTTTTGATTCATGAATTTCGTTCTATTACTTAAAGTTATTTGTTTTGAAAAGCATCTACCCAATCCAGTGATTTAATAGCCGAAACTTTGTTTTCTTGATTGATTGAAACGCGGAGTTCTTTGTTGGCAACTTTCTTTGTATACAATGCTTTATAACGAAAAATAGTAATTTGATCGGTATTATTTTTGTAGATTTCAACTAACTGTAAGTCTTTAAAAGTCCCATAATATTGACGGAATTTGGTGCAAGTTTTTGTCAATCGTTCTTCGGTTGTATTTTTAATTACCGAAGTTGTTGCTTCACTTTCGTTAAAAGGTTTAAACTTGGAAGTGTTACACGTCATTAAAACTCTTTTTCCTAATTCATAAGCTTTATCTTTTTGAGATGCACTGACTTCAGAAAATGTTAGTTTGATTATCTTAGCCTCTTCAGGTACAGGAGCAACAACGTTTTTAGATTTACAACCAATGAGTAAAATGATGCTTAGAATGAGAATTATCTTTTTCATAATTTATATAATTTTTAATAATAAATTCGGATCTGGACAGTTTTCTAAATAATAATCCAAATCACTTTTACTGCAAACTCCCGGATAATCTCCAAAATTATCTCCTATGTTTTTTATAATTTGAAAGTGTAAATGAGGTGAATAATCCCCATTAATTACGAAATTACCCAAAGTCGCTATTTGTTGCCCTTTTTCAACAAAATCCCCAATTTTAATTTCAGTAATGCTTTCTAACGAAAGATGACCATATAATGTGTAAAAAATCTGATTTTCTATTTTGTGTTCTAAAATAATTGTTGGACCATAATCTCCTAGACCAACATTGTATTTAAAACTATGAATAGTTCCATCAAGCGCAGCTAATACAAGAGTTCCTGCTTTTACCCATAGATCTAATCCTATGTGAATATTTCTTTCTTCCGTTTTTGAATCATTAAAAACGGCACTCCTTTTGTACAAATTGCGTTCTTCATTGTATCCTCCAAAAGCTACTTTGGCTTTGCTTGTTGTTAAATAATTTTCAATGTATTTTCCGAAATTAATTGAATTGCTAATGTCCAATTTTAATAATTCATGATTAAAAATTGATAAATCTAAAGATATATAGTTTTTATAATCAATAGAATCATCTATCACTTTGACATTTTGTATGCTTTTTAAAATAGTTTCCAAAGCGTTCATTTTTATTATTTTTTAATAAAGTTTAAATTTAAAATAAAAAATGCCAACATAAATAATTTATGTTGGCATTATAACTTTTAATTAAGAGAATAATTGAGTGTTATTTTTTAATCTCAATTTTTGCTTCTCCACCCGAAACATTTACACTAGTTTTAGTGGCTCCATCTTTAGTGGTAACATTTACACCATCAGTGCCAACTTTTATAGAGGTACTATCTTTCGCTTCTTCTGAGCCTGGTGTTATGGAAGTAGTAGGTTCGCCATTTGTTTCTACCTGTGGAGCAATAGGATTGTCATCTTTTTTCTTGCAGGAAACTATCGTCATTATCGAAAGTATTCCTAAAATCAGTATTGTTTTTTTCATATTATATTTTATTATGGTTATTGACTAATTAATTGATTACCAATTTAGTATTTTAATTGTTAAAAACAAACTATTAATTAGAATTCAAAAAAAATCCCAACCTTATTTAGATTGGGATTTCAATTTAGAAAAAATTATGTTTTAATACAAACTTGGATATTGAACTGGATTTACTTCATTCATCATTCCATATACTTTTTCAAATATATCTTCGATAGATGGTTTAGAGAAATAATCACCGTCTGTGCCATAAGCAGCTCGGTGTGCTTTCGCAGTTAATGTCTGAGGTTTGCTATCTAAATAATTATAAGCATCTTGTTGTTCTATAATTTGTTGTAAAATATAGGCCGAAGCGCCTCCCGGAACATCTTCGTCTATTACTAAAAGACGATTTGTTTTGGTAATACTTTTTACAACATCTTGATTAACATCAAAGGGTAATAAAGATTGAAGATCGATAATCTCGCAATCAATACCTACTTCAAGTAATTCTTTGGCTGCTTGCTGTATTAATCTTAAAGTGGAACCATAAGAAACCAGTGTGATATCAGTGCCTTCTTTCAACGTTTCCACCACTCCAATTGGTGTTTTAAATTCACCATAATTCAGCGGCATTTTTTCTTTCAATCGGTAACCATTCAAACATTCGATTACTAAAGCAGGCTCATCACATTCTAATAAACTGTTATAAAAACCAGCTGCCTGGGTCATATTTCTAGGAACCAAAACATGAATTCCTCGTACCGCATTTATAATCATTCCCATAGGGGAACCAGAATGCCAGATTCCTTCCAAGCGATGACCACGTGTTCGAATGATTAAAGGTGCTTTTTGCTTTCCTACAGTTCGGTATCTCAATGTTGCTAAATCATCACTCATGATTTGAATAGCGTACAATAAATAATCCAAATATTGAATTTCGGCAATAGGGCGCAAGCCTCTTAATGCCATTCCTATACCTTGACCAATTATGGTTGCTTCACGAATTCCAACATCGGCAACACGAAGTTCTCCATATTTTTCCTGCATTCCTTCTAAACCTTGGTTTACATCTCCAATGTTCCCGGCATCTTCACCAAAAATTAGTGTTTCAGGATATTTTGTAAAAATAGCGTCAAAGTTATCACGCAAAATCATACGTCCATCCGTATCTTCTTTTGCATTTTCTGAATACTCAGGTAAAACTTTCTCTACTGAAAATACATTTAAATCCGTCTCCGAGAATAAGTTACTGCTAAATTTTTCTTGGGTTTTATTTGTGTAAGAAGTGATCCACAGCGATAGTTCTTCTTTACCTGTTTCGTTCATTATTAAACGCAGTACTTTTCTAGCAGTTACAAGAATCTCCTTTTTCAAAGGCGATTTTATGCTGTTTAAATCAGCAATCAGTTTTAATATTCTTTCTTTATTTTTACTTGTTTCTGCTATTTTTTGCAATAAAGAAACCAGTTCTTTTTGTTCTTCAACTATAGGTTCAATGAAAGCATTCCATGCCGCTTTTTTAGCTTCAAAAACATCTTTCTTCGCTTGTAAATCAATTGCTTCAATTTCTTCTGAAGAGGCAATATTGATGGCAATCATCCATAATTTCATTTGACGGAGACAATCAAAATCTTTTTCCCATGCCAATCGATTCGAGTCTTTATATCTCTCATGAGATCCTGAACTGGAATGTCCTTGTGGCTGAGTCAATTCGTTTACATGAATTAAAACCGGAATGTGTTTTTCACGAGCAATAGTAGCCGCTTTTTCATAAGTAGCAACTAAGTCGGCGTAATCCCAACCTTTTACTTTTAGTATTTCGAAACCATTCGTATTATTTTCTCGTTGGTATCCTTTTAATATTTCAGAAATACTTTCTTTGGTTGTCTGATGTCTTGCATGAACAGAAATTCCATACTCATCATCCCAAACACTCATAACCATAGGTACTTGTAATACCCCGGCAGCATTTATAGTCTCAAAGAATAATCCTTCAGAGGTACTTGCATTGCCTATTGTTCCCCAAGCAATTTCATTACCATCTACAGAAAAATTTGCTGCATTGGTAATTCCTGAAACTTGACGGTATATTTTTGATGCTTGCGCTAATCCTAATAATCGAGGCATTTGTGCTGCGGTAGGAGAGATGTCAGCACTTGAATTTTTTTGTTTGGTTAAATTTTTCCAAGATCCATCTTCATTTAGACTATGTGTTGCAAAATGCCCACCCATTTGTCTTCCTGCTGACATTGGTTCTTGTTCAATATCAGTATGTCCGTATAAACCCGCAAAAAATTGTTGTATGGTTAATTCACCAATGGCCATCATAAAAGTTTGATCGCGATAATAGCCAGAACGGAAATCTCCATTTTTGAAGGCTTTTGCCATAGCTAACTGTGGTACTTCTTTACCGTCACCAAATATTCCAAATTTAGCCTTTCCAGTCAATACTTCTTTGCGTCCTAGCAGGCTGCATTCCCTGCTTATAGTAGCTAATTTATAGTCACTTAATACTTCAGTTTTGAAATCTTCAAATGTCAGGGTAGTATTGATTTTTTCTTTTATCATAATTGAAAGTATAACTTTGTGGTGCAAATTTAATTAAAAACTAGCTATTTTCATAATTCCTTAAAAGAAATATAATTTAATTATTAGTAGTCAATTTGAATTTAGTGTATGTATTATTTTATTATATGTACATAAATAGCTATTTTTTGAAGAATAGTGCAATTTATATTGATTTTTATCTTGGATTAGAACCATTTTCGATTAAAAAGATTGATTAATGTTTTTGGAGAGAATGTAACTATAAATCGAATTTTTTCGTTGTAATTATTTTGTGCAACTTCCCATCCATTGTTGGAATAAATTGGAAAATACAATTCGAAATAGTCCGTTACCAGATTCAGACGAATTCCACTATCATATACGAATCTCGCATTTTGGTTTTTATTTTTAATAAGACCGATGTCACCGTATACTTCCATCCAATTCCAAATATTAAAACTTCCGTTTAAGGTAGTAATCCATTGATTGGCAAATGGGGTGTTCAGTTTTGATTTAAAACCACCTTCAGCTAATATAAATTGTTGGCTATAAAATCCTTTGCTTTCAGACCTGCCATAATAGTTATAATCGAATAAATAATCGGTTGGGCGGTCTAATGCAAAACTAAAAAAATCTGAAGCGGTTGTGTTGTATAAAAAACTACCGGCATACAATCTTAAATTAATCTGAAGATTGTTTTCAAATAATTTTCGGTATTCTATTTCACTCGCAATTTTTCCAAATTTACCTGATAGTTGTACATCAGACATGAAACTAAAATGATTGGTTACCTCAGTTCTTGTATTAAAGTATTTGGCATCAAAAACCGAATAATTTTCAGTTGAGTTATCAACAATTAAAGCACTCTTTTCTCTATTCACCAATACTTGACGAAGTATTATAAGTTGTTTTCTATTGTCTCTAAAGTTTTCTTCACGGATTCGCAATTGCACCATAGGATTTATTTTAAGATAAGATGCATCCGGCGCATAATGAAAATAGGAGCCAGATACAGAATATCTTACGTTGTAAAGCGTGCTGTTTCTATAATTTTGATTTGCTGAAAAAGATGCGGAACCAGAGAGATTATCAGTTTTTGTAGAATAAGCGGGATTGATATCAAATATAAAAGGTTTGTCCAAAATAGTTTTGTTATGAAGTCTTAACCCTGGACTCAGTCCATCATAATAATTGTAAGTAAGTGTAGGAACGTAAAGGACTTGATTGTAATACGGATCTTCCAAATCCTTCATAAATACAAATTTAACGGGACGATTATTTGGAAAAAAACCTTCCAATTTTTTCCAGTTATTTCTTAAATTGTATTCTGGAACTTCATTATTGTAATTTAAAATGATTTTATCTGCATTTTTTCTTCCAATGGTAAAAGTACTGTCTGTTTCATTGGCGTCAAGCCATTTTTTAAAAACTATTTCCCCTTTTTTTACTCCATAAACCGGAACCGGAACCAGAACATTGGTTTTGTTTTTTACTGAAAAAGTAATGCTGTCTTTCGTTTTTGTAACATTAATAAATTTATAATCAATGATTTCGCGTGAACCAACTATTGTTTTAAAAAACCAGTTAATATCTTTAGTGGTATTCGATTTTAGTATGGTTTCAAAATCAGTTCTCGAAACTTGTTTTTCCTTATTTTCAGCGTAAAATTGGCGAATGCTATTGTTTACTTCATCATGCTCCAGATAATCATCCAGAAATCTAAAACTCAATCCGGCACGATATTTACTGGCAATTTGTTCGTTGAATTTTATTAAACTGTTTTTTGGGTCACCAAGTGGCTGGTCCAGGTTTTTTCTGGCCATCAACATATAAAAATAGCTATATTGCTCATTAAAACTTAAGTTGGTTAAGTTATAGCTTTTTAATAATCGAAGTTTAGAAACACTGCCAAACATCTTTGCATCTGGATGATTTTCATCAATGTATTTCATCATGGCATACACTTGAATCCCATCATAAATCCAGTTGTCTTTTCGAGGATCTAAACATAAACTAGTCTTTAAATAGGAATTCAAATAGGTTTTCAAAAATTTAATCTCGAAAATAAATTCGTCCGAAAACGGACTTAAAAAAGAAGGCAATTGGTTTAATCCATAAAAAGGATTTCTCTCATAATCAGTTTGAGAAACTATTATTTTTTCATGAGGATATTTACCAACAAGCGTATTTACATAATCCATCACACGATCAACAATAACCGCTTTTTGAATGGCACTTATTTTATTTTCTTTGAGATTAGTCAGTACTTCAGTATTCTTATTTTTAAAACTGATGAAACTGGATTTTGGTTCTACAAAAAGGCTAAAATCGGTTCGGTTATTTCCATACAATTTATAGTTGGAAAAATTTCCTGCCTTGTTTGGCAAACTACTATTTAAATCAGAAGTAATTTCTAAAGTAGCAGGTGTTTTCAGGTCGATATCATAACTGGAAACGGCATTGGCAATGTCATCTAAATTATTGTTGCTGTTTCGAATAAAATCATGGTTCTCATAACGGGCAGGAGTAAGGAACCAGTTTTTAAGATTCATTTCGCCTTTATTATTAAATCCGTATTTGGTAAATTTATCACTTGGGATTTTTGTAATATAGGTGAGATGTAAAGTAGTTTTTTGATTTGGAAGTAGTTTCTCCCTTAATTTAACTTCAATATAATCTGGATTTTTCTCTGTTCTTCCCCATGAAACGAATAGTAGATTCGCATCAATAATGGTTAAATTATTCGTGCTTCCTCGTTCTTCCTCTTTAGCCAAATGAAAACCTCTATAAAATTCATCCGAAAAACGTTTCGCCAAAGGAGTATTTTTATCAGAATACGCATGGTTCCAATCATTCAAAACTATGGAAGTCAACGTATCATCTGATTGGTTGAAAAAAGTGATTTCTTGTTGAATATTCAATGTTTTGTCCGCTGGATTCAACTCAACAATCATTTTGGAATGATGTTGTGCATATTGTTTTACCGAAACTAATAAAACAAGGGTATAAAAGGCAATTTTATAGAATGATTTCAACTTTTGGGGCTCAATTTATTAAAAAAATAAATATACTTATTATTGGATAAAAATGGAATAAAATCTGATAAAATATAAAAAAGCTGTTGGTTAGACAGCTTTTCAATTAAAAATTCGGAGTTAAATCATATTTTTTATAGAATTTATCTAACACATCAACGACTTCATCTTCGGTGTCGACAATTTTAAATAAATTCATGTCTTCAGCGCTTACAGTACCTTCTTTTTCTATTAAAACCGTTTTTATCCATGCGATCAATCCGGCCCAAAAGCTGGTGCCAACTAATATTATTGGGAATTTTGCAATCTTTTTCGTCTGAATTAAAGTCATCGCTTCAAACAATTCATCCATAGTTCCAAAACCACCCGGCATCACCACAAACCCTTGGGAATATTTGACAAACATCACTTTTCGAACAAAGAAATAATCAAAATTCAAGTTCTTATCTGCATCAATATAAGGATTGTAATGTTGTTCAAATGGCAATACTATATTCAATCCCACAGAGGTTCCACCGCCCAGATGTGCGCCTTTATTTCCCGCTTCCATAATTCCCGGACCACCGCCAGTAATCACGCCATAACCGGCTTTACTGATTTTGTAGGCAATTTTTTCGGCAAGCAAATAATATTTATCTTCCGGTTTTGTCCTAGCCGAACCAAAAATGGTCACACACGGACCTATGCGTCCCATGCTTTCGTACCCATTCACAAATTCGGCCATGATTTTAAAAATAGCCCAACTGTCATTAGTTCTTATTTCATTCCAGGTTTTTCTTTTCAGTCTGTCTTGGATTACTTTATCCTCGTCATTATCAAAATCTTCTAATCTCATATGCTATATTTTAAATCTTATTTTTTGAAGCTATTTCCTGCTGTACGCTGTATCTTTCTAGTTCTGAATTTGTTTCAGAATCCTGAAACAAATTCAGAACTAGAAAGGATGCCGCTTCCATCAGGGCTAGGGCTCCCAAATACTAAAGTAACTCTTTTTTCAAAAACTGCGCAGTATAACTCTTCTTAATTTTTATAATTTCTTCAGGCGTTCCTTTCGCAATGAGTTGTCCACCGCCTTTTCCACCTTCAGGACCAATGTCTATAATATAATCGGCCAGTTTAATTACGTCCATATTGTGCTCGATAATCAATATCGTATTCCCTTTATCTACTAGTTTATTGATTACTTCCATCAACACTCTAATATCCTCAAAATGCAATCCAGTAGTGGGTTCATCCAGAATATAAAACGTGTTTCCTGTATCTTTTTTAGATAATTCTCCAGCCAGTTTGATACGTTGTGCTTCACCACCGGAAAGCGTTGTGCTTTGTTGGCCAAGCGTAATATAACCCAAACCAACATCCTGAATGGTTTTTACTTTTCTATAGATCTTCGGAATCATTTCAAAAAACGGAACCGCTTCATCTACTGTCATATTCAACACATCCGAAATGGATTTTCCTTTAAATCGAATCTCCAATGTTTCCCTGTTAAAACGTTTCCCTTGGCAGGTTTCACATTCCACATAAACATCTGGTAAAAAGTTCATCTCAATCGTTCTTACACCCGAACCTTCACAGGTTTCACAACGTCCGCCTTTGACATTAAAACTAAATCTTCCCGCTTTATATCCCCGAATCAGACTTTCAGAAGTCATCGTAAAAAGGTTTCTAATTTCGGTAAAAACTTCGGTGTATGTTGCCGGGTTGCTTCTTGGGGTTCTTCCAATAGGACTTTGGTCAATATCAATCACTTTATCGATATGTTCCAATCCTTCAATTTTTTTATACGGTTGTGGCTTTTTGACACCGTTGAAATAATAGGCGTTCAAAATAGGGTAGAGCGTCTCATTAATCAGAGTTGACTTTCCACTTCCCGAAACTCCGGTTACACAAATCATTTTGCCCAAAGGCAATTCTATCGAAACATTTTTCAGGTTGTTTCCTGTTGCTCCGGTCAGTTTTAGGAATTTTCCATTTCCTTCCCGACGTTTTGCAGGAACTTCAATTTTCATTTCGCCGTTCATGTACATTGCTGTGATAGTATGATGTTTCAGAATTTCGGCAGGTGTTCCTTTACTGATAATTTCTCCGCCATATTTTCCTGCTTTTGGGCCAATATCAATCACATAATCGGCACGTTCAATCATATCTTTATCGTGTTCCACCACAATTACTGAGTTTCCAATATCGCGTAATTGTTCCAGAGAATGAATCAATTTATCATTATCTCTTTGGTGTAAACCAATACTTGGCTCATCCAAAATATATAAAACACCAACTAACTGAGAACCAATTTGTGTTGCCAAACGGATTCGTTGTGCTTCACCACCCGAAAGTGACTTTGAACTTCGGCTTAAAGCCAAATAATCCAAACCTACATTCATTAAAAAGTTCAATCGATCCTTAATTTCTTTGATTACTTCAGTAGCAATAATCTTTTGTTTATGAGATAAATGGTTTTCTAAATCAAGAAACCAAGCTGTCAAATCCGAAATGTCCATATCACACAATTCGGTAATGTTTTTTTCATTGATTTTAAAGAACATCGCTTCTTTTTTCAAACGGGAACCTTCGCAAACAGGACATTTTATTTCGTCCATAAACTCCTTTGCCCAACGTTTTATAGTTGTTGAACCACTTTCGTCATGTTGGTTTTTTATGAAATGCGAAATCCCTTCAAAATCAATTTTGTATTCTCGTGCAACGCCTAAATCTTTGGAGTTTATGGTGAATTTTTCTTTTCCGCCATTCAAAATCATTTCCATAGCTTCCTGCGGAATGGTTTCTATGGCATCAGTCAATTTGAAACCATATTTTTCTCCTATGATTTCCAATTGTTTAAAAATCCACGAACTTTTATATTCGCCCAAAGGAGCAAATCCACCACTTTTTATGGATAATTTCGGATTTGGAATAATCTTTTTTGTATTGATTTCGTTTACCGTTCCTAAACCGTTGCAATAATCACAGGCCCCTTTTGGTGAATTGAAAGAGAATAAATTAGGCTCGGGATTTTGATATGAAATTCCAGTACTTGGACACATCAAATTCCTGCTAAAAAAACGTACTTCATTTGAATCTTGGTCCAAAACCATCAATACATTTTCCCCATGATGCATCGCCGTATTGATGCTTTCAGTCAAACGTTTTTCATTTTCTGGAGTATCGTCAATCACCATTCGGTCCACAACAATTTCTATATCGTGTGTTTTATAACGATCTAATTTCATCCCTAAAGTAATGTCTAGGATATCGCCATTCACTCGAACTTTAAGAAAACCTTGCTTGGCAATTTGTTGAAAAAGCTCGGCGTAATGTCCTTTTCGAGCGCGAATAACCGGAGCTAAAATATTGATGCGTTTTCCGGTAAAATCCTGAATAATCAAATCTTTGATTTGTTCATCGTTATAACTAACCATTTTCTCGCCGGTATTGTAACTGTATGCATCAGCACCACGAGCATACAACAAACGCAGGAAATCATAAATCTCAGTGATAGTTCCTACTGTGGAACGCGGACTTTTACTGGTCGTTTTTTGTTCAATGGCAATTACTGGTGAAAGTCCGTCGATTTTATCCACATCTGGCCGTTCTAAGCCGCCCAGAAATTGACGTGCATAGGCAGAAAAAGTTTCTACATAACGGCGTTGTCCTTCGGCATAAATAGTATCGAAAGCTAAGGAGGATTTCCCAGAACCCGAAAGACCGGTAATTACGACCAGTTTTTCCCTAGGAATGGAAATATCTATATTTTTAAGATTGTGGACGCGAGCGCCTTGAACTTCAATGGTATTGTCTTTGTCTAGCATAATTTTTGCAAATTCCGAATGGTCGGAAGCAAAGTTACCATTTTGATTTATTCTTTCGATAGAACAGTTTAGAAGTTTATGTTAAAAAGGGGTATAAAAAACGCCAACCTAAGTTAGCGTTTTTTAGTTTTCATGATGTCATGACTTTTATTATTTCTAATTTTTAAATTTTATTTTACTTTTTGATAATTACTAATTTCACTAGCTTCCGGTCCATCCAGACTCTTATATCTCACTTGACTTTTTGATATGACTATTTCTCCACCACCATGCCAGTCTCCATCTTCTTCACCATCTTCACCAAAACTTAAAATTATTTTATCTCCTTTTATAATTTTCGTAAATTTATAATTTTCATTTTTATTGAAATAAATTTCATCATTTCCGGATATCTTTATTGTGAGTTTTTTTTTAATATTTAATGGTTCAAATGCATTTGTATTGTATAAAAAATAAGTGCCATCAACAAGATTATTTAGAGGAATTTTTTTTAATGAAGTGTCTAGTCCTGAAATAGTGATACAGGATTAATAAAAATAAAAATACAATTTTTAAACAGTAGTAAGCAACAGTTTACTACTGTTTTTTATTTTATAGGTTCTCATTTTAATTTGTT